>JABDLI010000065.1 GCA_013003065.1 Phycisphaerales bacterium | reverse complement strand
CGGCGGCGGATCGACGGGGCCCGTCGTCACCGCCGGCGGCGTCGGGTCGCTGGCCGCCGGGGGCTCGGTCCCGGCCGGATCGACACGCGGGGGACTGGCCGCGGGAGGCGTCGGCGTCGCGGCGGGGGCCGGGCCGGGGGCAGGGGCGGGGGCCGGCGCAGCCGCACTCGGAGCGTGTCCGTTGCACGCGAGGGCCGAGATCGTGACGCACACCAGAGCCAAGAGGGTCGGTCGCGGGGTCATGCGTCGCTCCGAAGGGGGACGTGGGAGAAGGACGAGCCGCCAGATGAGAGCACCGGATCGCCCTCGTGCGTCCGTCAAACAACCGATGCCGCCGATCGTTCCCGGGTCACGGGTGATCCCCGGAACCCGCCTCCAATACCTCGAGCAGCCCCAGCCGATGAAGCGCGAGACGAATCGTGTTTTCGTCGAACCCCCGCCGCTGGAGCGTGCCGGCAACCCGGCGGGCGTGCCGGCGGGGGTCGCCCGCACCGCCGGAGACCGGGCCGGCGACCGTCAGGGCGGCGTCCACCGGATCGACCCCAGCAACGGCGTCGGTCGCGATCCGCTCGGCGAGCACCGGGGCGAGGCCGCTCTGCTCCAGCCGTTCGACGAGGAACCGCCACGCCGCGGGGCGTCGCGCGAGCAGCGCCCGCGCGAGGTCGCGGCCGTGTCGTTCGTCGTCGAGCAGACCCCGCGCGTGCAGATCGCCGATCACCTCCGCGATGACGCCGATGTCGTGACCACGCTCGGTGAGCCAGGCCCGGAGCGAGGCGGTCGATCGCGAGCGTCGCCGCAGGCAGCCGAGCGCGGCCCGCCGTGTTGCGTCGGTCGCCGCCGCCCGCGCGAACGCCGCCGCCCGCTCGGTTGACCACGACGCTCCCGGGGCGAGCGCCAGCCGGTCGACCATCTCGACCGCCACGCGTCCGACGACCCGACCGTCCACCCGCACGCTGACCGTGCCGGGGTCGGACGGGAGCGGCCGGACCGACGTGATCCGCGACGCCGGGTTCGTCACGTCTCCACGCTCGCGTTCGCGCAGTAGCGGCGGCACACCGGATGCTCGACGCACGTGCTGCCCCGCGCCTTGCAGACGCGGCGACCGTGGGCGATGAGCAGGTGGCTGGCCATCGTCCACCGGGGCCGGGGGAAAAGGGCCATGAGATCACGCTCGATCTTCCCCGTGTCCGTGTGCTCCGTGAGACCGAAGCGTTGCGCGAGCCGCGCGACGTGCGTATCGACGACGACGCCGACGTTGATGCCGAATGCGTTGCCGAGGACGACGTTCGCGGTCTTCCGCGCCACCCCCCGGAGGGTCAGCAGGTCGTCCATCGTCGCCGGCACCACGCCGTCGTAGACCTCGACGAGCCTCGTCGCCGCCGCGTGGATCGCCTTGGCCTTGTTGCGAAACAGCCCGATGCGTTTGATCAGACGCTCGATGGCGGCCGGGGTCGCCGCCGCGTAATCGGCCGGCGTCGGGAACCGCTCGAACAGGGCGGGCGTGACCTGGTTGACGCCGACGTCGGTCGCCTGTGCGGACAGGATCGTCGCGAACAGGAGCTCGTGCGGGTTGGTGTAGTCGAGCTCGCAGTGCGCGTCGGGGTAGCACCGCTCGAGCGCGTCGAGGATGCGGGTCGCGCGGGCCCTCTCGGGCTTCGTCTTGGCGGGGAGATCGAAGGCGGTCTTGGATGTCGCCCGCGAGCGCGGGGGGGAGGTCGTCATGAGAGCGGCGGCTCGCGTAAGAGGGAAGGCGATTCCAGACCCGCCCGGGAACCCGCGGGGGACGCCGGGGCGGCGGGGGCGAGCGCGACCGCGGAGGCCGCGATCGCGCCGAGAACCAGCAGCAGGTCCAGCCGCAGAATCGTGTCGGCGCGGGGATGCAGGGCGGCGAACGCCGCTCGCTGCGCGTGGGCGGTCTCGACATCGCCGCTCGCCGCGGCCGCCCAGTAGCCACGCAATGCGCTGTTCATCGGAGGCGCAAGCCGCAGGGCGTGGTAGCCGAACAGTCCGGCGGCGGCCAGCAGCAGCGTGACCCGCAGGACGTTCGCGACCGGTCGCCGGGGGAACCGGAAGATCGTGAGCTGCGTCAGCAGCAGCAGGAGCACCGCCGGCGCCGCCACCATCTGCATCACGTCGACGAGGAAGAACACGCCCTCCATGATGTGACCGGCGGCGATCCGAGGATGTTCGCCCACCGGGTAGCCGGCGAACTCGGTCAGGGCCAACGGCATGGCGTCCAGCTGCGGGAAGACGTTCATGGCGGCGACCGCGGCGCTGATGAGCCCGCTGGCCCACAGCACCAGACCCAGCCAGTACGCGACGAGGCACGAGCGGCTGAGCAGGGTCATGAGTCGGGCACTCCGCGCGTCACCGGCATGCCGGATGACCAGGTCGTTCCGTCGCTCCACTCCTCGCGTTTCCAGATCGGTGTCTCCGACTTGAGCGCGTCGATGAGGAACCGGCAGGCGGCGAACGCTTCGGCGCGGTGGGGGGCCAGCGTCTGGACGAGCACGCTCGCCGCTCCGAGCGGCACGGGGCCAAGCGCATGGTGGATCCGAATCGCGACGCATCCATGCTCCGTCGCGGCCGTCTTCGCGAGCGTGCGAAGGGAGCGCTCCGCCATCGGCTCGTAGGCCTCGTAGTGAAGCTGACGCAATGCCCCGTGATCGGGATGCACCTCCGAGCGGGTGCGGCCGAGGAACGTGCACTCACCTCCCGCCGCCCCGGGACGCTCGTCGAAGGGCAGCGTCGTGACCGGGTGGTCGAGCAGCTTGACATCGAGGAGCGGCGGGGACGAAGGCATGTTTGTCACCACATCAGAACGGGCGGGAAGATCACGGCCATCCTACGCGGGCTCGGGTGGTGGCGGCGTCGTGGGAACGGCAGTAGCGTGGCCGGTCATGTCTGCCCCGAACAGCGATGGGTCCGACGCGGGCGAACGCCTCGCCGCGGCGTTCCCGGCGACGCCCCTGTCCCCCCGCGTCGCGTTCGCCCGTCTCCGCGATCTCGAGATTCGCGGCGTGCAGCTCGACGCGACCCGGCCGGGGCTGCGTCCGCGTGAGCTCGACCGCTCGGCGCGGCGGGATCTGTCGGCGACCCTCGCCCGTCACGGCTTGACGGTCGCCGGGCTCGATCTGTGGATTCCGCCCGCGCATTTCGCGGAGCCGGGCCGCGTCGATCGCGCGGTGGCCTCCGTCGACGCGGCGCTCGACCTGGCCGCCGACCTGGGGCGTCCGCCGGTGAGCGTAGTCCTGCCTCCAGCCGGTGACGCAACCGAGTCGGTGACGCTCACGCTGGCGGGAATGGCCGAGCGACGGGGCGTGACGCTGGCCGATCACGCGGTTCGGGTCGACGCCGATCCGGGCCCGCCGCCGGCGGGCGTCGGCATCGATCCGCCGGCCTGGCTCGCGCAAGGGGCCGACCCGATCGCCGCCGTGACGCGATGGGGCGAGAAGTGCGGCGTCGCGCGGCTGTGTGACCTGCTCTCGACGGGCGGACGCGGGCCCCTCGGGCACGCCGATGGACAACTGGATCTGTTGGCGTACCGGGTCGCGCTCGAGACGTCCAGCTTCGCCGGCCCCTTCGTCATCGATCCCCGCGGTTGGACCAACCCGTGGGCCGACTTGCCCGCGTGCCGCCGTGCGTGGCTCGCCGGAGCGCCGGGGGCGGCAGGCTGACACGCGTTACGGGTTGCGTCGCATCCAGACGAGGTGACCGAGCTCGGGGACGAGCAGGCGATCGAGCGCGGTCGCGACGGCGTTCGGCGAACCCGGCAACGCGAAGAGAAACGTGTCGCCCCCGCCCGCGCGGGTGACGAGTCCGCCCACCGCGCGGCTCAGCATCGCCGCCGAGCCGATCTCCTGGAAGCTGATCATTCGGAACAGCTCGCCGAAGCCCTCCAGCTCGGCGCTGAGCAACGCGCGAACGACCTCGACCGTCCCGTCCCGCCGCCCCAGGCCCGTGCCGCCGGTCGTGATGACGACGGCGACGTCGGGATCATCGAGCCAGGCGTCGATCGTCGTGCGAATCGCATCCGGTTCATCGCGAACGATCCGGCGATCGGCGAGACGATGACCGGCCGCGGCGAGTCGAGTGACGATCGCGTTTCCGCTGACATCGGTCTCGTCGGTCCGCGTATCCGACACGGTCAGCACGGCGCACGGGATCGAGCGGCTGGCGTCATCGTCGGCGGCGTGCGCCCGGTGGGCGGCGGGGGGCTCGGTCACGACGGGAGTGTACAACGGGCTCGCAACCGGCTTGCAATGGCCGGTCCGGTAGAATCCGCTCCATGCCGATCGTGGGCCACGGTGTCGACCTGACGGAGATCGATCGCGTCGCGCGGATGCTCGACGAGCACGGGGTGCGTTTTCGCGATCGCGTGTTCACCGCCGCCGAGCAGTCGTACGCGGAAGCGGCTCGACGCGGGCGGGCCGAACGGTACGCCGCGCGTTTCGCCGGAAAGGAGGCGGTCCTGAAGGCGCTCGGCACGGGGCTGCGGGGCGGCATGCGGTGGACGGAGATCGCCTTTGAGCACACCCCCCGGGGCGGACCCGTCGTCGCGTTGAGCGGCCGGTGCCGGGTGGTCGCGGACGGCCTGGGCGTCGTGGCGTGGCACGTCAGCTTCTCGCACGTGCGGGGGCCGGGAGGCGAATCGCACGGATCGGGCCTGGCGCTCGCATCCGTCATCGCCTGGGGCGAGGAGCCTCTTCGCGCGACGTCGGGGGCAGGCTGCTAGCATCAGGACGCATGGCGAAACGATCGAGTTCGACGCCGCTGTACGAGTTGATCATGCGGCGGGAGGCCAGCGGGCGTCACGAGCCGGAGCCCGAGCCGGTGGCGGAGGGGGCTGCGCCGAGTCGATGGCTCTCCGGGGGACGGGTGGTCCGGGTGCCCGTCGGGTACATCCTCCTGTCGTCGGCGGCGGTCATGGTGCTTCTGATCGGCTCCTACCTGCTCGGGGCGACGCGGGCCGAGGAGTCCACCCGGGCCGAGTACGAACGCTTCCTCGCCTCCGGTCTTCCCCCGACGGGCATGCCCGCTCAGGATCCGCTCGAGATCGAGGGCGAGACCCGACCCGGAGAGACCCATCGCGTGCTCGCAACCCCGGCGCCCGATCTGGGTCCGGGGGTCGCGGCGGAGCCGGCGGCGGCCCGGCCGCCCGACGCCGAGGCATCCGCCGAGGACGAACTGCTCCGCGACCCCCGCGAAGCGGGCCTCTACTACTACGTGCTGGCGGAGACCCGGGAGGAGGGAGCCCTCCGGATGGCCCGCTTCTGCCTGGCCAACGGACTTGATGCCTGCGTTTTGCCGCGGCATAATGACCGATTCCACCGAGTGATCGCGTTGCCCGGGGTTCCGGTTCGTGACGAGTCGGACATCGAGGTCAGGCGTCTGCGTCAGAGGGTCCTCGCCGTCGGCGAGGCGTGGCGACGCGAACACCCGGGGGAGCGTGACTTCAGCGAAGCGTATCTGATCCCCTGATCCCGCCGGCGTCTTTCGTCCCACCGACGCCTTCCATCGACGAACGACCCCCTCGGGGGAGACGGAACCAGCCATGAGCCTCCACCGCAGCCTCAAGACCAAGCCCGCCGCCCTGAACCAGCACCGCAACGTGCTCAAGCGATCGGAGCGTATCGAGCGTCTCATGGAGGAGTCGCGGTTCACCCCGGGCAGCGACTCGCCCCTCGGTCTCGTCAAGGTCGCCAACCGACAGGTCGTGACCAAGAAGAAGAAGAAGAAGGCCGAGGAAGACGACGCCGTCGCCACGCCGACCGAGTGACCGTTCGGCGCCCCGGCGTCCGCGAACCTGCCATGCCCGATCTGACGTTCGACTTCTCGGCCCTCATCAGTGACCGGGCTCGCGCGATCGACGTGTCGGGCATCCGCCGGGTGTTCGAGCTCGGGGCGAAGCTCGACGACCCCATCAACCTCTCGATCGGTCAGCCCGACTTTCCGGTGCCCGAGCCGATCAAGCGAGCCACCGTCGACGCCATCGGAGCGGACCGCAACGGGTATACCCTGACGCAAGGCGCTCCCGAGCTGCTCGCGGCCGTCGGCCGTCGCCTGGCCGAGGACGTCGGCTGGTCGCTGTCGTCGCCCGAACTCGGCGCGATGATCACGAGCGGTACCAGCGGCGCGATCATGCTCGCGTGCCTCGCGGTCCTGAATCCCGGGGATGAGGTGATCATCCCCGATCCGTACTTCGTGATCTACCCGGCGCTCGGCGGCATCAGCGGCGCGCGGGTGATCTCGTGTGACACCTACCCCGACTTCCGTCTCACGGCGGAGCGGGTGGCTCCGCTCATCACCGAACGCACCAAGATGCTCATCGTCAACTCCCCGGGCAATCCCTCCGGGGTGGTGCTGACGGGTGAGGATCTGCGCGCCCTCGCGACGCTGTGCGAAGAGCGTGGCATCCTGCTGGTGTCCGACGAGATCTACGACGAGTTCACCTACCCGGAGTCACGCGAGGACGGACGTTGTCCGAGCCCCGCCCGATTCAGCCGCAACCTGCTGCTCGTCCGGGGATTCGGCAAGACGTACGGCTGCACGGGATGGCGTCTGGGATTCGCCGCCGGACCGGCGGCCATCATCCAGCAGATGGCCAAGCTCCAGCAGTACACGTTCGTGTGCGCTCCGTCGATGGCGCAGGTCGGCGTGGCCGATGCGTACGCTGTGGACATGAGCGACCACGTGGAGCGCTACCGGCGGCGGCGGGACCTCGTCGTCGACGCGCTCGCCGACGTGACGTCGCTGGTGCATCCGGGCGGTGCCTTCTACGCGTTCTTCGAAGTGCCGCCCGACTTGGGGCTCAGCGGCACGGAGCTGGTCGAGCGGGCGATCGAGCGGAACGTCTTGGTCATTCCCGGTGGCGTCTTCAGCGAGCGGGACACGCACGTCCGTCTCAGCTACGCCGCGCCGGAGGCCAAGCTGGAGGTGGGTCTGGACGTGCTTCGGGATCTGCTCGGGGCCTGAGCGGGACGAATTCGACCCAACATGGCGTTTTTGAGTTGACGCCGCGGCCGCCGAATTGTCATAGTAGAAACAGCGAAGAGCCATCCACCCGCCGCCGACATGGACTGTTCCATTCGGCGGTTTTTCGTTTCCGGACGTGGTTCGAATCCGGTCGTGGAGGGGCGACAGCGCAAAAAAATCCGGCCCCCAGGGGACCGGATTTCGACTTTGTCGTCACAGGCTGGAAGCGTGCGTTATCCGCCGCCACCACCCTCGCCACCCGCCGGCGGGGGCTCGCCTTCGCCTTGCTCCGCCGAGAGATCGGCGTCACCGAGAGCACCCGGGGGCCGACGCTTCTCGGCCGGGGGCTCACGTCGTTGGGTCATCTCGGCGTCTTCGGGGGTTCCGCTGTCGCATCCGCCAATCACGACCGCCAGCATCACGCCGGCGAGAATTGTCATCACGGTCCGCATCATGACTCTGATCCTTCCATTCCGAATAAGTCGTTTAGCGCCGTTCCCGATGGGGTCGGGCCCTCGTCGCGTCCGGCGTGGAAATGAGCGTGGAGGAGCCAGAACGCGTCCTTCACTCTACCAACATCGCCGCCGCCGGGCGACTCGCTGGGGCCCGGGAGCACACACCGGCTCCGGGTCTATACCGGGAACGTGTTGCCTACCAGGGACTTAGGCTTGATCTTGAAGGTCCACGCGTCTTGGCGGTTAAAAACCCCGTTGAAGCACAATGCAACAACGGGGCGGAGGGGAGAAAGATCTTGCCATTCGCCGGTTGGTCCGAGGGCACCGATGCCACGCCGGCGACGAAACTAGGGTCGGATCTCCCGGGGACGCCGCCGCAGTTTTTGGTCAGTTTTTGCCCCCACCCGTCTCGAACGGGATAGCGCCACCCCGGCCGATGCGGTGAAAAACCTCGATCAGTCGGTTGATCTGGTCGGTCGACCGGTGCCGGCCGGCCACCCAATCCCGACCCCTCCGGCCCAGGGCGCGAGCCTCGTCGGGGTCGCCGAGGACCCAACTGATTTTCCGCGCCCAGGTCTCGGCGTCGGCGGGATCGACGACCACGGCGGTGTCACCGTCGATGAGCATGTCCAGGAACGCGTCGTCGTTGGCAAGGACGGGTATTCCGAACGCCATCGCGTCGAGCATCAGCGACCGGAGCTCGCCGTACTGCTCGGGCAGCAGGACGACGTCGCAGTAGGTGAGGAGGTTCCGGTGCTGGGCCGCGTCGGTGAGCGCGGAGACGTTGTGCAGCAGCTCGAGTCGATTCGCGTGTCGCCAGATCTCGTGTTCGTTCGGGCCGGACAGCTCGAGAAACGCCTGAATCTGCGAGGTCGTGCGGACGACCCGGCTCAACCCGGCGAGCAGGGCCCGGTACGCCGGCACGTCGCGACCGCCTCCGAGGATCGCCAGCGAGATCGATCGGTCCGGATCGCTGAGGATCGCCCGTGGTTTCGGGGGAATCGCGATGCCCATCGGGACGAGGTACGTCAGGTTCTCGTCGATTCGGCGACGCAACGCGTCGAGGATCGGCTGGGTCGGGGCGATGTACCCGTAGACGGCGGCCGCGGCGCGGCCCCGCGGGAGCCGCCGAAGCTGCGCGGCGGACCAGACGTCCAGGGCGAGCGGGCGATCGATCGACCGGGCGAGGTCGACGCCGAGCTTCCACGCCCGGTCGCCGATTGCGTAGATGACGTCGGGCGGGCCCTTGTCCATCTGGTCGGCGATGCGGTGCGCGCGATCGCGTCGCATCCAGGGTAGCACGGTCATCTCGGTTGCCACCCGCGATGCGAGCGCGACGCGTTTCTCGCCGGCCCCGAGGGCCTCGGTGCCAAGCGTCTCGGGCACGATGCGGGTGATCTGGATGCCGTCGCCGATCAACCCGATGCACATGCGGTTGAGCGTCGCCTGCTCATGGGCCAGTCGCTCCTCGTCGACGATGAGCGCGACGTGCATCAGGTGGTGACCTCGCACGGGTTGGTGGTGCCGGGGCGCATCCGGGGATCGAGCGCTCCCACCATCGTGGCCGGGATACGAATCGGCCGGCGTCGGGCGAGATCGACCAGCACCCAGAGCGTGCTCGCGGTGCAGACGACGGTCTCATCCGATGGCCGCACGACGAGCGTCGACCGCCATGCCTTCACCCGCGCGATGCGTTCGACCCACGTCGCGACGACCAGCTCGTCCCCCGCGTGCGCTTCGGCGCGGTAGTCGATCTCGTGCCGGGCCACGAACCACATCACGCCCTTCTCGAGCAACGCGGCGCGGCTCAAACCGGCCGCGTCCCCGTGCAGCTCGGCCGCACGGTCGATCCACCGGACGTACTCGGTATTCGAGACGTGCGCGATGGTGCCGCTCAGATGCGACGCGTGGATGGACACGGCCAGCGTGCAGGGAGCCGGATGGGGAACGGCCTCGAGCAGGAACGGCGGTGGGTCGGGATGAGGTCGAAGATCCGGACCACCAGGACCGGTCATTCCACCGCGTCCCGCTGCGGGTCGATCTCGCGAAGGTACGACCACGAGTACAGACCCGTGTCGTGCCCGTCGGAGAACCGAATGCGGACGGCGTAGTTGCCGACCATCTCCGCCCCCTCCGCCGTCAGCGGCTCGCCGCTGGAGACCGCGCTCGCCGGCAGCACCGCAAGCGGATTCTCCGCCAGCGACTCCCGCAACGCGCGAGCGTCGGCCGACGGCGACAGCCGACGCAGCAGCTTCACCGGATAGAAGCTGTGCCGCCCGTCGGACCAGTGCACGGTAAGACCGGTCGTGCGATCGAGCTCGAGGTGGAGGGGTTGATCGGGGGACACCAAGAGGATTCTAGCGGACGCGCCCCCCGGACGCGGACACGGACCCGGACCCGGACCCGGACACACCCCCGGCCCCGAACGACAAATTCCTCCGCGCAGCGAATCCGACCTGCGGAGGGACGCGATCACCAGGACGTCGGCGGGGCGTGGGCTCCGCGGCAACACCAAGAGCGTTCTGGAGGCGAAAAATGTTGACCCGCACACTGGCCCTCACCCTCTCGACCCTCGGCGCCGGCGTCATGACGGCCCCCGCGTCGGCGCAGACCATTGCGGATGTCGTGGCGTCGAGCGGTGGTGAGTTCGATCAGAACTGGTTCGATTACGACATGCTGCTCAACGCGGTCGTCGCCGCCGACCTGGTCGGGCCGCTGGCCGATCCCGACGCGGAGCTCACCGTGTTTGCTCCGAACGACCTCGCGTTCATTCGGCTCGCTCGAACTCTCGGTTACGAGGGGCGGGACGAAAGCGGGGCATTCGAGTTCATCGTGTCCGCGCTCACCGACCTGGGTGGCGGCGATCCGATCCCACTGCTCACCGACGTGCTCCTCTATCACGTCGTGGACGACGAAATCAACGCTTTCGAGTTCATTCTCTTGAGCTTCTTCGGCGTCCCCGTGGAGACGCTTCAGGGGGGCACCTTCCTGCCGCGATTCTTGTTCCTGGTTGACAACGAGCCGGACCTTCCGAACCCCACGCTGTTCTTCCCGCTGAACCTGCAGACCGACAACGGAATCATTCATACGATCTCTCGGGTGCTGATTCCGGTCGACCTGCCGTAGACGTCCTCCGCTTCACGCGCAGTCCGAGACCCGCGACCGGATGGTCGCGGGTCTCTATCGTCGTGGGATGAACCTGGGCACGGTTCACAAAGTACTGGTGCCACGGACAGCGGAGCGTCCGTGCCGTGCGTCGTCCCTTGCGAGAGGGCGTCAATCACCCCTTTGCAACGGACGCTGACGGCACGGACGCTTCGCTGTCCGTGGCACCCGGAGGTTGGGAGTACAGTCCCGAAGGAACGGGAAGAGACGCCGGCGAGAGTCGCGGTCACGGCCCCGGCCCCAACCCCACCTATCCTCCACAAACCGGTCCTGCCCCATCCTCCGGCCGCACCACCAACACGCTCGACGCGATACGCGTCAATCGCCGCATGACGCCCGACGCGGCCTCGGGTGCAGCGAGGATGACCACGCAGCCGCCCATCCCCGCGCCGGTCATGCGGGCGCCATGCACACCGCCGCCGGAACCGATCGATCGGGCCGCGGCGACGATCGCATCCAGGGCTGCGCTCGACACCTCGAAGTCGTCGCGCAGGGAGTCGTGGCTCTCGTTCATCAGACGTCCGGCGTCGCTCCAATGTCCACACCGGAGAGCCGCGGCGCACGCCCGCACGCGGTCGTTCTCGCCGATGACGTGACACGCCCGACGCAGCACGGCGGGCGGAAGGACATCGGCGACGCGGTCGAGGTCGACACGCTCGGCGTCACGGAGCGTGGCGACGCCAAGGTGGGTTGCGGCATCGCGGCACGCCTGTCGCCGCTCGGCGTACGCACTCGACGTGAGGTCCCGCCGCTCGCCGGTGTCGGCGAGGAGCACCGCCACCTCCCTCGCGGGCAGCGGGATCGGCGTCATCGCGAGCGTGCGGCAGTCCAGGAGCATCGCGTGGCCCGCCGTTGATGCGGCGGACGCGATCTGATCCATGAGGCCGCACGGCACGCCGGCGTAGACATGCTCCGCTCGTTGGCACCACCGGGCTTTCTCGAGCGGGGGCAGCGTCCGGCCGACGAGCGATTCAACGAGCGTTGCGACCGCAACCTCCAAGGCTGCGCTGCTCGAGAGCCCGGCGTCCGGCGGCACCGTCGACTCGATCCACGCGTCGAACGCCGGCGCGGACATGCCCGCGTCGGGCGCGAGGGCGAGGACGCCGGCGACGTACCGCTTCCACCCGCGCCCGGCGGGTGGCGGCGTGTTCACCAGGTCGTCCCGCCGGACGACGCACGTCTCGTTCATCGCGACGCTGTGGATGCGGCAGGCGGTGTCTCCCGGGGTCTCGCGCGGCGCCGCCGCGATGACGACGGAGCGATCGATGGCCATCGGCAACGCGAGGCCTTCCTCGTAATCCGTGTGGTCACCGATCAGGTTCACGCGTCCCGGCGCCGCGACGACCGTCGTCGCGGGGCGACCGAACCGCGTTGCGAACGATTGTCGGGCCCGTTCGGCGAGCGTCGCGCGATCAGGCGTTTCCGGCTCGCTCACGGCGACGACCGCAGCGTGCACTCGGCCACGACGGGCCGATGGTCCGAGGCGACGGGCTCGTCGATCACGCGGGCGGAGATGCCACGCAGCCCGGCGGCGGGACGGAGAAAGACGTAGTCGATCTCACGGTCCGGCGTGCCGGCCGGGAACGTGAACCGCTCGCCCGCGGGCTTGGCGACCTCGACGAATCGCTCACGCAGGAGCGTGATCGTCCGCGATCCCGGCTCGTCGTTGAAGTCGCCGGCGAGCACGACGGGTCCGTCGAGCGTTTCGACGTGGGCGATCAGCGCCTCCGCCTGCGCGAACCGCTCGGCGTCGTCGGCGAGCCAGTCGAGATGCACGCCAACGACCGTGACGACGCCGGCCGGCGTCTCGACCTCGATCGCGAGCGCCGTGCGGGGCTCGCGGCGGCCCTCGGGGAGGGGGAGATTGCGGGCGTCGCGGATCGGATACCGCGACAACACGGCCATCCCGTACTCGCCACCCTGGAACGCCATGAAGGGGCCGTACGCGTGGTCCATGCCCAGCCGGCGGCCGAGCGCCCGCGGTTGATCGACCCGAGCGGAACGGGTGGCGCCGCGGTCGATCTCCTGGAGCGTGACGACGTCGGGGGCAGCCGCCCGGATCACCTCGGCGATCCGCGACAGATCGCGCCGGCCGTCGAGACCAAGACCGGTCTTCACGTTGTAGGCCATCACCCGCAACGTGGCGTTCGGGGTTACGGTCGTCGGCGGAACGGGCGTGCACGCCGCGACGCAGCCCGCGAGCAGCCCGACCAGACAACGGAGAACGATCGCGGAGCAGTGTCGTTTCATGTTCTCACCCCGTGCTTTGCATGGCCGCGGCCAGGCCATTGACGCTCAGGAGAATGAGCGAGCGGAGGGCCGGGCGTTCGTCGGCCGGCGCCTCCCGCCAGCGTCGCAGCAGCTCGACCTGGAGGGCGTTGATCGTGTCGGTGTCGGGATTGCGCTCGTGGATCGAACGCTGGATGACCGGGTTGTTGTCCAGCAGGGCCGTCTGCCCGGTGATCGCGAGGACGGCCCGCTCGGCCCGTTCGAACTCCCCCGCGAGCCGCGTGTGCAACGCGGCGCCCGCGGAGCCCGCATACCACCGGGCGACGGACAGACGCGCACGCGCCATCTCCTGTTGCGCGTTGTCGATGAACGCTCGGAGGTAGCCGCCGCGTTGGTACGCCACCCGGCAATCGTCGAGCCGCGACGGATCGGACAGGACGACCGTCTCGAAGGCGGCGCCGATGCCGTACCAGCCGGGCGTGCCGTACCGCATCTGTGTCCACGCGAACACCCAGGGGATCGCCCGCAGCCGGTCGAACGTGATGTCGCCGCCGCCCCGCGAGACCGGTCGCGAGGCGATCGGGAGCTCGCCGATGTGCAGGACGGGCGAACGTTCGACGAACCACGGCCAGAACGCGGGATCGTCGATGAGCCCGCGGTAGGTCGCGCGAGAGCGTTCCGCGAGCGTCTCCATGACGGTCGTGAGATCGGGCGGCGCCGGACCGGCGGGCGTGGTGTCGGCCGTCGCGAGGATCATCGCGTTCGCGATCTGCTCCAGGTGCCGGCGGGCCAGCGCGGGCATGGCATAGCGAAACGAGATGACCTCGCCCTGCTCGGTGAAGCGGATGCGTCCGTTGCGGCTGGCGGGGGGGCTGGCGAGGATGGCCCGGTGCGCGCGGCCGCCGCCCCGCGCGACCGTGCCCCCACGCCCGTGGAAGAACCGGAACGCAACGCCGGCCTCGATGCACGCGTGCGCGAGACGGTCCTGCCCGCCCTGCAACCGCCAGTTGGCCGCCCAGTAGCCGCCGTCCTTGTTGCTGTCGGAGTAGCCGAGCATGATCTCCTGGAAGCCGCCGCGGGCGGCGAGCTGGGCCGCGTACACGGGCTCGGCAAAGAGCGCCCGCATGACGGCGGGCGCGCGTTCCAGGTCGTCGACGGTCTCGAAGAGCGGTGCGACGTCGATGGGGCACTCGACCCGACCGTTCTCGATCGTCCACAACCCCGCCTCCCGGAGAAGCACCAGGACCTCCAGCACATCGCTCGCTTCGCGGGAGAAGCTCACGATGTACGAGCCGACGGCGTCGCGATCCAGGCGGGCCGCCTCGGCGACGACCGCGAGGGCGTCGAGAAGCTCCCGGGTTTCCGGCGTGCACTCGGCGTGACGCGCGAGCAGGGGGCGTGCGGTCGCCAGCTCCCTCCGCAAGGCCCGGAGCCGCGCCGGCTCGTCGAGCGTTGCGTAGTCGTTCGTGACACCGGCGGCGGCGAGCATCTCGCCGACGGCCGCTTCGTGCACCCGGCTGTGCTGACGCAGGTCGAGCGCCGCGAGATGAAACCCGAATGCGCGGGCACGCACGATCGCATCGGCGACCGGGCCCCGCGTGGCGGATTCGACCAGGCCCGCGTGCGTGAGTGCGTCCTGCAACATCGTGAGGTCCTCGATGAACCCCCTCGCCGAATACCCCGCGTCGCCCAGCCGCTGCTGCATCGATCTGATCTTGACCCGGAACGGCTCGTGGGCGAGGTGCCGGACGAGGTCCGGGTCGAGCGGGCGTTCCGCCTCGACGTCGCGGATCGCTGCCACCAGGGCGGGGGCGATCGGCACCCGACGTTCGGACACGCTGAGTTCCTGCCGCAGCGTCTCCAGGCCGGCTCGATGCCCGGCGACGGCAGCGTTCCTCATCTCCGCGAATGCGCTGCGTGTGAGCTCGGCGGTGACGTTCGGGTTGCCGTCCCGGTCGCCGCCGATCCACGACCGATACCGCACGAAGACGGGCAGGGGCGGTCGCTTGCCGTAGTGGGTCTCGATGGCGTCCGCGAGATCGCGTTCGAGCGCGGGGATCGCATCCCAGATCGTGCCGGCCAGGTAGTGGATTCCGTTCCGCACCTCGTCGATCACGTCGAGCCGCCGCGAGCGCACCTCGTCGGTGGCCAACAGCAGGCCGAGCGTCTGCCGCACCGCGCTCTCGAGGCGGGCGAGCTCGGTTGGCGTCGGGTCGCTCGTGTTGCGATCCGTCAGCAGGTCGCCGATCCTCGTCTGCTTCTGCATCACGCTGCGGCGTCGCGACTCGGTGGGGTGCGCGGTCAGCGTCGGGCGAATGTCCAGCGTCGCGAGCATCTCGAGGAGTGTGGCCAGCGGTACATCGTCCCGCGCGAGCGTGCCGACGGCTTCGGCCAGCGACTCGGGCCGGGGGCGGGTCGGGGTTGCTTCCCGCTCGCGCTCGCGGTTGACGCGGGCGATGTGGATCTGCTCGGCCTTGTTGCGCAGGTGAAACCGGGTCGTCAACAGCTTGAGCGCCGCGTGGATGTCGACCGGATCGAGTGTCGCCAGCGCGGGATCGAGATCGCCCCGTTCGAGCATGCCGGTGGCGATCGTCCGTATCCGGTCGACGGCGGCCCGCGCGGTGTCCGTCTCGACCTCGTCGAGCCGGGTCGTGAGCCAGGTGATGTCGCGGGCGAGGGGGTGGGTCATGGATGGTCGTCCGTGGTGTCCTCAATTGGGAGGGCGGACGCGCCGCCCAGGCTGGCCTCGGTCCCGCCCGTCTGCGGATGCCCCTGACGCCGGCCCCGGCCCGCGATGGCGATGCCGATGGCAATGATCACGCCACCGGCGATCTGCCCGGGCGTCGGGAATTCGCCGAGCAGGACGACGGCGAATCCGATCGCAATGGCCGGCGACGCCATGGCGAACGCAGCGACCGTCGCCGGCACGAGCTGCTCGAGACTCCGGTACCACGCGAGTTGCCCGAGCGCGACGACGCCGAGCCCGTAGACCAGCATCACGATCCACAACCCCGGCCCGAACGCGTGCGCGAAGTGGGCGGGTCCGTAGAGGATGATCGCGATGATGAAGAACACGATCGCGGACGCGGCGTTGCGGAGGAAGACGAAGGAACGCACCGGCATCTCCGCCAGCACGAGCTTGCTCGTGCACGCCGCCAGCCCCTGCAGCCCCGCCGCGGCGATCACCAGCAGGTCCCCCCGCGTCAGGGCGCCCATCCCCTGGATGAGGACGAGGGCGCCGATCCCGAGGGCGATGACGGTGTACCCGGCGAGCTGTGATCGCGTCAGCGTCGCGCCGAAGAAGACCGCCGCGCACGCCGCGAACGAGATCGACTCGAAGCGTCCCAGGAGAATCAGGTTGGTGACCGTCGTCGTCTCCAGCGCCGTGAAGAGCATCGTCGGAATCGCGACGGCGAACGCGACCGAGATCACCAGCAGCATCCAGCGGCGCACGCCACGTTCCCGGATCACGCCCGCGGCCGTGGCCCGCGGTCCGAAGAACAGCAAGGTCGTCAGCCCGGCGCAGAGGTTGCCGACGAAGAGCACATTGCAGAACGAGATGGCGTTCGGAGCGACGAGTCCGTCCGGGCCGCCCTGCGTGACGAGCCACTTGACCAGCGGACCCGCGAGTGCGAGCAGAACGACGGCTCCCGCGAGGACGAACAACGCCCCGGCGCCACGCGAGCTCATTGGATGGCGACGGCATCGAAGATCATCGCATCGCCGTCCGGCCGCGCGACGTACGCGTCGATCGCCGCAACGTTCGTCGCGTCGCGGAGAGCGGATGCCGCGCGCATCAGGTCGGTCCGCTGGTTCGCGGGCATCTCCTGCTCATCGACCCGAAGGCGTTCGCGGTAGTAAGCGCAGCCCTCGTGCTGGATGAGGATCACCCGCTCCAGCTCGTGCGCGTCGATCAGAAACCTGAGCTCGGCCACGATGTCATCGTGCCGCAGCGTTTCCTCGGCGTGTCCGGCGAGGCGGGCGGGTCCTCCCGGCAGCATCACGCGGTCGCACCGCGGCAGCTTCAGACCATCGTGGAGAAAGGCGTCGACGTGCTCCGTGATCGTTCCGTCGGAGCAGTAGACGGCCGCGGTCCGAACCGGGGAGGGCTCGGGCCGGGGCGGACTTCGAAACGTGCGGGTGCCGTCGATGGCCCAGAGCATAATGGCGGTCTGCCGCTCCGCAACAGCCCGCAGGCCCTCTCCGACGCCGTCGACGCCGTGGACGCCCCCGGATCCCGAGCGTATGGCAGGGGCGATCGGGGGCGGAAGAGAGATATCGGACTCCCCGCCGCCTCGTCCCGGACTGGAATAGGATATGGATCAGGGCCTCGCGGCGGTCGATGAATGCAACACGCTCGTCCCGAGCCCGTTGAAGAAGTGAAGATGCGTACGACCCGGCCCCATCTCGCTGTTCTGCTCGCCACGCTTGCGATCGTGCTGCATGTCGTGGCCACCGGGCTCGGCGGCAAGCTGTGCGTCCGGGTCACGCCGCTCCCCGCGAGCGACGGGTGCCCGAGCCAGTGCTGCGAGGCGGAGCAGGCCGCGGCGGTGCAGGTCATGGTGCTCGTCGCCTTCGACGGCGGTGAGGACACGGACTGCTGTCTCGATCTCGCGGGCGACTACCTCGCTCGCGGCGTCGATCAGCTCGACGATCGTGGCGTCGGCACCCAGTCGGCGGGCCAGCCCTCCTCGACCTTCGATCGCACGCGGCGAGCGGGTCCGCGGTCGAGACTGGCCGGCACCGACGCGTTGCCATCGCCGTCGCTGCTCGGCACGCGTTCCACCGTGCTCCGGCTCTAGAAGCTCCATTCGAATCCGTTGACGTTCGCCTGATCGCCCGACCCCGTCGGTGCGGTCGGCGTGTTGCGTTCTCGACGACGCGGTCGTGCGTCGTCGCAGGGTCGAGTCCGATGGAGTTCCCCGTGCGAAGGTGCACGCTTGTCCTCGTGTTCGTTGGTGTCTGGTCCTGGTTCGCCGGGCTGGCCGCGGGCTGCAGTCAGCCGGGTGGTGGTCTGCGCATCCTCGACGACCTCGAGCACCATGGATTGATCTCGGATGGCGGCGTTGACGGTGAGCCCCGCCCGACGGCGTCGATCGCGGATGACGGCGTGCCGGCGGACGGGCCCATCACGCTCCCGATCCTGTTCGACGCGGCCGATCGCCTGAACCCGCAGATGGCCGCGGCCCGCGCGCGGATCGGGGAGGCGGGCGGCCTCGCGTGGCAGGCCAGCCTGCGGCCCAACCCGTCGGTCGAGCTGGAAAGCGAGAACGTCCGTCCCTCCGGCGGCGGGCTGGGCCGAAGCGAAACGACGCTGAGCGTTCGGCAGCCGATCGTTCTCGGTGATCGCCTGGGCGCCGCGACGCGGGCGGGGGAAGCCCGCGTCGATGCCGAACGCTGGGCGTTCGAGGAGACCCGGCGTGAGATCCACGGACGCATCCGCCGGCTGGCGACCGAGATCGAGTTCGATCGCGTCGCGATCACGCTGTACGAAGAGCTGCGCACCCTCTCCGAACGCACCCTCGACGTGGCGGACACGCGGTTCGAGGCGCGGGCGGCGCCGGAGTCGGAGTCCATCCGCGCTCGCGTGGAGCTGAACACACTCGTGCTCGCGATCGAACGTCTGCGCGGGGAGCTCGCGGCGTCGGCAACGCGTCTGGAGACGCTGCTCGGCGGACACCCGGTCGACGCACGGCGGGTCACGGTCGGCGCCGGCCGGTCAGAAGTGCGTGAAGTGCCGTCGCTCGAGGATCTTGCCGGTCTCGTGCGATCGGACCATCCCGCCGTCCGGGCGGCGGCAGCCGCTGTCGAGGTGGCCGAGCGGAACGTCGAGCTGGAACGCGCCCGCGCGCGGCCGGATCTCGAAACGCGTTTCGGAATCGGTATCGACCATGCGGACGACGAGGGCTTCATCGAAGCCGGCGTGGGCCTTCCGCTGCCCGTCTACGATCGCAACCAGGGCAATGTGCTCGCGGCGCGGTTCGGCGTCATCCGCGCCCAACGCGAGGCCGCCGCCGTGTCCAGCGAGCTGCTCGGGCAACTGGGGGAGGCGTACCGCCGGCTCGAATCCGCGACGACGCGGCTCGGGATCCTGGAAACGGAAGTCCTGGTCGACGCCCAGCGTTCCTACGAACAAGCGAGCGTCGGGTACGAGGCGGGCAAGCTTCCGTTCCTCGATCTGCTCGACGCCCAACGAACACTCGCCGAGGCGACGATCGCGCAGAGCGAACTGTGTCGGAGCGTCAGCCTCGCGCAGGCCGACATCGAAGTCATTCTGGGCCGGCGGCTCGGCCCCCCCATCGAAAGCGAGGAATTGCCATGAAACCACTCGTCATCGGGATCATCGTGACCGTGCTCTTCGCCGGCGGCATTGCCGGTGGGTACTGGTTTCTCACCCAACCGGGAACGGACGAGGCGACCGCGACGGATGAACACGGTCACGACCACGACGACCCCGACGCGCACGCGGCGGTCGAGGGTGGCGAGGGGGTCTCGTTGCACGGTATCCGGGTGGAAATCCCGGAGAACGCAACGCTCTGCGCCGAGCACCGGATCCCCGACGTGATCTGCCCCTTCTGCACGCCGGCCCTCATCGAAGACCTGGGTTTCTGCGGTGGGCACGGCGTGGCCGAGGCTCTCTGCACGCGGTGCCAGCCGGCGCTGATCGCGGCGTTCAAGGTGGAGAACGACTGGTGCGCCGAGCACGGTCTTCCCGAGTCCCAGTGTGCGGCGTGCGGGTCCGGTTGAGCTTGGCGCCCCTCGCCCCGACCTCCCGGGAGAAGATTCCATGAAGACAGCTTTGACCATCCTTCTTTTCGGCATCGTCGCTCTTGCGGGCGGCTTTGCGCTCATCGTGGCGGCCGATCGCTTCGGGTGGTTGCCCGGCGATGCGTCGTCGCCGGTGGCGGCGAACGGCTCGTGCCCGCACGAGATTCCCGGTGAGACGTGCCCGTTCTGCCATCCCGAGCTCATCGAGTCGATGGGCTGGTGCGGTGGTCATGACGTCGCCGAAGCGTTGTGCACGCGGTGCAACGTCGGGCTGATCCCGGCGTTCGAGGCCCGAGGGGACTGGTGCGTGACCCACGGTCTTCCGGAGTCGCAGTGCCTCATCTGTCTGAGGCCGGCCTCGACCGGGGAACCCGCCGCGGAACGCCCGGACGCGGCCGGGGCCGGGGCCGGGGCCGGGGTGATGCGTGTCAACCGCCCGCCCTCGCCGACGTGCACCACGTCCTACACGACGGTACAGCTCGCATCGCCCGCCGTGGCGCGTCGCGCCGGCCTGCGGGTCGAGACCCTGGAGAAGCAGAGCGTTCCGGAAGTCGTGACGTGCAACGCCGACGTCGCGTTCAACGGCGGGCGGTACGCGCACCTGGCGTCGCGTGCTCCCGGCATCATCACCGAGGTGCGGGTTGATCTGGGCGCGACGGTCGACGCCGGTGAGGTGCTCGCCGTAGTCGACTCGTCGGACATCGGCTCCGCCAAGGCTGCCTTCCTCCAGGCGCGGTCGCTGGTCGATCTGTGGGAGAAGACGCACGCCCGCGAGCAGTCGCTGTTCGAGCAGAACGTCGGCACCGAGCGGGACGTTCTGGAAGCGGAAACGCGCCTGGTCGAAAGCCGCGTGCAGCTCGGGAACGCCCGGCAGCGGCTTCAGAACCTCGGCCTCTCCGAACGCGATCTGGAAGTCGTGGCCGAGACGAATGACACGTCCTCGATGCTCCCGCTGCGAGCCGCCTTCCCGGGTATCGTCGTCGAGCGTCACGCCGTGCCGGGCGAGGTCGTCACGACGGCCCGTTCGCTGTTTGCGGTCGCCGACACCCAAACCATGTGGGTCATGCTCGACGTCTACGAGACCGACGTGGCCCGGCTCGAGCGGGGTCAACGCGTCACGATGCGGGTGGATGCGATGCCCGACCGCACGTTTACCGGGGAGTTGACGTGGATCAGCGCCGAGGTCGACCGGCGCACGCGGACGATCCAGGCTCGCGCCGAGGTCGAGAATCCCGACGGGCTCCTGCGGGCCAACATGTTCGGACGGGCGGAGATCACGGTGCGGACCATCGAGGAAGCCGTCCTCGTGCCGGCGTCGGCCGTGCAGTGGGACGGGTGCTGCAACGTGGTCTTCGTGCGGCACACCGACACGATCTACCAGCCCTACAAAGTGACGCTCGGCTACAAGCAGGGCGAGCGTTTCGTGGTCGAGGACGGCGTGCCCGCGGGGGAAGCCGTCGTGACCCAGGGGAGCTTCCTTCTCAAGACCGAAATCCTCAAGGGCAACATCGGGGCCGGCTGCTGTGAAGTCGATCCCGGCGCCAATCAGTAGGAACCGGCCGGCCTCCCATGCTCAACGCCATCATCGACTGGTCACTGAACCACCGCGTGCTCGTCATCGCGATCACGCTCATCGTCGTCGGCACGGGTATCGAGTCGCTGCGGCGGCTTCCGATCGACGCGTATCCCGACACGACGCCGGTGATGGTGCAGATCAACACGACTGCGGCCTCGCTCGCGCCACTGGAGATCGAGCAGCAGGTGACGTTCCCGGTGGAGCAGGTCATCAGCGGTCTCCCCGGGCTCACCGAGGTGCGTTCCGTCTCCAAGTTCGGGCTCTCCGTGGTGACGGCGATCTTCGAAGACGGCGTCGGGCTCTACCTCGCGCGGCAGATGGTGCTCGAGCGGCTGCAGAGCACGAAGCTGCCCGACGGCATCGGCACGCCGGAACTGGGACCGATCTCGACCGGGCTCGGCGAGGTGTTCCACTACATCGTCAGCGGTGACGGTCATTCGCTCGAGGAGCTGACGACGCTGCACGACTGGGTCATCCGGCCCCAGCTGCGCTCGGTGCCCGGTGTCGCCGAAGTGAACACCTGGGGCGGGGAGAAGCGGCAATACCAGGTGGTCGTCGAGCCGGCCCGGCTGATGAAGTACGACCTGGTGATCGACGACGTCTACGACGCGCTTCGCCGCAACAACATGAACGTGGGGGGCGGCAACGTCGCGCGGGGCGGTGAGCTTCAGCTCGTGCAGGGTGTGAGCCTGACGACGAACGCGGACGAGATCGCGGACATCGTCATCGAGGCCCGCGACGGCGTGCCCGTGCGGATTCGCGACGTGGCGGCGGTGCGGATCGGTCACGAGGTCCGCCGCGGGGCGGCGACGGCGCAGGGGGGCGGTGAGGTCGTGCTCGGGCTCGGCTTCATGTTGATGGGCGAGAACAGCCACGTCGTGACGGCCGCGTTGCGCGAGCGGTTGGAGGAGGTCAAACGCACGCTTCCCCCCGGCGTGGACGTGCGGCCGGTCTACGAACGCACCGAGCTGGTCGACGAGGTCATCGACACCGTCCAGGAGAACCTGTTCATCGGCGCGATCCTGGTCGTCGCGATCCTGTTCACGTTTCTCGGCAGCCTGCGGGCGGGGCTCATCGTCGCCCTCGCCATACCGCTTTCCATGCTGTGCGCGTTCAGCGGCATGCTCCAGATCGGCATTGCGGCCAGCCTGATGAGCCTGGGAGCGATCGACTTCGGGCTCGTCGTCGACAGCTCGGTGATCATGGTGGAGAACTGCGCCCGGCGTCTCGGGCAGGAGGGCGACCGCCGCTCCAAGCTCGACATCGTGCGTGACGCCGCGATCGAGGTGCGAAAGCCGACGATGTTCGGCGAGCTGATCATCGCGATCGTCTACCTGCCGATCCTCACGCTCGAGGGCATCGAGGGGAAGCTGTTTCGGCCGATGGCATTCACGGTGATCCTGGCGTTGCTCGGGTCGATGGTGCTCTCGCTCACGTTGATGCCCGTCCTGGCAAGCCTCTTTCTGAGCCGCAAGGTGCAGCACCGCGACAGCCTGCTCGTGCGTGCGACGAAGTGGGTCTACCGCCCGATCGTCCGGCTGGCGATTCGTTTGCGACCGGTCGTCATTGTCGGCGCGATCATCCTGCTGGTCGGCGGCGCCTGGATCGGAACCCGGCTCGGCGCGGAGTTCATCCCGCGGCTGTCGGAAGGCGCGATTGCGATCAACTCGATCCGGCTCGCCGGTGTGTCTCTGGAGGAGTCCGTGCGGTACGGGACGCAGATCGAGCGCGTCTTGCTCGAAGAGTTCCCCGACGAGATTCGCGACGTCTGGACCCGGGTCGGGAGCGCGCAGGTGCCGACCGACCCGATGGGCATCGAGCTGTCGGACATTTACATCATGCTGCATCCGCGGGAGGCGTGGACGAGGGCGCACGCGCAGGAGGAGCTGGTGGCCGAGATCGACGCGACGTTGTCGGTCCTGCCCGGCATGCGGATCGTCTTCACCCAGCCGATCGAGATGCGTGTCAACGAGATGATCGCCGGCATCCGGACGGATCTCGGCATCAAGATCTTCGGCGATGATCTCGAGGTCCTCCGCGGCAAGGCGGCCGAGGTCGAGGCGATCCTCGAGGCGACCGCGGGGGCCGCGAACGTGTACGTCGAGCAGATCACGGGTCAACCGGTCGTCGAGGTGCGGGTGGATCAGGACGCGGTGGCCCGGTACGGCGTGCCCGCGCGGCACGTCATGGAGATCGTCGAGGCGGTGGGGGGGACGGTCATCGGAGAGATCCGCGAGGAGCAACGCCGGTTCGACCTGGTCGTGCGGTTGCCGGACGAATTTCGTCGCGATCCCGCGGCCCTCGGCGCCGTCCTCATCCCGACCGCGGCCGGCGAGCGGATTCCGATGCGGCAGCTCGCGCGGATCAGCCAGTTCGACGGACCATCCACCATCACCCGAGAGTGGCAGCGTCGCCGCATCGTCGTCCAGTGCAACGTGCGAGACCGCGACGTTGCGAGCTTCGTCGAGGAAGTGCGGGAGCGGATCGACGACGGGATCGAGCTGCCGGCCGGCTACTCGATCGCGTTCGGCGGTCAGTTCGAGCACCTCGAGCGGGCGCGAGCGCGGTTGATGTTCATCGTGCCGCTCGCGCTCGGTCTGATCCTGCTGCTTCTACAGACGAGCACGAACTCGCTCCGCGACGCCCTCATCATCTTCACCGGCGCACCGTTCGCAACGCTGGGCGGCATCCTGGCGCTGTGGCTTCGCGACATGCCGTTCACGATCTCCGCGGGCGTCGGGTTCGTGGCCGTCTCGGGCGTCGCCATGCTCAACGGTCTGGTCATGGTATCGATGATCCAGGCCCTGCGGAACGAGGGCACGCCGCTGCACGACGCCATCGAACGCAGCGCCCTGGTGCGGCTGCGACCGGTGCTCATGACCGCGCTCGTCGCGAGCTTCGGGTTCATCCCGATGGCGTTCAACACCCATGTCGGGGCGGAAGTGCAGCGACCGCTGGCGACGGTCGTCATCGGGGGTGTCGTCTCCGACACGCTGCTCACGCTGCTCGTGCTGCCGGCCTTGTACGCGACCTTCGGGCGGCAGCGGGTGGCGGCGGAGAAGCCGGCGACGGTCGGGGTGGCGTCTTTGACACCGCCCTGAGGTCGTAACCCCGGCCGCCATCGGAGCCCGCGGGCTCAAGACCCCGACGCATCCGTCGCGCGATGGCCGATCACGAGCCGCGCGATGACGTCGACGGCGGTTGCCGGCGCGACCCGCATCATGTTGATCACGACGTCGTACAGTCCATCGTCGTCGACCGCGGTTCCGTAGTGATGCTGAATGTACCGAGCGCGTTCGGCGTCGGTGTCCTGCACGGCCTTGGCGGCCTCCTCGGGCGAAAGAGCGTGCCGATCCGCGTAGCGGGCGACGCGCCAGTCCATCGGCGCCACGAGCCGCACGTGGACGACGGCCGGTACGCCGTGGAGCACCGATTGGCCGCCGCGTCCGACGATGATTGCCCGGCCCACGCGGGCCAACGCACGCATCGTTCGCGCGGTCTTGAGCGCGACGTCCGCGCCCGTCGACGCATGGCCGAGACCAGCCGTGAGATGCTCGAACCACGTCTTGTCGTGTTCGTCCAGACTCGCCACGAGATCACGCGACATGTTGTGATCCTCGGCGACGCGTTCGACGAGCGCGCGATCGTAGGCGAACCACGTGCCGCCGCTTCCGTCGCGCCGGCTCAGCGACTCCGCCAGCGTGGTGGCCAAGTCGGACGCGTCGGTGCCGGTCTGCCGGGAGATGGTCACCGCCACGTGGGCCCACGGGGACGGCGTGCTCGCGGGGGGCGCGGCCACGCCGACCGCGGAAGCACGGATCATCGATCGTACATGATCGAGTTTCGATCCGATCGTCATGGCTCGCTCCTTCTCTCCGGCGGGGCCGGTCTTGGCAGCGCACGCGTTCGGTTCGGTCGCCCTTCATCATAATAGGAGAGCCACACGTCGGGAGTGACCGGGACACCGGTCGTCGAGGACGCCCGTCCCGAATTGTGGTTGCCGGAGTCGCCAATCGTCGAAGAAGATCATCGGGTCGTGACGCGTTGGTAGACGCGTGTGTTGGGCACGCGTATACTTTAATCTTCACGTTTGCGGCCATGTCAATCAGCGGCTGATCGACTGCGGCCCGCCGTCTCCAGCAGATGCCCTCGTCGATCGAGCCCGCTTCGCCCTGGAGTTTCGACGCCCGACGCACCCGCGTCCGCCCGGCTCCAATTCCTGCATGAGGCATTCGAATGACGAACGGGCTGGGAAATCTCCAGACGACCGACGTCCATGACCACGCGGCCGAACCGCACCTCGAACCGCCCATCCGGGTGAAGCTCATCAACCTCGCGGCGGTGCTGATCCCGTTCGCGGGGCTCGTGGCCGCGATCGCCCTCCTGTGGGGCGTGGCCTTCGACTGGGTTCACCTCCTCATCCTCGGCGGCATGTACCTCGCCACGGCGATCGGCATCACGATCGGCTACCACCGGCTCTTCACGCACTGCAGCTTCAAGACGTCGCGTCCCGTCGTCGCGATCCTCGCCGCGCTCGGCTCCATGGCGGTGGAGGGGCCGGTCCTCCAGTGGGTTGCCGCGCACCGGCAGCATCACCAGCACAGCGATCAGGACGACGATCCGCACTCACCGCACCTGCACGGCACCGGGGTCTGGAGCATGATCCGCGGTCTGTGGCATGCGCACATGGGCTGGCTCTTGCGTCCGAGCGCAAAGGACCTCGCGCGTTACACGCGTGACCTCCGCCAGGACAAGCTGATCCGCCGCATGAGCCAGCTCTTCCCGCTGTGGGTCTTGCTCGGGCTCGCGATCCCGGCCGCGTTGGGCGGCCTCTTGACGCTGAGCTGGACGGGCATGCTCCTCGGTTTCATCTGGGGTGGTCTCGTCCGCGTGTTCCTCGTGCATCACGTGACGTGGAGCATCAACTCGGTGTGTCACATCTGGGGCAGCCGCCCGTTCCGCAGCCACGACGAGAGCCGGAACAACGTCATCTTCGGAGTGTTGGCCCTCGGCGAGGGGTGGCACAACAACCACCACGCCTTCCCGACGTCGGCCCGCCACGGGCTGCGGTGGTGGGAGCTGGACGTGAGCTATCTCATCATCTGGGGTATGTCGAAGATCGGCCTCGCCCAGGACGTCCGCGTGCCTTCGAAGGAGCGGATGCAGGCGAAACGCGTGGCGGGCTGATCTCAGCGACGCGATCGACGTGGGAGAGGGTCCGGTTCCCGGGAGTGGCAACGTCGGGCCCGGATTCCCGTGGCGGCGCCGGGCGTAAGCGCTACCATGTGCGCGCGCCAGGGGGGCGCTTGACCATCATCTCTGCCGGGTTGCGACTGGAGTCGTGCCGCATGCGTGCGCTGACGCCCGGGGATCGCCTCGTGGACATCGCGGGTGCGTAGGATCGATCGCGATCACTCGGTTGGCCACGCCGGTCAGCGTGCTTCATTGCGATGAGATGGCTCACGCCGGATCCCGGGCAGCCCTGACACGAAGGAGCTGGCCATGATCACTACCGCTCTCTCTCTTCGCCGCGCGAGGCAATCACTCCTCGCGGGGGTCATCCTGGGCCTGGCGGCGGGCCCCGCGTTCTCGGCCACCATTCTCGTCCCGCAGGATTTCACCACGATCCAGGAGGCGGTCGATGCCGCCACCAACGGAGATCGGATCATCGTCGGGAATGGCGTGTACACCGGGGTCGGCAACCGGGACATCGACTTCCTGGGCAAGCAGGTCGTCGTCGAGAGCCTGAACGGTCCCGGGAGCTGCATCATCGACTGCGAGGGCCTCGGACGGGCCTTCATCTTCCAGACGGGTGAGACCGTGGATTCCATCGTCCGTGGCATCGGCATGCGCAACGGGATGGCCGCGAGCGGCGGTGCCGTGCTCATGATGTCGGCGAGCCCGACGATCGTCGGGTGCGTCTTCGAAGACAACACCGCGCTCGGTACGACGGAATTCGTGGACGGAAAGGGCGGAGCCATCGCCTGCTTCGGCGCGAGCAGCCCGCTGATCGACCGCTGCGGGTTCTTCGGGAACCGAGCCATCGCCTCCGACGACAACCCCATCGGAGGCCTGTTGACGGGAATCGGGGGAGCCATCGCCCTCGGCGGCGGGACCGACGCGCTGATCACCACGAGCACGTTCGTCGGCAATCAGGCGATGAGCCCGGCCATCGTCGGCAGCGGATTCGGCGGCGCCATCAGCACCGAGCTGTTTGCCTCGCCGCTGTCATTGACGGTGCTCGGCAGCAAGTTCAAGAACAACTCGGCCAGCATCGCGGGCGGGGCCGTTTTCCTGTTCGGCAGCAACCAGGTCACGATCGAGGACACGGCCTTTGCGTCGAACTCGGGTCAGTCCTCCGGCGCCATCGCATTCCAGACCGGCATGGATCTCACCGTGCGTCGCAGCCTCTTCCTCGAGAACACGGCCAGAGAGGAGATCACGTTCGGCGTTCCGGACGTGCAGGAGCAGATCGGCGGGGGAGCGATCGGCGGCGGCACCGATTCCGTGCTGCTGCTCGAGGACTCGATCTTCCTCGGCAACCGGGCGCTGGCGGGACGCGGCGGAGCGGTCAGTTGTGTCGACAACACGACGTCGCTCATCATCCGCTGTCACTTCGAGGACAACGAAGCCGCCCTGCAGGGCGGCGCCGTCACGAATCAGGAAGCGCCGTCGGTGGCACCGTTCTCATCCGACTTGCTGTCGAATCCGAGCGTGATGGAGATGGTGGACTGCATGCTTCTCGGCAACAGCTCGGGCGTGATGGGTGGTGCGGTAGCGAACCTCGAGGGCAGCCTGCTGACCATGACGACGTCCACGTTCGGCGACGGCAACACGGCTCCGGTCGGGGCCACGTTCGTCAGCGTGGGCCGATCGTCGGACGACACGACCGCGAGCGTGACCACGCTCAACCAGATGATCACGGAGTGCACGCTCTCGATCATCGAGACCGGGATCGCGGTGGACGGCGGTCTTGCGCGGACGGAGTAAGACGCGCTTCGCCGATTCGCAGGATCGGATCAACACGAGCCCGCCCTCGGCGGCGGGCTCTCCTTTGCGCGAGAGATGCGAGGACTTCGGCGACGCCTTCGTCCTTCGTCGATCTTCTGTTTCCTTCTCACCGATTGGAGCGGGGCCGAGGGCAGAGAGCCGCTACGCTTGAAGACGTCCGCCGCCGCCGCCGGACCTGGAGGTATGCACGATGAATCGGCCTTGGCGTCACCGTTCCCGCGGTTGCCGTGTTCTCCGCGGGATTCTCTGCGTCCCCGGGCTCGCGCTCACCGGAACGAGCGTCGGGCAGTGGACCGAGGCAAACCTCCCGATCGCCGACCGCAGCGGCGAGCAGGTCCAGCCGAAGCTGGTGGCGACGCCCGACGGCGGTTTCTACGTGAGCTGGTTCGACAACAACGCGGGCGGCTACGACGTCTACCTGCAACGGCTCGATGCCGGCGGCAACGAGCAGTGGCCGCACAACGGCGTGCTCGTCGCGGATCGCGGGTTCGGCTCGACGCAGGACTATGGCCTCGCGATCGATGCCGCCGGCCACGCCCTGCTGGCGTTCCGCGACGATCGATTCGGCGGCGTGCAGATCACGGCGGCCCGGGTGGATCCGGCCGGCACGCTCGACTGGGGCGCCGACGGCGTGCAGCTCACCGCCGACGGCGTCTTCCACGCCGCCCCCGGCATCGCGGGCACCACCGACGGGGGGATCGTCGTCGCGTGGACGAACGACACCGACGTCAAGGTGCAGCGGCTCGACGCCGCCGGGACGCCGCAGTGGGGAAGCGGCGTCGTCTTGTCGGACCCCGCGGCCGACTACGCGTTCAGCGATCTGCACGGGGGGGACGACGGGAGCGTGATCCTCTCCTGGGTGCGGTCGGTGACGTTCTCCGCGCCGAAGCACATCTATACGCAGAAGCTGGACGCGACGGGGGCCGCCCAGTGGAACCGCGGCGCGCCGGTCGCCGTCTTCGACGGCGGGTCGCTCCAGTTCGGCAACTTCCCGGACTTCGTGCCCGACGGCGGCGGCGGCGCCGTGTTCGGCTGGTATTCGACCTCGCCGCTCCAGTGCTTCGCCCAGCACGTGCGGGCCGACGGCACCGAGGCGTTCCCCCACAACGGCAGCGCCGGCGCCATCGCCGGAGCGCTCGATCGCGTGTCGCCGAGCGTGGCGTACAACCCGGCGACGGACGAGGTCTTTCTCTTCTGGACCGAGCAGGCCGGCGGGCAATTCGGCGTGTCCGGTCAGAAGTTCGACAGCGCCGGCGCGCGGCAGTGGACCGACGCGGGCAGCGTGGTCGCGACGCTCGAAGGCGTGGAACGCACGTTCGCCAACGCGACGATGCTGGCGGACGGAGCGATCGTCGCGTACCTGGAGGGCGGGTTCGGGGCCAAGTCGGTGCGAGCGGCCCGCGTGGCCGGTGACGGCAGCCTCGCCTGGACGCCAGCCGTGATCACCGCGTCGAACGCCGTCTCCGGCAAGGGGCGTCTGACGATGCGTCGCAGCGCCGGGGGGACGCCCGTGCTCGCCTGGCAGGACGAACGAACCGATGCGAACGACGTCTACGGTCAGCATCTGAACGCCGACGGCACGCTCGGCGATGCCGGCTGTCCCCCCGACCTCGACGGGAGCGGGGACGTCGGTTTCACCGATCTCCTGCAGATCCTCAGCGTCTGGGGCCCGTGCCCCGGATGCCCGCAGGATCTCGATCGGAGCGGGGACGTGGGCTTTACCGATCTGCTCCAGGTCCTCAGCGCGTGGGGCCCCTGCGTCTGAATCTCCGGTCACGGGCTCAGGCTGACGCAAGAGCATCGGCGTGTCCCCCAATCAGCGAATGGCGGCACCCGTGTTGTCGTCCTGCCGTGGGGATGCTCGTCCGGGCCGTGTCGGGTAGGTTCATGCCGGCACTGCTACGACCGCCCCCATTTGAAGCGGGAGCGGTGGCCCGATCACGTGGACGGTGCGTCACTGCACCAGAGCCGGAGCCAATCCCATGACCACTTCCGCCGTCGTGTATTCGTTTCTGTTCATTCACATCGGTGTGATCCTCGTGATCACCGCCTACTACGCCGTCGGTTCGCTGCTGGCCCCCGCGCTGACGGAACGCGCGCGCACGCGCTTCGCGGCGCGACCGTGGCTGCCGGTGCTCGTGGGCCTCGGCGTGAGCGTGCCGTGGGTGCTGGCCGCCATCGTGCTGCTCAATCTCCCGGCCGCGCCGGCAAAGTTCGCCGGCGCCGTTCTCGGCTGCGGCTGGGTGCTCTGCGGTCTCATCGGCGGGGCGGCAATCGCCCAGCAGGTCGGACGCGGGGGAGGACCGGCGCCGCTCCCCTGGGTCGCCGCGGTGCGGGGTGGCTTGCTGATCACGCTGACGTGGGTGCTGCCGCTCGTCGGATGGTTGGGCATGCTGCCGCTCTCGCTGGCGACGGGCGTCGGGTGCCTGATTCTGGGGATCGCGCCGATGCGTTCGAATCGGGCAACCGCGGTGCCCGCGACCGTCTGAGTCGGCTCGAGCGGAAGGAGCAGCCGATGTCGACATCACGCCGGAGTTTCATGCGGCTCATGGGGGCGACGGGGGCCACCGCGGCGCTGGCCGGCTGCGATGCCGCGTCGGACGCGTTCGCGCAGCTGTTCGGGGGTGACGGGGGCGTGGACTTTGCGCCGCCGGAGGCGGACGCGATCGATCTCGAGACGCACGTGCTCAACCGGCTCACGTGGGGGCCGCGTCCCGGTGACCGGGCCCGGGTGCGGTCGATGGGGGTCGACGCGTTCATCGAGGAGCAGCTCGCGCCCGAGCGGATCGGCGACGGGCGGTGCGACCGGGCGGTGGCCTCGATCGAGTCGATGTTCGAGCCGGTGGCGGAGATGTACGAGCATCACCAGCAGGAACTGCTCACCGATCTGACCCGATTCAAGCTGATCCGCGGGGTCGAAAGCGAACGGCAACTGCACGAGGTCATGGTCGATTTCTGGACCGACCATCTCAACATCGTGTCGCAGAAAGGCGACTGCCGGTGGCTGAAACCGGCGGACGACCGAGACGTCATTCGCGTCCACGCGCTTGGCGATTTTCGGTCGATGATCCGCGCCAGCGCGGTGAGCCCCGCGATGCTGATCTATCTCGACGGGCATGACAACAAGGTCGTGCATGCCGGTGATCGTCCAAATGAGAACTACGCGCGGGAGCTGCTGGAGCTGCACACGCTCGGGGTGGACGGCGGGTACACGCAGCGGGACGTTTCCGAGGTCGCCCGATGTCTGAGCGGGTGGACCTACGAGCATCGGCCGTTCCAGCTGCGGGCCGCCCGCGTCGCGTTCGATGCCGGCCGCCACGATGACGGCGTGAAGCACGTCCTTGGGCACGCGATTCCGGCGGGCGGAGGCGCGACGGATCTGGACCGCGTGCTCGACATCGTGTGCGGTCACCCCGCGACCGCTCACAACATCGCGACCAAGCTCTGCCGGCGGTTCATCGCCGACCCGGCGCCCCCGGAAGCGATCGGGACGGTGGCGGAAGCATTCGCGCAATCGGGCGGCGCGATTGCCGACGTGCTGCGCACGCTGTTCGGTACCGACGCGTTTCGAGCCGAACGCGGCAGCCTGTACAAACGCCCGCTGCGATTCGTCCTGTCGGCCTTCCGCAGCGCCGGCGCCAGGACGCAGGCGCCGCCGATCGTGCAGGAAGCCCTGCTGCGTATGGGCCACGCGCCGTTCCAGTATCCCACGCCCGATGGATATCCCATCGAGCCGGAGCCGTGGCTCGGCACCCTGCTCTGGCGTTGGAACTTCGCGCTCGAGCTCGACGCCGGCGCGATTCCGCGGACTGCCGTCGATCACGAAGCGTTGCTCGAGCGGGCCGGGGGCCTGAACAACCTCGCGGCCCATCTGCTCGGCCGCCGTCCGACCGCCCTCGAGGCGAACGAGCTGTCGCAGACAGCGCGTCCGCTCGCGTTGCTGTTGGCGAGTCCCGCGTTCCAGTTTCACTGAGTCCGTCACCGGAGCGAACGATGCACCAGCCCGCGCCGACCGTGACCCGCCACGACTTCATCGAGACCACCGCCCGCGATGGGCGTGTCCTCGTCGTGGTATTTCTGCGTGGCGGCGCCGATGGGCTGACGCTGGTGCCGCCCGTGGCGGACCCGATGTATCGAACGGCCCGTCCGACGCTCGCCGTTCGCGCGAAGGACGCCATCGATCTCAACGGGTACTTCGCGGTCCACCGGGATCTGGATGCGTTGATGCCCTACATCGAGCGGCAGGAGCTGGCCATCGTTCACGGGGCGGGCTCCGACGACACGACCCGCTCGCACTTCGAGGCGCAGGACACGATGGAGCACGGGGGCGTCCAGACCGGCAGTGGGTGGTTGGGCCGGTTCCTGCGGGCGCAGGGTCCGGTGGCGTCGGCCTTGAGTGCCGTGGCCATCGGCACCACGCGTCCGGAATCGCTGCGGGGCGCGCCGGCCGGTGCCGTCATGCAGACCGTCCGCGAGTTCTCCGTCGGCGGGGACGACGATGCCGTCATGGAGCAGCTCGCTCGGCTGTACGCCGCGTTCGGAGGGCCGGTTGGGGCGGCGGGTCGCGACACCATCGACGCCGTGCGCCGGTTACGCGCGCTTCGCGCCGAAGGGGGGGCCGCGGAAAGCTCGACGCCCTATCCGCCCGGGACGTTCGGTCGCGGCCTGCGGGAAATCGCCAAGCTGATCAAGGCGGACGTCGGGCTTACGACGACCACCATCGATCTCGACGGCTGGGACACCCACTTCGTGCAGGGCCGCGTCATCGGTGGTCTCATGGAGCAGCTCGGCGCGGGGATCGATGCATTCATGACCGATCTGGGGTCGCGTCGCGATGGCGTCACCGTCGTCGTGCTGACCGAGTTCGGCCGGCGGTTGCGTGAGAACTCGAGCTTCGGCACGGATCACGGTGCGGGCTCGGTCATGATGGTCCTCGGCGCGGCCGCCCCCGTCGTCGCAGCGGGACACGGTCTGGTTGGCGGCTTCGAACAACTCTCCGAGTCGATGCTCGACGACGTCGGCGACATTCCCGCTCGCACCGACTACCGGGACGTGCTCGCTTCGGTCCTCACGCACCACGCCCCCGCCGTCGATCTCCGGTCGGTCTTTCCGGGTCGGGCCGCAGCGTTGTCGGGCGGGCAGTTTTGGCGGGGTGAGCCGGGCGCGTGACCGTGTCGGCGTCGGGGTCCGGGGCCGTGGCGGGGTCCGGGGC
>JABDLI010000008.1 GCA_013003065.1 Phycisphaerales bacterium | reverse complement strand
ACGGCGGAGCGCCCAAAGACACCGCCCGCATCCTGCGGGCTAGCGTCTGGATGGTTCAGCGTGGGTTCGGACTATTTTTCGCACCGCCTCCGGCGGGTGCAGGGCTGCGCGGGGACCGGCGGCGTCCTGCCGCCTCGAACAGGTTGGGTCCGGCGGGAGAAGGGTTCCTGCCACCTTGTTCTTCCCCCCCTTCCTTTCCGCGCAAACACGCTGGTGACGTCCGGACGCCCTGCGCATCCACGGGCGGCGTCCTGCCGCCCTCGGCCTCGGTTGGTCGTGTGCTGAACGCTGTGCCGTCCGGCGCGCAACCGACCCCCGCTCGATCCGCCGCATCCTGCGGCGAAGCACAGGACGGCGGAGCGCCCAAAGACACCGCCCGCATCCTGCGGGCTAGCGTCTGGATGGTTCAGCGTGGGTTCGGACTATTTTTCGCACCGCCGTCCGGCGGGTGCAGGGACTGCGCGGGGACCGGCGGCGTCCTGCCGCCTCGGGCAGGTTGGGTCGGGGGGATTGCGCCGTCCGAATTCCACTTCACGATTCCCCGGGTCCCCACTCTCCGGGTCCAATTCCACTTCGCCTTCCCATTCCACTTCCCATTCCCATTCCCATTCCCCTTCCCATTCCAAATCCAATTCTTCCCCAACCGCGCAATCACGCCGGTGACGTCCGGACGCCCTGCGCATCCACGGGCGGCGTCCTGCCGCCCTCGGCCTCACTAGACCGCACGCTGAACGCCGTGTCGTCCGGCGCTCAACCGACCCCCGCTCGATCCGCCGCATCCTGCGGCGAAGCACAGGACGGCGTAGCGCCCAAATACACCGCCCGCATCCTGCGGGCTCGCGTCTGGATGGTTCAGCGTGGGTATGACTAGTTGTGTGCCGCCATGCGGCGGCAGGAGCTGCGCGGGGACCGGCGGCGTCCATGCCGCCTCGGGCAGGTTGGGTCGGGCGATTGCGCGATCGGCGCGTTCGCGCTGACGCCCGTGCCCGCGACCGCGCCCGCCTCCGAGCCCGCGACTATCTCGCCGCGAGCTTCCGCGCCTGCTCTTCTGCGTGGTAGGAACTGCGGACGAGCGGGCCTGACTCGACGACGCGGAATCCGCGGGCGAGGCCTTCGTCGCGATAGGCGTCGAACTGCGCCGGTGTGACCCAGCGGTCGATCGGCAGGTGATTTCGCGTCGGCTGCAGATACTGGCCGATCGTAAGGATCTCGACATCCGCCGCCGATCGCACGTCGTCCAGGAGATCGATGACCTCCTCGTCCTGCTCGCCGATGCCGACCATGATTCCCGTTTTCGTCACGAGACCGCTCGCCCGGATGTGGGCCAGCACGTCGAGGGAGCGTTGGTACTGCGCCTGCGGCCGGACCGCCGGGTGCATCCGGCGGACCGTTTCGAGGTTGTGGGAGAGGATCTCCGGCTTCGACGCGATGATCGTGTCGAGCGCAGCTCGATCACCCTGGTGATCGCCGATGAGCGCCTCCACCGACATGTCCGGGCACGCCTCGTGCACGCGTTCGATCGTCTCCGCCCAGATCGCGGCCCCGCCGTCGGGCAGGTCGTCGCGATCGACGCAGGTGATCACGACGTGCGTCAGCCCCATCAGCGCGAGCGACTCGGCCACGCGTCGTGGCTCGTCCGGGTCGGGCGCTTCCGGCCGGCCGGTCTTCACGTTGCAGAAGCCGCACGAGCGGGTGCAGGTGTCGCCGAGGATCATGATCGTCGCGGTGCCGCGGCTCCAGCACTCGCCGAGGTTGGGGCACGAGGCTTCCTGACAAACCGTGTGGAGCCGGTGCTCGTCCACGATCTCCTTCAGCCGGTGATACCCCTCGCCTCCCGGCACCCGTGCGCGAATCCAGTCGGGCTTCGGGCCCAGGCGAAGCTGGTGGGGGCCGCCGTCGGCGTTGTTCAGCACCATGCCCGAGAGGCTGACGGCCGCCGCGTCGCGTTGGCGGGCCGTGTCGCCGCCGAGGGGCCGAGGATGCCGCGCGAGCGTCCGGCGGAGGGCGTCCGGGGAGAGGGGGGCGGCGGTGTCACGGGCGGGGCGCATCGGATCAGTTTAGCACTCCGCGGCCCGACGCCGCGACTTCGCATTCCTCCAACTCGGACTTCGGAAGTGGGGCTTGCGCCCGGGCCTGCGCCCCCGATT
>JABDLI010000051.1 GCA_013003065.1 Phycisphaerales bacterium | reverse complement strand
GGGCGAGCCGGTCGGCTCGCTCGAACAGATCGTCAGGCATGGAGACAGCTGTCTTCATACTGAAGTATTACCGCGGTCGGACTCCGATCAACCCGCGCAAATCAGTTCGGGGTCGAGTCCCCATCTCACTTTCTCTTCCTCTCGCGCGGTGTGGTTCCGCGCGGCGCGCAAAGAGCAAGCCATTTCGCGTGAGAGTGCAATCGCTCTGGCGGGACTCGACGTGTGGCAGCGTGCGGAGCACGACGAGAGATGCGACGCATGCGCGGGTTGCATCGGCAATCGTCGGGCCCGGTGCACGGGCTGCAGCTCACCGCTGTCGGAGCTCGCGGCAGACGACGGCGTCGTCGATCCGCTCGGCCGCGAAACGCGACGTCGTCGTGTGAAGGGGGATGGGAACGACGTCGTCGGCCGCGCGAGGCGCGGCGACGAGGGAGAGGATGAGCAGCGGCAGGGGGTTCATCATCAACGGACTCCGGCGGTCTCCGGCAGATTCGCCCCCGAACGCGTTCCGGATGCCCGCGCTCTTCGCACCACGACGTTCTCGCCAACTGGTCCCGGGGGAACAACCGGTGGTCAGCGACGGGGCGAGGAGCCGGGGTGGGCGACTTCGGCGAACAGATCGGTCGCGACGACGTCCGGGGCGTGCCCGAGCACGCGTCCGGCGGCGGCCACACCGCTGAGGAACGCCGCTTCGACGCGGGGGCCGAGACACCAGTCGCCGCACACACCGACACCCGCCGCCGGATCGTAGACGGCGGCCACCCCGAGCGGGCGGACGACGAGCGCGTGACGCCACCGGTGGGCGATGCACACCGCCGGCACGCGGGGTGTGAGACCGAGCGTCCGGAAGAACGCGGACGTCAGCCGGTCGGCGACGGTCTCGCGGGCCTCCTCGATGTGGTCGCGGGTCCACGCGTGATCCGCGTGCACGGTCCACGTCTCCGCGGACGAGCGGCCCGGCTTGCTCGCGTTTCGCGCGACCCACCGGAGGGGGCCGGCCGTCTCGACGAAGGCGGCGTCGAAGCCAACGTCGAGCCGTCGGTCGAATGCGAGCATGATGGTCCAGCACGGGGCGAGGTCGGCGTCGGCGGCTCGGGCGGCGAGCTCGGGGTGGCAGGGCGCGAGGAGCGTGGCGGACTGCGGGGCGGGAGCGCTGACCAGGACGACGTCGAAGGGACCGTCCGTCTCCGCGTCCTCGAGGTCGAGCGTCCAGCCGCCGACGCCGGACCGCAGCTCGGTCACCCGAGTCGAGCGGCGGACGTCGAGATCGGCGGCGAGGTGGCGGGCGACGCTCGTCATGTCGGGAACGCCGACGAAGCGGGGGGACGGCTTGGCGTCGCGCACGCCCTCCGGACCGAGGTGCACGACGCGAGCGTCCCACTCGGAGACGAGCCCGTCTCCGAGCCACGACTCGACCCGACGCCGGAAGGCGGGATGACGCGCGCTGAAGTACTGCGCGCCATGGTCGAAGTCGTGCTCCTCGTCGTGACGGCGGTGCGCGGTCCGGCCGCCGACGCCGCGGCCCTTGTCGTAGACCGTCACCGCGAGCCCGTGATCGGCCAGCGTGCGGCCTGCCGCGAGACCGGCGATCCCCGCGCCGATCACGGCGACCCGCTGCGTCGCGCCCCCGGCGGGACGGTCCACGCGACGCTCGTAGCGGTCGAGGTCCAGACGCTCGGCGTGGGTGGTCGTGGCACGCGGCCGCACCGTGCCCGTCACGGGTCGTTCCGGCGGAAACGGGCGGTCGAAGAGGCCGAGGGCCCACAGCAGACCGCCGTAGGAGTTGGGGTCGCTACCGTCGAGCGCGAAGCGGTGGTTGAGGTCGATCAGCAGGCGGAGGGCGTCCTCGGGGCTTGCCGTCCATCCCGGAATCGCCTTCGCCCAGGTCATCCGCACGTTGTTGTGCAGCTCGCCGTGACGCACGAGCGACCGCTGCGCCGCGTCCCAGAGCCGATCGCCGGTGCGGCCGCGGGCGAGCGTCTCCCAGGCGTGCAGGATCGAACGCTCGTCGTCGGCGTGGGCGGCCAGGGTCTCGCGCGCCCACGCGGGCAGGACCTCCAGGCACTCGATCTGATCCCCGCGGTGGAAGCACAGGTTGTGCGCCAGCTCGCGCCAGACGAACAGCTCGTCCAGGAACTTCTCGGCCCCGCGGCCGCCGATGGCGTGCGTCTCCCGCGCGATGCGAAACGGAGCGACGTGCCCGTGGTGCAGGTACGGCGACAGCCGGCTGACCCCGTCCCCGGCGGCGTCGTTGCGGCGGCGGGCGTAACGCTGCAGGCCGTCGGCCTTGAAGCCGTCCCACCGGGCGTATCCCGCGCGACTGCCGCCCCGCGTGTGGGGCACGGGACCGATCGTGTGATCGATGTCGCATGCGGCACAACACTCGGCGATGTCCGCCGTCTCGAGATCGACCGGTTCGAAGGGGAGGGGGCCGTCCCAGACCGGGCTGGTGACGGGCGGCTCGGGCATCGTCGCGGCGACGCGCCGGTCGAAGGCAGCCTGCGTCTTCTCGCGAAAGGCGAACGCCCGCTCGACGAAGCGGCCGACCGTCCGCATCGGCACGAGGCACGTCGCATCGACGCACCACACCGGGCGATTGATCCGCGCGGCCAGCCGCTCGGTCCACGCCGGGAAGGGCGGGGCCGGGAATTCCTCCGCGATCACCACGCAGGCGCGGCGGGCGAGGTCGACGAGGGGCGAGGGCGCCCCGGGATCGACGGGCAGATGAAACACGTGACGCACGCTCCGGCTCGCGAGCTCCGCCGCGACGTCCCGCGCGCCCTCGAGGATGAACGCGTGGTGCCGGTCCGCATTGAAGCGGTGCCGTCCGCCCAGGCCCTGGTAGACGAGAACGGGACAGCCGCACCGCGTCGCCATTTCGAGCGCGGTGTCGAGAGCGGGGTTCTCGTGACCGCGGGCCGCGTGGTGCATCCAGTACAGCACGAATTCGCCCGCGTCGTCCCGCGGGCCAAAACACTCGCCGAGCGGCCGGAGACGCTCGTGCAACGGCTCGGGAAGTTCGTCGATGAGGCGTTGCCAAGACATGTGGTCAGTCGATCCGTCCCGAGCGCGAGCACCCCGCTGGGGGGCTTCGTCCCCCGGGAGCGTGTGGATTCGGGGCCCCGGGAAGTGCCCTCCTTGCCGCGGCCGGATCTGGCCCGGGACGGAGATGACGCCCCGCCTCAGGGACTTGGAGGGGACTTGGAGTGCCTGTCCTCTTTCTCTCTGGAGTGCCTGTCCTCTTTCTCTCCTCTTCTTTCTCTTCTCTTTCTCTCTTTCTCTTTTTTTTACCTCAGTGGCCGCGCAGGTCCGGCACGAGGACGATGAGCACGACAACGAGCGCTGCGAAGCCGGCGAGGTATGCCGCGCGAAAGTACGCGCGGGGCGATGTCCAGAAGTTCACGAGGCTCTCGAGCTTGATATGCCAATCGAGGGGGCTCGGCAGAATAAGCTGCCGGACGTCGATCCCGTCCTCCAGGTCGTAGCCGAGACGCGACAGATGCAGCAGGAACCACGCCCCGACGGCAACGGCGACGCCGTACCCGGGGCCGCGGGCCGCCGCGACGGCGAGCGCGCCGCCGATGATGATCGCCGCCGTCAGGACGAAGACCAGCATCACCCCGGCCAGTCGCGAGCCCTTCCGGCCCGGTGTCTCCACCGATCGTCCGCCGCACTCGCACCGGCGACTGAGCAATCGCTCCTTTCCGCAGGCAGGGCATCGGACGGTTCGCAGGGCCACGTTGGATTCAACGCGGCGGTCGGAGGGCGGTCAACCCCGGTCGAGGTGCGAGGTGTGCTTCGGTCCTGTCTGACGGCTCAGCATCCGCATGGGCACGGTCATTGAAGCGCTCTCATAGCATTTCTCCGGTTCGCGGCTTCGTCCGACCCTCTCGTGCGGCATCACCGCCAGCACCTATTCGCACCGCCCCCACGCCGCCAGGACGGACAGCAGGTCACCGAACCCGATCTCGCAGTCGTGGGCTCGAGCACCGCCGGCTGCGAAGCCAGGTCGTCAGCACGAGTGCCGCTGGTGTCAACTTTGGCGGCCGGTGGAGGAACGGGCGGCGGTACACTGAACGTGCGGGAGGTGCCCGATGGATCGATCCTTGATGATGGTGATTGCCGTGGTGTCCCTGGCGACAGCCGCTCTGGCACACGGTCAATGTGACCCGGCGCCCCTGGCTTCGCTCGATACGCCGGGGGATGCGTTCGACGTCGTCTTGTCCGGCCAGATCGCTTTCGTCGCGAGCGGGAACACGGGGGTTGCTGTCGTCGACGTCTCGAATCCGCGACGCCCGTCGCTCGTTGGAACGTGGAAACCACCGACCCCATGCAGTGTCCGCCGGCTTGCGCTCTCCGGCAACCGGGCGTATCTCGTGCAGGGGGTCGAGGGTCTCTCGGTCCTCGACGTCACGGATCCGGCGACGCCGGTCCTGCTCGGCTCGATCGATCCCGGCTTCGCAAGCGACGTCGCCGTGGCCGATGGGATCGCCTATGTTGCCGACGGTGATTCGAGTCCCGGCGCACTTCACGTCATCGATGTATCCGATCCGGCTCGGCTCGAGCTCGTCGCTTCCGTGGAGGTGCCCGGGCATGCGAGCGCCGTGGCGGTGTCCGCGACGAACGTGTACGTCGGAGAGACCACAACGCCGGCGCAGTTTCACGTCATCGACGCGGCAGATCCGACGCGCCCCGAGATCACCGGTTCCGTCATCCTGCCGGGCTGGATCTTGCCCGGTGGAATCGTGACATCAGGTACGTTGGCGTTCGTCGCGCAGAACAACGTAGACACGCTCGCGGTCATCGACGTCTCCGACCCGACGCGACCGGCCGTCGTCGCGGCGACGAACATGTCGGGAGGCTTTGCCGGTCGCCTCGCCATGTCGGGCACGCTCGTCTACGTCGCGCTGACCTTCAACGGCTTTGCCGTTGTCGACGTGTCGGACCCGCTCGCACCGTTCGTCGTCGAGAGCACCCGAACGCCCGGCGATTTCAGCCATGGGGTTGCTCCCTTGGGGAACCGGCTCTTCATGACCGATGTTGGCGGCGAGCTTGCCGGGCTCCACGCCTTCGACGTCTCGACCTGCGGTGACACGTGCCCGACTGATCTCGACGAAGATGGCGCGACGGACTTCACGGACCTGCTTCTGGTCCTGGCCGCGTGGGGGACCGGCGGCGGCGACGTGACCGGTGACGGAACGACCGGATTCTCGGATCTCCTCGCCGTGCTCGCGGCCTGGGGGCCATGCTGACTCCGTCATCGTAGTCGTCGTGGTCGCACGCGTTCGGAGAGATAGAGGACACACACTTTCCCCGCGCTTCCGCAAAGATAGAGGACACACACTTTCCCTGAGGAGATAGGGAGATAGAGGACACACACTTTCCCCCAGAGGGAGAGATAGAGGACACACACTTTCCCCCAGAGGAGAGAGATAGAGGACACACACTTTCCCCACACTTTCCCCGCGCTTCCGCCTCGCGAGCCGAGACCGACGTCTGAGCTGGTAGATTGAGCCCCAAGCCATCGTGCGCCCGGCCGCAGCCGGTCCCGCGACCGCGACCTCCGGTGTGCCGACGGATCTGACGCCATCGACTTCGTCGACCTGCTCGCGGTTCTGGCCGCGTGGGGGACGGCGGGCGGTCCCGAGGGCATCGATGGCAGCGGGACGGTGGGCTTCGGTGATCTCCTCTCGGTGCTCGCCGCCCGGGGTCCGGGCCCGTGGGCGGGCGGTCGAGCCGGTCGCGAATCGCCGGCGCCATCGCGTCACGCGGCACATTGTTCCGGCGCCGGGGAGTGGCTGCAGGTCGGCCGGATGCGGTAGTCTGCTCGGGCATGGACCGCGGTTTCACGACGAGCATCGAGATCGTTCGCGAACTGGCGCCGCTCGCGGGCCAGGCCGTCGTTGATGTCGGCTGCGGTGACATGACCTTCACCCGTCAGCTCGCCGCCGACGGCGCTGTCGCTCTCGGCGTGGATCCGGATCCGATCCAGGCGGAGCGCAACCGCGTCGCCGGCACGCCGCCCAACGTCGAGTTCATCGAAGCCGACGCCACCCGGCTGCCGGTCGCGGACGGCTCGGTGGACGGCGTGTTCTTCAGCTTCTCGCTGCACCACGTTCCGGCGGAGACGTATCCGCGGGTGTTCGCCGAGGTCCGACGGGCGCTCGCCCCGGACGGCTACTTGTGCGTGATCGAGCCGGCGGGCTGCCCGCTCAACACGGTTCGCAAGCTGTTCCACGACGAGGACGGGGAGCGGGCCGCCGCTCAGGCGGCGCTCGAACGGTTCGCGGTGCCGGCGTTCCGACGGTGCGAGCGGTTTCGGTACCACAGCCACGTCGAGTTCGAATCGTTCGACGACTTTGTCGCGATGTATGCCGGCAAGACGTTCAACGAAGGCTACACGGAGGCGGACATCCGACGCCCGCAGGTGCGCGCGGCGTTCGAGCGTCTCGGCGCACCCAGGTACCGGTTCGAGTCGCCCAAGACGATGATGTTCCTGCAGGGCCCGCGTGGGGAAGCCGCCGGTGACCGCCGCCGGATCGTTGATTCGTCCTAGGGAGCGTCCCGGTGTTCCCGAGCCTGACCGCCGGAGGCCAGCCGATACGAAAGGACGCCGCCGGCAAGGTCGACGAGCGCGTGCAGGACGATCGGGATGAGGAGTGATCCGGTCACGACGAAGATCGCGCCGAAGAACAACGCGAGGACCAGGATACGCAGCATCAGCGCCCGGCCCTGGTAGCGATGCGCGACCGCGAAGACGAGGGCGGGGATCGCCACCGCCGCGGCGATGCCCGCCATGGTCGAACCCGTGTACCAGCCGACGTAGGAGATCAGGAAGCCGCGCGCGATGATCTCCTCGGTGATGCCGGCGGTCACTGCCACGTACGTGAAGTGGCCGAGCTCGCGTGGGGTCTCGGGCATGAACGGGCAGTCGCGTTGCCAGCGCGCCCGGAGCGCCGCCCGCCGGGCCGGTGTGCCGATCTCGCGGTATGTCTCGAACGCGAACCAGGCGACGAAGGCGACCGCGATCGCCACGCCGATCCCGGGGCTTTCATGCTCGATGGTCAGGCCGAGGCTGCCGAGCGTCCGCCCCGCGAGGAGCCACACGGCGGCCGCGGCGATCGCCCCGAGCCAGAGCACCGTGCCGTTCGCCCAGTAGGTCGACAGCTTCGTCGCGGTCGTGAACTCGAGCTCCTTGGCCTTCGGCTGGCCGCGGAGCGTGGCGTAGAGGACGTAGGCGGCGACGAGCGCCGCGAGCGTGTGGTCGAGCAGGCCGGGCTCGGTCATCGTCATCTCCTGAGACGCGGGTTGCCCCCAACGTGATCTCTTGGTAAAATGATAGTGTAATTTTTACGAATCTGTGATGCCGTGGCAAGCACCCGACGCAAGAACCTGCTGATCGAGGACCCGGCCCGGCAGGCCGCGCTCACGTCGCCGGTCCGGCTCGAGCTGCTCGAGCACCTGGGCGTGATCGGTCCGGCCACAGTACGCGACCTCGCGGAGCGAATGGAGCGGACGACGCACGCGCTCCACTATCACGTCCGGCAACTCGTCGAGGCAGGCATCGTCGTGCAGACCGGATCCCGCAAGAGCGGTCCTCGCGACGAAGCGATCTACGACGTCGTCGCCGAGCGCATCGAAGTGGCGATCGACAAGCGCCGGCGAACCGACGAGCGGCCGCAGGTCAAGATCGCGCGGGCGGTCTTCCGGCGGGCGGAGCGTGACTACGCGGCTCTCGCGGCTGCCGATCCGGAGCGGCTGGACGCCGACGACGTGTACGCCGGCCGCGTCCGCGCCCGCATGTCAGCACGGGCTCGGGCGGAGGTGATGAAGCACGTCCGCGCAATCGAGCGCATCTTCCTCGCGGAGATGCGCAAGAAGCACCCGCCGCAGACGCGTCTGGAGATCCTCACGGCGACGATGGCCGTCCTGCCGGAGTTGACGAAGCGTGACCGGTGAGCACGCCACCGAACGGCGGTCCCGAGTGCCCGAGCGTGACGACGACGACCTGCTCGTGCGGTGATCGCGGGTCCTGTCGGTTCTTCTTGCCAATGCGGGAGCGTTCTTCACGCCTGTGCAGCGTCGTCGGTCGGCTCCGCCATGCCGAGTTCCTCCTCGGGCGCGGGCAGGACGATGTCCGCCCGGGTGCGGTGCTGCGCGATGATCTCGTGCTCGATGGCCAGGACCGACTCGAGGAACTCGGGGTCGGGGTCGCGGGCCCGCTTCAGACGGTTCGCCCGATTCTGCCGGTAGGTCCGATCGATGAAGACACGCAGATCCGCGTGGGCGAGGAGCGTCGTGTACGTCCCCTCGGCAATCACCACCGACAGCGCGGCGGGCGGTCGCGCGGTCTCGATCCCGATCCGATTCGCGGCGAAGTCAACCAGCGGCTTCTCGAAGGTCTCCCCGGTTCGCTGCTTGAGCAACGCGACGTGACGGTCCAGCAGGTCGAGGCGGACCTCGTCCGTGCCCACCCAGTCGAGGCCCTTCTTGCGTCGCTCGTGGTTCGATCGGGGCGGGAGGCGAAAGTAATCGTCCTGGGCGAGCACGAAGCTCTCGTGTCCCTCGGCCCCGAGCAATTCGGCCAGGCACTGTGCGATTTCGCTCTTGCCCGACCCCGATTCGCCGGCGACCGTCACCGCGACGCACGCGTCGCTCGAACGCAGCGGCCCGGAGAGCGTGTCCAGAATCCGCCGTGCGCCGCGGCGGTGGTACTCCGTGATGACCAGGCGATCGCCGATCACGAGCCGACCCCCGCCGCGATGTCGAGGCCCCGTCTTCGGAGATACGAAATGAAGTCCGAGGCCTTCCGCTCCCAGTCCAGGCTGGTCGCGACCCGCGCGAGGTCCCCCGCGCGTCGATCGCGCTCGCCCTCGTCGCTCAGGAGGCGGTCCATCGCGGCGGTCAGCGCATCCGCGTCGCCGGCCGGGAAGATCACCGTCTCCTCGGGAGCGTGGTGCAGGCTGAACGGAATCAGGTCGGAGCTGATGACGGCGGTACGGGCTGCGGCGGCCTGCGACACGCTCATTCCGAATCCCTCCATCTCCGAGGCGGAAGCATAGATGTCGGCGATGGAAAACAGTGGACCGAGGTGTTCGTCCGGAATCGCGTGGAGCAGGAGGGCCCGACCTCGGAGCGCCGCCGTCGCTTCGATCTGCTGCTGGAGTGAGGTGAACAGGGCGTTCTCCGGACCGCCCCCGATGAAGAGAAACGCGTCCGGGTGCGTGGCCGCCACTGTCGCAAACGCCGTGAGCAGAAGGTCTTTGCGTTTCGTCGGGTCCATGCGGCTCGTCTCGAAGATGATGTGCCCGCCGCGGAGCCGCTCCACCGAATGACCGGACCGGCTCGCCAGGTACTCGTACGTCGCATGTGTCTCCGCGTCGTCGTAGACGCGGAAGACGTCCGTGTCGACACAGGGCGGAAAGTAGAACGTGTCGCTCACCGGCACGCGGTAGTGCGACCAGAGTCGATCGGCGATCTTCGCCGACGTCGCCACGAAGGCCTGCGATCGGTCGGCCACCACGCGCTCGTGATTGCGGCGTTCGCAGAACTTCAACGCCCGGCGGGTGTCGAGATCGGAATCGTGGAAGTTGAAGTCCTTCAGCTCGCCGAGGGAATGCGGCGTCCACACGTGGCGGTTGACGCTGTCCAGTCGACGCTTCAGACGTTCGTCCGTGTCGGGAAAGCTCGTCAAGATGCCGCGGCCGAGCGCGTCGGCGGCGATGAGCCGACGCATCGGAGCGTCCGCGTCACCGTGAATCTCCACCGAAGCAAGGACCCGGTCGACGAGAGCATTTTCGTCCTTGGGATCGATCCGGCGGACGGACGCCCACGTGGAGACTGCGGCGCGCACCTGCTGCTCCAGCTTCTCGTGCCGCATCGCGAAGAGGTGGATCAGCAGCCGGCCGAGATGGAAGCCCGGCGCGGCGCCCAACGCGCGGGCATGCCTGAGTCGCCGCATCTTCGCCAGCTCGTCCCCCTCGATCACGCTCTCGAGCAGGTGCGTCATCGCGCCGGCAACCAGATCGTCGCGCCACCGCTCGATCAGTCGAGAGGCGATCACGCCGGCGTCCCAGTAGTGGGAGTTGATGAACTCGTAGACCTCCCACGGTTCGCAGCCGCGTCGCGATGCTTCGCCGCGAACGAAGTCATCGAGCCATTCCACCTCTTCGTCGAGGGCGATCGCGATGTCTTCCTTGCGCAGGAAGGTCGATCCGCCGCCCGGCATGAATATGTAACGCACGTGCGTCGACAGGAACGCGGGGGCGTCTCGCATCGTCTTGCCCTCGAAGTCGGGAAAGCCGCCGCGTGTGAAGATCGTCACGCAGTAACCCAGCCGTTCCAGCTTCTGCGCGAGGGTGTTGACGTAGAAGTTCTGGCCGCCGGTATCGGCGGCGCCGCCGATCGGGATATCCGCGCCCGCGTAGCCGTGATTGGTGATCAGCGCGATCTCGGGCCGGTTGGACTTGTCGTATTGCGATTCCTGCGTGCTCGCGCCGTTCACTCGGTCATCCTCCTCGGGGTTCGGGGCGGGGTCGGGCAGGACACCGCGTGGGCAGAACCAGGCTCGCCTGCCGAAACCGGGGACGATTCCCCATTCGTGGAGGGGTGTCGAGTGTCACCGGGCGTCGGCGCGTTGTTGGAGACGCTGGCGTGTCCGCTCCCAAGATAGGGACCTGCGGATCGCGTCTCGTGATCACGACGACCCGGATTTGACCCCGAAAACGAACGATTGCGACATCGCTGGCCGAAAACTGCTGATGACGAAGCACTGCTGATACGATGCGTGATTCGAGAGTCCCCGGCATTGGTCGGTTGATCGCAGGAGATCCGCGCGCATGACGAGCATCGAATCCGATAACGGCAACACGCAGAAGACGACGGTCGCATCGGACGCTCGCGTGCGATCCGACACAACGGGCGAGACGATGCCGTCGCGGAAGAAAAAGCGAAAAAAGACGAAGACCCCGACCACCCCGGCGCACTTGTTCAGCGAGATCCGTCACAGCCAGGAGCAGATCAGGGAGCTGTTTCGGAAAGGGCTGTACCCCTACAAGACGAAGATCAAGAAGTCGATCTACGATCAGCACAAGGAAGAGCTGCAGGTCGAACTGCTCAAGGTCCAGAACTGGGTCAAGCTCACGGGCCAACGCATCGTCGTTTTGTTCGAAGGGCGGGATGCAGCGGGCAAAGGAGGCACGATCAAGCGGTTCATGGAGCACCTGAATCCGCGAGCAGCCCGGACCGTCGCTCTGGAGAAGCCGACGGAACAAGAGCTTGGCCAGTGGTACTTCCAGCGCTACGTCAAGCATCTTCCCACTCGAGGGGAGATGGTGTTCTTCGATCGCTCCTGGTACAACCGCGCCGGTGTCGAGCGTGTGATGGGATTCTGCAGTTCGCTCGACTACCTGGAGTTCATGCGTCAGGTTCCCGATCTGGAGCGGATGTTCGTCCGGTCCGGCATTCGGCTCTTCAAATACTGGTTCTCGGTGACGCAAGAGGAGCAGGATCGCCGCTTCACCGCCCGCCAACGGGATCCCCTGAAGCAGTGGAAGCTCAGCCCGATCGATACGGAGTCGCGGGACAAGTGGCCGGAGTACACGGACGCAAAGGAGGCAATGTTCTTCTACACCGACACCGCCGATGCGCCGTGGACGATCATCAAGTCCGACGACAAGAAACGCGCTCGGCTGAACTGCATGCAGCACTTCCTGTCTCGTCTCGACTACCCCGACAAGAGCTCGCGGGTCCTGCACGGCCCCGATCCCCTGATCGTCGGCACTCCATCGCAGGTCATCGAGAAGGACCGGCACCTCTGGGGCTAGCAGGCCGCTCAAGAACTCCGACGGCCCCAGATCGGCGAGCTTCCGCCCTGATCGCACCGTCGATTCTCGACGTA
>JABDLI010000337.1 GCA_013003065.1 Phycisphaerales bacterium | reverse complement strand
CCGCAGGAGCCCGATGCCACCGATGGCAAGAAGCGCCGCGACGAACACACCGATGATGGCGAGCCCCGCGAGCCACGGCTTCCACGCGAGCATGCCTTCGAAGCCCGTGCTCTGCTGCTCCGGCATCAGCTCGGCGAACTGGTCGAGCATCAGGACCGAGACCCCACCAAAGCAGCCGCCGAGCATACCGAGCACGCCGAAGATGATCGCGATGATGCCGATCACGGTGGGCCACGCCGAGGGCGTCGCCGGCGGTGACGCGAGGGCATCCGGGGTGGGCGGGGGCATGGTCGTCATGAGGAATCTCCTGTCCGGGCCGGGGCTGCGGGCGCGCCGCACGCCGCCTGCGGGCGATCATTCGTTCCAGTGCTGCACCTCATCGGCGATCTTTCCGCGAGAGAGGTAGAAAGCGAGGAAGAGGGGGTAGATCGATGCCACGGCCGCGGTCACGCCGGTGGTGATGACGAGGTTGCGCCACGTCTTGTCCTCGTCGAACTCCGTGACCCGATCGGCCGCGCCTGCTTCCCGCAGCCGTTCGTTCGTCGCTTCCTGGATCGATCGCTGCATGTCGAGCTGAGCCGGCATGAGAACGATTCCGACGACGACCCCGATGAGCAGCAGCACGATGCGGACGACCGCCCACCGCCGCAGCAGCGGAATGCCGGACGCGCGCCGACGGAGCACGCGAATGCCGCCGATGAGCAGCATGAGCCCGACGAAGAACATGACGACGGCCGTCACGCTGCCGATCACCTTGAGGACCGCCGGGACCGTCACATCCATGCCGCCCAGCTTCATCAGCCAGCTGCTGGCCAGGCTGGAGACGGCGGCGCCGACCTGACAGAGCATGCCGCCCAACGCGTAGATGATGGAGATCACGCCGATCGCGGTCGGCCATCGCGTGGCGGCGGGCTCGACCTCAGCGTTGGGTTCGAAGGGGTCGGACGCGTCGGGCGTGATGCTCATGGGACCCTCCGGACGGGCGGTCAGAACTGGCGGAGGAAGCGTGCGTCGTTCTCGTAGAGCCACCGAATGTCGGCGATCCCGTACTTCCTCATGGCGATACGCTCGATGCCGAGACCGAAGGCGTACCCCGTCCATTCTTCGGGATCGTAGCCCACCGCTTCAAACACGTTCGGATCCACCATGCCGCACCCGCCCAGCTCGACCCACTGGTAGCGGCCCTTCACCTTCATCTTCATGTCCACTTCGGCCGATGGCTCGGTGAACGGGAAGAAGCTCGGTCGCATGCGGACCTCGGCGCCGGGGCCGAAGTACGCGCGGGCGAACTGGAAGAGCGCCGTCTTCAGATCGACCATCGTCACCCGCCGATCGACGTACAGCCCCTCCACCTGGTGGAACATGCTGAAGTGCGTCGCATCGTGCGTGTCCGGACGGTAGACGCGGCCGACCGCGATGATCTTCAAGGGCGGCTGGGTCGCCTCCATCGTCCGGATCTGCACGGTCGACGTCTGCGTTCGCAGGAGCCGGGCCCCCGGCATGTAGAAATTGTCGGTGGGTTCGCGGGCGGGATGATCGGGCGGAATGTTCAGCGCGTTGAAGTTGTGCCACTCGTCCTCGACCTCGGGACCGTACGCGACGGAGAACCCCATCCGGGCGAAGACCTCGACGATCTCGTCGATCGTCCGGCTCAACACGTGCCGGCGTCCCACCCCGCAGGGGAACCCGGGTTCGGTGACGTCGATGGCGGGACCGGCCTCGGCCGTGTCCGCGACCGCGTCCTTCTTCTCGCGGAAGGCGGTCTCAAGCGTCGTCTTCACCTCGTTGAGCCGCTTGCCGACCGCCGGCTTCTGATCCGGGGGCACGCTCTTCATGAGCGGCATCACGGCGCGGAGCTTCCCCTTCGTGCCGAGATAGCTGATCCGCCATTCCTCGAGCGCATCGGAGCCCGATTGCGCATCGAGCTCGGCCAGGGCCGTCGTCTCCAGCTCGTGCAGCACGTCCAGCATCGCGTGGTCGATCCGTCGCGGCGCGTCGTTCGCGCGGTCAAGACTCGTCGGCGTCGGCCGGCTCCGCGGCCGGCTCCGGTTCCGCGGCCGGCGTGGCCGCCGCCGCAGTATCGCCCTTGCGCACGCGGGCCGCGAAGGCCGTGCGCCGATCCGCTTGCCGACGCCGGCCCGAAACGCCGCCGCCGATCTCGGGACCTTCTTCCTGGCCAACGAGCTGAAGCAGCACGATGTCGGCAGCGTCGCCGAGACGCCGCCGGCCGGTGCGGACGATCCGCGTGTAGCCGCCATCGCGGTCTGCAAAGAGCGGGGCCACCTTGGTCATCAGATGCTGCACGAGACGCGGCGCCTTCCGCACCTCGCCGAAGCGGTTGAACTCGATGTCGCTCGCGTCGGGGAGATCGAAGTACGGGTTGTCCTTCCGCGCGTCGGGGACGTTGGGATGGGCCACCCATGCGTGGATCTTGCGGTCGGTCAGCTTCTGCTCGACGTGACGCCGCGCGGTGAAGGTGCCCTTCTTCGCCCGGGTGATCAGCTTCTCGACGAACGGCTGAACCGCCTTCGCCTTCGCGAGGGTCGTCTCGATCTCGCCGTGTTCGAAGAGACCGGCGGCGAGGTTGCGGAGCAGGGCGCGCCGGTGTTCGCTGTCACGGTTGAGCTGTTTGCCGTTGATTCGATGACGCATGGGAGAACTCCTGACAAAGATCCGGCGTCGGCTCTCGCCGCCGCCGGATGAATGTTATTCGGGCGAAGAGGGCTGGAAGCCATCGGGAAGCTGCATGCCCAGCGAGAGCCCGAGCTCCTCGAGCCGCCGCTTGACCTCGCGAAGCGACGTCTTGCCGAAGCTCCGCACCGAGAGCAGCTCCGGCTCGTCCTTCTGGACGAGCTCGGCCACGGTGTTGATCTGAGCGGATTCGAGACAGTTGGACGCCCGCACCGACATGTCGAGATCCGCGAGCCGCATGTTGAGCTTGCGGATGAGATCTTCATCGACACTCGCCGCCGCGCTCGCCTCGGCCGACACCTGCGTGCCACCGAGCTCGAAGTACTGAACAAACGGGTTGAGGTGCTTGCGGAGGATCTTCGCCGCCTCGACGAGGATGAGCTCCGGGCTGGTCGTGCCGTCGGTCCAGACGTCCATGATCAGCTTGTCGTAGTTGGTCTTCTGCCCGATCCGCGTATCCTCGACCCGGTAGCGGACCCGCTGCACGGGGCTGAAGACCGCGTCGATCGGGATCTCGCCGATGACCTGCTCGTCCCGGCTCGCGTACTGCTCGGACGCGGGTTGGTAACCGCGTCCCCGTGCGATGGTCATCTCGCACTCGAAGTCGATTTCGTCGGTGAGCGTCGCCACCACGTGATCGGGGTTGTGGATCGTGACCGCAGTGTCCGCCTCGATGAGGTCGGCGGTAACCTCGCCCGGTCCGGTCGCGGCGAGACGCATGACCTTGGGCTCGTCGCTGTCGAGGCTCACGACGAGACCCTTGATGTTCAGGATGATGTCGGTGACATCCTCCTGGACGCCGGGGATCGTCGAGAAGGCGTGCTGAACGCCGTCGATCCTGATCTTGGTGACCGCGGCCCCTTCGACGCTCGAGAGCAGGATCCGTCGCAGGCTGTTGCCCACGGTGGTCCCGAACCCGCGTTCGAAGGGTTCCACGATGAATCGGCTGAATGTCGCGCTCTTGGACTGCTCGTCCACCACGACCTTTGCCGGCAGCTCGAGCCCGCGCCATCGAACGTGCATGTTTCGTACTCCAACTCAGCAGACCCTGACGATTCAGGCGGCCGCGGGGTATCGGTGAGGCGACGATCCTGCTGAACGATCGACGCCTCCCTGCTTTCCCGTGGCCCGACGATGTCCTTCTCCCCCCGGACTTCTTCGCGATCAGACCCGGCGTTTCTTCCGGGGTCGACATCCGTTGTGCGGGATCGGCGTGTGATCCTCGACGGCGGTCACGTTGAGACCGTTGTTCTGCAGGGCGGTCACCGCGGACTCGCGTCCGGAGCCCGGGCCCTTGACCAGCACTTCGACCTCACGCATGCCCATCCGCTTCGCCTTGTTGGCGCACTTCTCGGCGGCACGGGTCGCCGCGAACGGCGTGGCCTTTCGCGCGCCCTTGAAACCGACGGTGCCGGCCGAGTCCCAGCAGAGGGTCTCTCCGTTGACGTCGGTGATCGTGATGATGGTGTTGTTGAACGTCGCGGTCACGTGGGCGATCCCACGGATGATGTTCTTCCGGATCTTTTTCTTCTTGGCCATTGGTCCCGTTTGCCTTTCGTTGCAAGCGGTTCCTTCTCCGCCACCCATCGATGGACGGCGGCAGGAACCTCACGAGTGCGATCGATCAGCCCTTCACGCCCTTCTTGCCGGCGACCGTCTTCTTGCGGCCCTTCCGGGTGCGAGCGTTGCACTTGGTGCGTTGCCCGCGGACGGGCAGTCCCCGGCGATGCCGATCGCCGCGATAGGAACGGATGTCACGCAGACGCGTGATGTTCTGCTGCATCTGCCGACGCAACGCCCCTTCGACGATGTAGGTGGCGTCGATCACGGTCGCGATCTGCGTCACCTCGTTCTCGGTGAGATCCGCTGCGCGTTTCTCGGCATCGACGCCGGCCTCCGAGAGGATCGCGTCGGCGAACTTCGGTCCGATGCCATAGATGTACCGGAGGGCGTACCGGATCTTCTTCTTCTCGGGGATGTCAACGCCTGCAATACGTGGCATCTCGAACTCCTTGACGCATTCCGCGTCCGCGTCGCCTGATCAGCAGGTCAGCCCTGCCGCTGCTTCAGTCGGGGATTCTTCTTGTTGATCACGAACCGCTTGCCACGTCGAATGACGATCTGGCAATCCTTCGTGCGTCGCTTGATGCTGCTTCGAACTTTCATGGTGGGCCTCTATCGGTCCTCGAATCGAAAAGCCGGTCAGTGCCGGTAGGTGATACGCCCCTTGGTCATGTCGTAGGGGCTGAGCTCGACGGTGACCCGATCGCCGGGCAGGATGCGGATGTAGTACTTCCGCATCTTGCCGCTTACGTAGGCAAGGATCTCCTGGTCATTCTCGAGCTTCACTTTGAAGCGAGCGTCGGGAAGGGCCTCGGTGACCTCGGCGTCGAGCGTGATTTTTTCCTCTTTGGCCATATGCGTGTGCTGTCTCGGGAGCTATCTCCGGGATCCCGCGGGGAGCCGTCTCCGCCGTCCGTTTTCCGGAAGGTGAAAGGATAGGCGGCTGGAGCCCGGTCGAGATGCCGTTGCTTCCATCTACCGCCTCCCACTCTTGACCCGCCCGGCGCGGCCTTGTTCCCCTCCGCTGAGGAATCCGGCGTAGTTTCGCATCAGGAGGTTGGCCTCGATCCGCTGGATCAGGTCCAGACCGACGCTGACGACGATGAGCAGACCCGTGCCCCCGAGGAAGCTCGAGACCGTGAACGGGATGCCCATCTGCTTGCTGACGAGGGTCGGGATGATCGCGATGATCGCGAGGAACCCCGCTCCGACGTAGGTGATCCGCTCGACCACGGTCTCCAGGTACTCGGCCGTCCGGGGCCCGGGGCGCAGACCGGGGATGAAGCTCCCGTGGTCGCGGAGCTGCTTCGCCATGTCCTCGGGGCTGAAGACGACCGTGGTCCAGAAGTAGCTGAAGAAGTAGATCAGGATGATCTCCAGCAGGAGGTACGGATACGCCCCCATCTGGAAGTTGGAATTCAGGAAGTTCGTCAGCGAGACCCACCACTCGGCCGAGTCACCCGTGCTGGTGGCGGCGGTGCTCAGGTACCCGAAGAAGGCCGACGGGAAGATCATGAGCGAGCTGGCAAAGATGATCGGCATCACGCCGGCGTGGTTCACGCGGAGCGGGAGGTAGTGTTTCCCGCCGCCGTAGACCTTCCGCCCCCGGGTGTGTCGCGCCTGCTGGATGGGGATCCGGCGTTGGGCCACCGTAATCAGGATGGCCCCCGCCACCACGAACACGAATGCCGCCGCCAGGAACAGTATCCCGGCCGGGCCGATGGCCGCCTCCTCCTGCGTGCTCAGCTCGAAGTTGTTGGCGAGCCACATGATCGCGTTGGGCATCTGCGCAATGATGCCCGCGGTCAGGATGAGCGAGACGCCGTTGCCGATGCCGTACTTGTCGATCTGCTCACCCAGCCACATCAGGAAGATGCTGCCCGCGGTGAGACCGGTCACGCCGGCGAAGAAGAAGAACAGGAAGAAGACCCTCGACCCGAGGATCTCCGGCTTCACGAGCCCCTGGCTCTGCATGAACTTCAGCCACATCACCGACTGGATGACGCACATCGCGACCGTGGCGTAGCGGGTCCACTCCGTGATCTTCTGCTGACCGCTGGCGCCTTCCTTCTTGAGCTCCTGCAGTCGCGGCACCGCGGTCTGGAGGAGCTGAAAGATGATCGACGCCGTGATGTACGGCATGATGCCGAGGCCGAAGATCGTGGATTGGCTGAACGACCCGCCCGAGAAGATCGAAGCGTAGTCGAGGATCCGCCCGAACCCCGTCGAGTCGCTCGAGGCCCGCTGGGCTGCCTCCACGAGCGCCGTCTGGTTGACCCCCGCGATCGGAACCCAGAAGCCCACGCGGTAGACGATCAGCACCCCCAGCGTGAAGAGCACGCGGTTGCGCAGATCGGGGATCCTGAAGATGTTGATGAAGGCCTGAAGCATATGGGTGATCGCCTGGGCTTTGGCTGCGAAACTTCGTCAGGAAGAGGCCCGCTTGTTCCGGCGTCCCTTCTTCTTCGACTCGTTCTTGACGGCCGTCTGCCGGGTCCACTTCGGACGCGCCACTTCGGTCACGACGCCGCCGGCGGCTTCGATCTTGCTGCGGGCGCCGCTGCTGAATTTGGCGGCGGTGACCGTGAACTTCTTTGTCAGCTCGCCCTCGCCGAGGACCTTCAGCGGGCGATCGGTGTCGCGAATGACGCCGTGGGCCGCAAGGTCCTCCGCCGTGATCTCGGCGCCGTCGTCGAACCGCGACTCGAGCTCCTTGATGTTGACGACGTGGTAGAGCTTGCGGAACTCGGCGTTCGTGAACCCGCGTTTGGGGATTCGACGCGCGAACGACATCTGGCCGCCTTCGAAGTACGCGCGGCGGGTGTAGCCGCTGCGTGATCCGGCGCCCTTGTGGCCGCGGCCGGATGTCTTTCCGTGACCGCTGCCGTGACCGCGACCGATACGCTTGCGCGTCTTGTAGCGGCCGACCTTCTCGGTGATCTCGTGGATCATCATGGTTCCGAACTCCAATCCGTCACCGGGGGGCATGCCCCGCCGGTCAAGTCGTCTTCGTCTCGTCCCCGGGCTCCGCGGTGGCGACGGCGGTGGTTTCCTGGGCGGCCGCCTCGCCGCCCGTCTCGCCGCCCGTCTCTGCGGCCGACTCGCTGGTCTCCGGCGTGGTGGAGCCACCGCTCTGCGCCTTGGCGAGATACGCCAGTCCGCGATCGATCGCGTCCTCGACTTCCGTCCGCTCGAGCTCGAAGCCCCGGAGAGACTCGATCGTCTCCCGCGAACGGAGCTTGCCGAGACCGTCGAGGACCGCCTTCACGAGGTTCTTCGAGTTCGACGAGCCGTAGCTCTTGGTCAGGCAATCCTGGATGCCGACCAGCTCGAGCGGCGCTCGAACGCCCGCCCCCGCGATGACGCCCGTACCCGGCGACGCCGGGATCAGACGCACCCGGCACGCTCCGAAGCTGCCCGTCACGGCGTGCGGAATCGTGCGGCCGGTCAGCGGAAACAGACGCATCTTGCGTTTCGCTTCCTTCTGGGCCTTCTCGATGGCGGGCGGAACCTGGTTCGCCTTGCCGTATCCGACGCCGACCCGGCCGTTGCGATCGCCGACGACGACGAGCGCCGAAAAGCTGAACCGCCGACCACCCTTGACCGTTGCCGCGGTGCGGAACACACCCACCGTCGTGGATTCGATCGCACCTGCTTCGTCAATGAACTCTGCCATGGCTGTGTCCTGAATGACGCCCGACCACGCCGTCCCCGGGGGGACGTGGGGTCAGAACTTCAGACCTCCCTTGCGAGCGGCATCGGCGAGCGCCTTGATGCGGCCGTGGAACCTGTATCCGTTTCGATCGAAGATCACCGCATCGATGCCCGCCTGCTTGGCCCGTTCGGCCAACGCGTCGCCGACCTGCTTGGCCGCCTCGCAGTTGCCGCCGTTGGCTGCCTTCCCCGACTTCTCGTTCGTGGACGCAGCCACGAGCGTGCGGCCGGAGAGGTCGTCGATGACCTGGGCGTAGATGTGCTTCGCGCTGCGGAACACCGTGAGCCGAGGCCGGTTGGGAACGCCCAGGAGACGCCGGCGGATGCCGCGCTTCCGGCGTTCGTGTCGTCGCTTCTTGAGTTCGATGCGATTCATCGTCCAATTCCTCGCGGGACCGGGCGGCTCATCAGGAGCCGAAGACCTTGCCCTGCTTTCGAATGATTATCTCGTCGGTGTACTTGATGCCCTTGCCGTTGTAGGGCTCGGGGGGACGCTTCGAGCGGATCACGGCGGCAAACTCGCCGACCGCCTGCTTGTCCGGACCCTGCACGGTCACCAACTGACCGTTGACGGCAAACTCGACCAGCGGCGGAGGCGTGAGATCGACCGGATGGCAGTACCCGATGTTGAGCCGGAGCGTCTTGCCTTGCGGCTGCGCGTTCCAGCCCACGCCGATGATCTCCAGCTTCTTCTCGTAGCCGTCGGTCACCCCCGTCACCATGTTCTGGATCCGCGATCGGACGGTGCCCCAGTACGCCCGCATCTGCCCGAGCTTCATCTGGGCCTCGGGGATCGTGCAGACGATCCGTTTCTCCGACTCATCCCACTGCACCGAAACCTCGGGGCGATACTCGTAGGAGAGCTTGCCCTTGGGTCCTTCGATGTCGATGCGGTGCTTCTTCGGGTCGAGGTTGACCTTGACGCCGCCGGGAACCGTGATGGGTTTCTTTCCGATGCGAGACATTGCGCTGACCCTTTGCTCTCGGGCGATCAGGTGACGATCGCCACGACCTCGCCGCCGACGTTCTCCGTGCGGCAGCGTCGATCGCTGAGGATTCCCTTGCTCGTCGAGACGATCGCGATGCCCAGACCCTGAAGCGGCCGGGGAAGTTCGCCGACGCCCATGTACACCCGGCGGCCGGGCTTGGAGACGCGGTCGATCTGGTTGATCAGGTGCTCACCCCGGGTGCCGTATTTGAGCTGAAGACGAAGGACACCCTGCCGACCGTCGTCGATGACGTCGAATTCGGTGATGTACCCCTCATCCTGCAGCACCTTGGCGACACCGCGGTTGAGCTTGTTGTTCAAGCACTTCACGGACTTCGCCTGGTTTCGAACCGCGTTTCGAACGCGGGTCAGCATGTCGGCGGTGAGATCTTGCTGAGACATTTGTAGCTCCGACGCTCTTGGTCGCTCGTGTGCGGACCGCTTACCAACTCGCCTTCCGCATGCCCGGAATCATCCCCTTGAGCGCGAGCTCACGGAGCACGATCCGGCTGACGCCGAACTTGCGGTAGACGCCCCGCGACCGACCGGTGATCAGACACCGGTTGCGTTTCCGCGAGGAGTACTTGGGCGTCTTCTTCATCTGGGCAAAGACTCTTTTGCTCGCCATCTCGTGCGTTTCCTAATCAGGCGTTCGGCCGGACGAAGGGCATGCCGAGCTCGCGCAACGCGAAGCGGCTGATGTCCGGAGTGGATTTCTCGAAGACGATGTTGATGTGCATGCCGTGCGTGAACGTCACGTTGGCCATGTTGATTTCGGGGAAGACCGCCTGCTCGGTGAGACCCATCGAGTAGCAGCCGGCGCGGTCGAAGGAACTGTCCTTCAGTCCGCGGAAGTCCTTGATCCGGGGGATCGCCAGGTGGACCAGCCGGGAAAGGAAGTGCCACATGCGATCGCGACGCAGGGTCACCATCACTGCGGACGGGGCGCCTTCGCGCACCTTGAAGTTCGACACGGACCGGCGAGCCTTGATCAGGATCGGCTGCTGACCGGAGACCGTCGTCAGGGTGCTGAAGACCGTGTCGCGGATGTCCGGCTTGAGCTTCTGGTTCTCGAGGAACCGGCCCACGCCGCAGTTGAGGACGATCTTCGACAAGTTCGGCGCCTGGTGGACGTTCTGCAGCCCAAACTCCTTCATGAGCTTGGTGCGGACGTCGCCCTCGAAGGCAACCTGCATCGGTGTTCGTTCGCTTTGCGCAACCATCGTTCGTTCCTGTCTCAGCGACCACCCCGGAGGGTGTGCAGAACTTTGCCGTCACGTGCAGCCACCCGCGTCTTCGCGCCGTCCTTGCTCGTCTCGAATCGCACCCGCGTTCCCTTGCCGTCCACCACCGGGCTCACGTTGCTGATGTGAATGGGCATCTCCTTGCGGAGCAGCCCGCCCTGCGGATTGGCCTGCGACGGCTTCAGGTGCTTCGTCCGCACGTTCACGCCCTGGACGAGAACCCGGTTGTCCTTCGGGAAGATCCGAAGCACCTCTCCCGTGAGGCCCTTGTCGTTGCCGGCGGTGACGATGACGGTGTCACCCTTGATGATGTGGCGAGGCATGGTCAGATGACCTCCGAAGCGAGCGAGACGATCTTCATGTAGTTCTTTTCGCGAAGCTCACGCGCGACCGCACCGAAGATCCGCGTCCCGCGGGGGTTGAGATCCTCGCCGATCAGCACGCAGGCGTTGGAGTCGAAACGCACGTAGGAGCCGTCCCGGCGTCGGGTGGGATACCGCGTGCGGACGATCACCGCGCGGACCTTGTCGCCCGTCTTGATGTCAGCGTTCGGCAACGCCTTCTTGACGGAACAGACGACCTTGTCACCGACGCCGACGGCCCGGCGGGTGTACTTGCCGCGAGCCGTCGAGCCGCCGAGGACGCCGATCACCTGGACGACTTTCGCCCCGCTGTTGTCGGCCACTTCAAGTCTGGATTCCTTCTGGATCATCGCGTGTTCCTCCGCCGTGGCTTTCCACCGCGGTTCTGTCTGTTCCTGGCGTTCAGTTCGACCCTTCGGCCTTCTCGACGACGCGGGTCAACACCCAGCTCTTGGTCTTGGAGACCGGCCGGCACTCCGCCACCTCGACCGTGTCGCCGGTGTGCGACTCGTTCCGCTCGTCGTGAACCTGCAACACCGTTCGCCGGCGGATGTACTTGCCGTACTTGGGGTGCTTCACGGAGTAGTCGATGGCGACCTTGCGTGTCTTGTCCCGCGCGTCGGATTTCACGACGCCAACACGGCGAGTGGCACGATCGGAAATATTGATGTCGGTGCTGTTCACTGGTGTACCTCTGAGCGAGCTTCGAGAAGCCCTTACGACTCGGCCCGCTGCTCCCGCCCGCTCTTCTCACCGAGCACGCGGGCGATGTCCTTGCGAATCTTCGCGAACTGCGACGTGTCCTGGATCTTCTCGGTCACGGCCTGGCTGCGAAGCTCGAACAGCTTGCGCCGGAGTCGCTTGACCTCGACCTGGATCTCCTCGTCGCTCAGCTTGTGTACTTCGTTGGCCTTCATGACAATCTCACACGGTGATCCGGCGGCCGACGAAACGGCAGCGGACCGGCATCTTCTGAGCGATCCGGGCCAACGCCTCCTTGGCGAGACCCTCTTCCACCCCGGCGATCTCGTAGAGCATCGTGCCGGGTTTCACGCGGGCGGCCCAGAAATCGGTGTCCGCCTTGCCCTTGCCCATCCGCGTCTCCAGCGGCTTCTTGCTGATGGGCTTGTCCGGAAAGATGCGGATGTACATCTTGCCCTGCCGACGCAGGAAGTGCTGAGCCGCAATACGTCCGGCCTCGATCTGCCGCGCCGAAATCCAATGGGACTCGAGGGCCTGCAAGCCAAACTCGCCGAAGGCGACGAAGTTGCCACGCGTGGCGTTGCCACGCAGCTTCCCGCGCATCTGCTTGCGGAACTTGATTCGCTTGGGCATCCGAGGCATCGGACGAACTCCTCAACTGACTGACGATCACCGCCACGCGGGCGGCACAAACTCCAACTCAGCGACGACCCCGCGCTCGCGCACGAGCGCCGGCGGCCTTCGACTCCACCTGGTCCTCTTCGCCTTCGGTGTACATGCCTTTGTAGACCCACACCTTGACGCCGATGATCCCGTAGGTGGTCCGGCTCGGGACGCATGCGTAGTCGACGTTCGCCTGGAGCGTCGACAGCGGGATCGATCCCAGACGAGTCTGGAACGTGCGGGACATCTCCGCCCCACCGAGCCGGCCCGAGACCTGGATGCGAACGCCCTTGGCGCCGTTCTGCATCGCCGACTCGCACCGTTGCTTGAGCAGCCGGCGGAAGTTCGCCCGCTTCTTCATCTGCTCGGCGATCGCCTCGGCGATCAGACACGCATTCGTGTCCGGGTTGCGGATCTCGACGATCTTGATCGAGACTTTCCGGCCCGTCATCGCCATGAGATCCGTGGTCAGCCGGTCGATCTCGGCGCCCTTGGGGCCGATGACCAGACCCGGCCGCGCGGTCTTGACGATGATCGTCAGCTCTTCACGCGTGCGCTCGATCAGGATGTCCGAGACGGCGGCGAAGGGCGGCGTGCGATTGAGCCGCTTGTCCACGTACTGCCGGATTCGGTAGTCCTCGACGAGCAGCTCGGCGAAGAGCGCTTTCGGGGCGTACCAGCGAGACTTGTGGGCCTCGGTGATACCGACGCGGAAACCGAATGGGTGGGTCTTCTGTCCCATGCCCTAGTTCCTCTCATCCAAGACGATGTGCAGGTGGCTCGAACGCTTCATGATCGGGTGGGCGCGACCGCGATCCTTGGGTTGGAATCGCTTCATGGTCGGCCCCTCGTCGGCGCGAGACTCCTGCACGAACAGTCGCGAGAGATCGGCATCGGCCTCCTCCGCGTTCGCGATCGCGGTCTTCAGGACCGCCTTGTAGTACCACGCAGCTCGCTTCGGCGAGAACTGAAGCGCGGTCATCGCTTCGTCCACCGGCAACCCGCGGATCATGTCGGCCACGAGCCGCGCCTTGCGGGGGGCGATGCGAGCAAATCGATGGGTCGATGGATACGGCATGAACGTCAACCTGCGATCGCCTAACGACGCTTCAGGCCCTCTTTCTTGTTCGTGTGCCCGCGGAACATCCGCGTGTGGCTGAACTCACCAAGCTTGTGACCGACCATGTCCTCGGTGACGAACACGTCGGGGAACGACCGGCCGTTGTGCACCTGGAAGGTGTGGCCGACGAACTCCGGCACGATCGTGCACGCCCGAGCCCACGTCTTGATCGGCGTGCGACTTCCCGATGTGTTGAGACGTTCCACCTTGCGGTAGAGCTTCTCGTCGACAAACGGTCCCTTTTTGAGTGATCTGCTCATGGTCTACCTTCGTTTGTCAGAGCTTCAGCTGTCCGTACCGCTTGCTCTTGCGGCGACGCAAGATCCGGGCATCCGTCCAGCGGCCACGCGGTCGCGTGCGTCCGCCCTTGGACTTGGTGCCCGACGCGCTCGCCGGCTCGCGGCCACCCTTGCTGCGACCCTCGCCGCCGCCGAGCGGGTGACACGCGTGGTCCTTCGCGACGCCGCGAACCTTCGGCTTGCGGCCGAGCCACCGGTTGCGGCCGGCCTTGCCGAGCTTGACGTTCTGGTGATCGGTGTTGCCGAGCTGGCCGATCGTCGCCCGGCACTCGACGGACACCTGACGGATCTCGCCGGAGGGCAGGACGAGCGTCGCCCACCGCCCTTCCTTGTTGGAGAGGCGAGCGCCAGCGCCGGCGGAGCGGCAAATCTTCCCGCCCTTGCGTGGCTCGAACTCGATGTTGTGCACGGTCAGGCCGGTCGGAATGTGCTTGAGCGGCATGCAGTTGCCGGGCTTCGGCTCGATGGCCTGCATCGAGCTGACCACCGCTTCGCCATCCTTGAGCATCCGCGGCGAGAGGATGTACCGGCGGGTGCCGTCTTCGTACTCGAGCAACGCGATGTGGCAGGACCGATTCGGGTCGTACTCGATGCCGATGACCCGCGCGTTCATGTCGTCCTTGATGCGACGGAAGTCGATCATGCGATACCGACGCTTGTGACCGCCGCCGCGTCCCCGCACGGTGATCTTGCCCTGGTTGTTCCGCCCGCCGGACTTCTTCAACGGGCGCAGCAACGACTTCTCCGGCGACCTCTTGGTCACCTCTGCATGGAGGTTGACCGACATGTTGCGCCGGGCGTTGGTGGTCGGTTTGTAGACGCGAATGGCCATGGCAGTTGACTCTCGGTCGTTCGATCTAGAGAAGCTCGATGCGGTCGTCGGGGTGCACCTTCACGACCGCCCGCTTCAACGCGTTGCTCCGCCAGTGGCCGAACTTGTTTCGACGCATCTGGCCTTTGCGATTCTGCGTGGCCACGGAGAGCACACGCACCTTGTACAGCTCCTCGACCGCGGACTTGATCTGCGGCTTCGTCGCCCGTCGATCGACCTCGAAGGCGTACCGATTGAACACGGACGACTCGAAGGTCGATTTCTCGGTGATGAGCGGCTTGCGGATGACGGTGGTCGGCTCCATCAGGCGGCCTCCTTTCCGGCGGCCTTGGGCCACGCCGAGCCGTCGAGGAACGCCGCGAGCGACGCCTTGTCGACGACCAGGTACCGGTGATTGAGCAGCTCGAACGCGTTGAGCTGCTCAACGCGGATCGTGTCGACGTCGTCGATGTTCCGGGCCGAGAGCGCCGTGTTGCGATGACTCGGCCCGAGCGCGACCAGACAGGTGCGGTCGACACCGAGCGCGTCGAGCATCTCGCGGAACTCGCTCGTCTTGGGAGCGCCCTGTCCGAGGTCGTCGACGCACTTCACCTCGTTGTCGACGAGCTTGGCGAGCAGGGCGTTGCGGTTGGCCAGACGCCGCATCTTCTTGGGCATGTCCAGCCGGAACTCGGCTTTCGTCTTCTTCTTGGCGAACGCCACGCCGCCGCCCTTGCGGAGCAGCGTGCGTCGGCTGCCCGCCCTGGCGCGGCCGGTGCCCTTCTGGCGGTAGAGCTTGCGGGTGGATCCGTCGACCATGCCGCGGCTCTTGGTTCGCGCGGAACCCTGACGCCGGTTGGCATGGAACATGACGTAGGCCTGCTTGAGCAGAGCCGGGCGCACCTCGTCTCCGAGTTGCGCCTCGTCAATGGCAAGGGTATCCACCTTCTTGCCTTGCTTGTTGTAGATAGGCAGTTCGATCATTGCGCTTGCACCTGGCGGCGTCTGTGGCCGCCCTCTATCGCCTCACCCTCCTCCGATCCAATCGCCCCGCGATCGAAGATCAGGGGCATCGGGAATTCCCGCGGACCGTGGCAGGGATGTCGACTCGGTCATCTGCTCGTTCTGTGGCGATCGGACGGTTCCCTCGAGACGGGCCTCTCCGATCGTCCGGCACCTCAGCCGGACTTCGCCAACCTCGCTTTCCGGCGGTTGAGCCGCCGCGCCGTCTTCATGAGTAACAAACCCTGGTTCGGACCCGGAACCGGTCCCTTGACCAGCAGCAGGTTGCGATCAGGGTCGATCGAAATCACATCGAGCGAGCGAACCGTGACCTGCTCGGCGCCCATGTGCCCGGGCATGCGTTTGCCCTTCTTCGGCTTGGGGCCGGTCCCGAGGTTCGTCGCGTGGCCACCGATCGATCCGCCGCGGCGGTGCTGACGCTTCACGCCGTGGCTCGCCTCGAGCCCGCGGAAGTTGTGCCGCTTCATGCCGCCGGCGAATCCCTTGCCCTTGCTCGTCGCGGTCACGTCGACGTAGGGCGTGCCCTCGAAGACGGACACGTCGAGACTCTGCCCGAGCTCGAAGGCCTCGGCCTCCGCGTCGGTCTCGAGCCGCACCTCGCGGTGGTGACGCTTCGGCGTCGTGCCGGCCTTGGCATCGTGCCCGATGACGGGCATCGTGCTGCGACGCGGGGCGACGTCGCCGAAGGCGATCTGGATCGACGCGTAGCCGTCGTCTTCCGACGTCTTCACCTGGGTGACGACGCAGGGGCCCGCTTCGATCACGGTGACGGGGACATTGTGCCCGTCCTCCATGTAGTAGCGGGTCATTCCGATTTTTCGTCCGAGCAGTGCTGCCGACATCGCGTTACGCCTTGATCTTCACGAACACGCCGGCCGGGACGACGAGCCGATTCAACGCTTCAACCGTTCGAGCGTTGGGCTCCGTGATGTCGATGATCCGCTTATGCGTGCGAATCTCGAACTGCTCGCGGGATTTCTTGTCGATGAACGTGGACCGGTTCACCGTGTAGATCTCGCGGCGGGTTGGCAGCGGGATCGGACCAGCCACGCGAGCGCCCGTGCGCTTGGCGTGGTCGACGATTTCGCGAGACGAGGCGTCGAGCGCCTGATGGTCGTACGCCTCGAGTCGGATTCGAATCTTGCCGCCAGTCATCGTTGGTCCGTGTCCGTCCGTAGCCGTCCGCGGTCGCCTGATCGACGACCAAGAAAGAATCGTGCCCCGGGAGTTCCGAGGCACCGCGATACACCCACCGCAACGGCCGATTCTGCAACCCGCCGCTCGCGGACCCACCCCCTCCACCAAGGTGCGAACCGCGGATGATACGAGCCACCCCAACCCTGTCAACTCGATGCGACCGTCCGGCGAGGGCGTTTTGGGCGACCTCGCTCTCGGTCCGACGGGTCACTGCGTACAGTCACCCCATGCCCGACCGCCCGAACCGCCGCCGGATCGCGAACCGCCCGGTCCTGCTCCTCACCGGAGTCCTCCTGGCGGCCGCGACCATGATCGCCCCCCCCGCCTCGGCCCAGACCCCGCAGGCCGATCTCCGGCGGCAGGGGCTCGACCCCCAGCCGCTCGCGATCGAGTCGATGGGACTCCGCTTCAACCCGCCCCTGGAGGCGATGGTCCAGGCCCAACGCATCGGCGAGCGGATGACGGTCACGCTGGTGGACTCCGCGGCCCAGCCCGCCTGGTCGATGAGCATTCAGCGTCGAACCTCGACCCTCCGTGACGCCTCGCCGGCCGCCCAGATCGATCATCTGCTGGCCACGCTCCGGACCAACCAGACGCCGTTCGAGATGATCGGCAGCGAGCCGGTCACCTACGGGGGCCTGCCGGGGCAGGTCTGCTACATCCGCCAGCAGACGCCGGCGGGGCAGACGATCTTCAACGGCTGGACCATGCTCGACGTCGGCCGGCCGGATTTCCTGGTCTTCGCCGTCCAGATCCTCGATCCGGCCGAGTTTCCTCGAATTCGCAGCCTGGTCGACGCCGCCCTCCGCACGGTCGACATGACCGATCTGACGCGGGTCGCCGACGAACGCCGGCTCCGCCTCGACGCCGGCGCCGCCTTCCTCGAGTCCGTCACCCCGGAGCAGCTGCGGACGCTGATCGGCCCGACCCGCTGGTACCGCTATTTCGCCCCGAGCAGCCAGAGCGGCAGTGGGGCCGAGACCGAGCTTGGCTACTACGCAGTGACCTTCAAGGAAGGCATGCGGGGCGAGATCAACGCGGACAGGAAGCCCACCGAATTCAACGTCTCCGAACGCGTCACCGGACTCCTCGTGCACGTGCAGGGTCACTACATCGATGTCGAGCAGTCGCTGACCTACGACTCCGACGCGCGGTACTGGATGTCGTGGGACCAGACCGAGGAGGCCTGGTCGATCATCGGGACGCGTCGGCACGGGCGTCTGTCGGAATCGGAAGCAGTTACCGGCATCCGCACCCCGGCCAGCACGGCCGACCCCAACGGCACGCTCACCATCGTCGTCAGCGGACGCGACGGGACGACGCGAGACCAGAAGAGCTGGCCCGTGCCGGATGTCTACCTCTCCCAGGCAGTGCGTTGGGGATTGGGGCCGCTGCTTCCTCGCGACCGCGGCGCGATGATCATGAGCGCGTACTGCGTCGACTCGACCAGCGCGGAGCCGAAGGTCTCCCTGCGAATCGACCGCTGGGAGCCGGTCCGCTCGGGCAGCACGGAGTGGATGCTCACGAGCCAGGCGCGGAGCGAAGCGCCGAAGATCGTCTCGCGGTACGACCGCTTCGGCGCGCTCACCACCCGCACCTGGCCCGATGGCCGCATCACGCGACCGATCGAGCTGTCGGCGTTGCATGACCTTTGGCGGCGGAAGGGGTTGCCGACGAAGGGGATGGGCAACGGGCGGTAGGGTCCGCGCGAACACGCTGGTGACGTCCGGACGCCCTCTGCTTCCACGGGCGGCGTCGTGGCGCCCTCCGAGTTCCAGTTCACGACTCCCCGGGTCCCCGTTCTCCGGGTCCAGTTCCACTTCCACTTCCACTTCCACTTCCCATTCCCATTCCCCTTCCCCTTC
>JABDLI010000303.1 GCA_013003065.1 Phycisphaerales bacterium | reverse complement strand
GCCGGGGAGTCAGCCCCCCCCGCGATGGACGCTGACGGCACGGACGCTTCGCTGTCCGTGGCACCAGATCACGGACGCTTCGCTGTCCGTGGCACCAGATCACGGACGCTTCGCTGTCCGTGGCACCGGAGCATGGACGTCCGAGAATCCACCGGCGCCCGCGCCCACCTTCGCGCAACAACTGCCTGACCCGTGCACCCCACACACCTTCCGCGGTGGCAAGCACCCCCGACGAAAACCGCGAAGATCGCGCTCGAATCACGACGACGTAGGCGAGCCGACCCGCCGTCTCTTGTTTCTGGGGAAGGAAGGAGGGGGACATGGATGTGGGTGCGATCAGCTCAGGATTGGAGTCCCTCACGCTCCCGCTGCCGACCGTCCGCTCGGGACGACCGGCGCTGGGAGCCATCAACACACGCCGCGTCGATCTTTATCTGGACCAGGCCGACCGCCCGGGCTCGGGCGGTGGTTTCGCTCTCCAGGTCGCGGGCGTCTCAGCCGCGGCTGCCCGCGGCGAGGTGGCCGCGCTCGAAGCGAACGAGACCGTCAGCGCCAACCGCGATGCCGCGGCGTCGGCTGAAGATCTGCTGGCCCGCCTGCCGGACGACGTCCGCGCCGAGGTCGGCCGCTACCTGAACGGCGAGGTGGACGCCGACTACTACTCGCCCGAACGCACCGCCGACCGGATCAGCTCCTTCGTCATCGACGGCTTCGCCCGCTTCGAAGGCGGAGGCGCCGCGCAGGAGAACAGCGCCGAGGCGCGGCAGCGTTTCGTCGACTTCATCACGCCCGCCATCGACAAGGGCTTCAAGCAGGCCCTCGACATCCTCGAACCGCTCCACGACGGCGTCAAGGAGCGGGTGCAAGAGACACGCGAGCTCATCGGGACCCGAATGGCCGCGTTCGTCAAGGAAGATCACGTCGACACGGTCGCGTAGCGGGCCAGCGCAAGGGTCCACGCCCCGACCAAAGGTGCCACGGACGGAGTCCGTGCCGTGCGTCGCCCGTCGCGCGGGGGAGTCAGACACCCCTGCGCGATGGACGCTGACGGCACGGACGCTTCGCTGTCCGTGGCACCCGGGCACGGACACGGACGCGGACGCGGGCACGGACACGGACACGGACGCGGGCACGGACGCGGGCACGGACGCGGACGCGGGCACGGACGCGGACACGGTCGCGGGCACGGCCCCGGACGCGGCCCCGGACGCGGCCCCGGACCCGGACCCGGACGCCGCCACCGACCTATCATCCGAGCATGCTGCGACCCGCCGCCCTCCTCATCGTCGCCACGCTCATCGCCGGCTGCGCATCCCCCGAAGAGAAGCTCGCGCTCGCCGAGGTGCACCACACACCGCTCGCCTTCGATCCCACCGACGAAGGTGACCTCGGACGCTGGTGGTCCAACGGCGCGCAGATGCTGCGGCTGGATCAAACGGGCGAGTACGCGCTCTACCGCAACGCCAACCGGTACCAGCCGCCGCTCGAACGCGGAAGCTGGGCGCGACCGAGCTATGCGCAGGTGCGTCTGTCCCCGTACGACGATGCCGTCGATCGGTGGCAACGCGTGCCGATCACCAAGAGTGGTGACGTGCTCCAGCTCCACGTGCGTGATCTCGCGCCGATGACGCCGATCGAGGCGCCGCCGGTCGTCATCGAAGATGATCTCATCGGCGTCTGGCAGGCAGCCGACGGGACGCTCGTGCTCGGGGCCGATCTCGTCTACTCGTTCTCCCCACGCAGCGCGGCATCGCTGCCGGTGCCGCCGGCGGTCGTGGCCGGCCACAGCGGCGGGTGGCGGCTCGAGGGTGAGCAGCTGCGGCTGCGACCCTATCCCGCGAACATGGGCGCGTTCGAGCTCGCCCTCGGGTTCGGTGACGACGGCACCCCGGCGTTGCGTTCCGACCGCACGACGTTCCGTCCGGCCACGAACGACCGCGATCTCAGCCGCTCTTTCCCGGCGCCCTGACCGTGCCGGAGCTGCCGGAGGTCGAGCGGGCGCGTCGCCTGGCCGAGCGGTGCATCGTCGGCCGCGTCATCACGCGGGTGCGGTGCGCACGGGATCCGATCGTGTACGAGGGCGTGAGCGCGGCCACGTGGCGACGCAGGCTGACGGGCCGGACCGTCGTCGCCGCGCACCGGCGCGGCAAACAGCTCTACCTGGAGCTCGACCAGCGACCGTGGCCGCTCTTTCACCTCGGGATGACCGGCAGCATCCGCGTCCCCGACGCCGATCCGCTGATGCTCGCCTCCAGCCCGCGCGCGGGCGAGCCGGCGGTCTGGCCGCCGCGGTTCACGAAGATCCGGCTCGACCTCGACGACGGGGGCGAATTCGTCATGACCAACGCCCGACGGCTCGGTCGCCTTCGTCTGCGTCACGACCCCCCGTCGGAACCGCCGCTGTCGCGTCTGGGTTTCGACCCCTTGCTCGACCTGCCGGGACCGGCATCGTTTTCGCGTCTGCTGCGTGATCGATCGGCGATCCTCAAGAGCCTGCTGATGGATCAGTCGTTCGCCGCCGGCGTCGGCAACTGGATCGCCGACGAGGTGCTGTACCAGGCGAAGATCGACCCCCGCCG
>JABDLI010000276.1 GCA_013003065.1 Phycisphaerales bacterium | reverse complement strand
CCGTGGCACCGTCCGCTTCGCTGTCCGTGGCACCGTCCGCTTCGCTGTCCGTGGCACCGTCCGCTTCGCTGTCCGTGGCACCGTCCGCTTCGCTGTCCGTGGCACCGTCCGCTTCGCTGTCCGTGGCACCGGGTCGACGGCTCATCCCTCGCCACCCGTGTCGACCGTGATCGTCAGCGCGTGTACCTCCGAATCGGTCGTCACCGGCGTGATCGTGTCCCCGGCGACCACTTCGTAGCGTTCACCGCGGACGATCGTGAACGTGAGCACGTCATTCTGGTCGTGGGTCTCGTCGCGGCTGACGCCGGCGTGGATGGTCGCGGCGTCGGTCGCGGCCCGGACGGTGACGTTCGCCGCGACGCGGCGGCCGGTGTCGTCGACGACGGTGACGAGCAACCGGGTGTCCGTGTCCGGTGGCGACGCGGGGGTGGCGTACCGATCCGTGACGTTGATCGCCCACGCCGGCTCGGCGTCGGTGTCGAACGTGACGGGGAATCGCAAACCGGTGCGTCGGTAGCTGATCGCGTAGATCGAATGCTCCGGGTGATCGCGTTGCGCGCGGGCGGCGCGACCGGTGAACCAGGCGTGGTTCAGCCCGCGTTCGTCGGGTTCCGCCGCGCCGGCGAAGTGCCACTGGCCGCCGTCCCAGATCTCGACCCAGGTGTGGTTGCCCGACTTGTTGACCCAGTTCGGGATGCCGACGACGCGGGCGGGAATGCCGGTCGCCCGGCAGGCATTGACAAGCAGAATGGACAGGCCGGTGCACGAGGCGAGGCCGCTGTCGATGCTTTCGGCCGGGCTCTGATCGGCCCGCGCGCGTGCGGTCGAGTACTTGACGCCGAGCTCGGCGAAGATCCGTTGGTTGAGAAGATGAGCCGCCTCCCGGGGCGTGACGCACTCGCGCACCATCGGGAGGAACCGCTCCTTGAAGTCCGAACGCCACGGGTCGCGTCGTTCGCTGATGTTGGCGTACGGGAGGACGTCGTTCAAGAAGATCTCCTCCGGGATCGCCCGGCCCCACGGAACCGCGCCGCGGGCCGCGCACGCAAGGGCCACGTTTTCGAGCACGAAGTCGGGATCCAGGGTCAGCAGATCGCGGGTCGGCATGTGTTCGAGCAGGAACGCCAGCGCCGGCCGGTGGTCGATGGGCGATTGCTGGAGCGCCGCGATCCAGGCGGGTCCGCGGTCTCCCGCCTGCTCCAGCGTGGCCGTGACCCCGTCGGACCACCAGGCCGCCTCGGGTGACGCGGTCGTCGGCGGAACCCCGCCCGCATCGAGCGTCGTCGCGAGGACGGCGAGAACGAACATGCTGAGAGTGACGTGGCGGACGCCCATGGATCGTCTCCTTGCGGTGGCGTTACGCAGGCAATCGGAGCAGGCGCGTCAGGGGTCGACGCAGGGTGCTGCCGTAGATCGCGGCGCCCGTCAACGCGCCGGCGAGTGCCGCGAGCGCGTAGAGCTTGCCTTCCCCGATGTTGACGAAGATCGGGCCGGGGCACATGCCGGTGATCGACCAGCCGGCGCCGAAGATCAGACCGCCGACGACGTTGCCGGGATGCAGAACCTTCGGCTGCACGACGATGCTGTCGCCGAGCGCGGCGCGGCCGCGACGCTTGAGCCACCACACGCCGGGGGCCGTGAGGATGACGGCCGTCGCGATGATCCCCCACAGCTGAATGTCCTCGAAGAGAAACATCTTCTGCACGTAGTTGTAATCCGCCGCGCCGCTGCGGCTGAGCGTCCAGCCGAACACGGTGCCGAGGATCAGGAAGGCGATCGGTCTCATCCGAAGACTCCCATTCGGTAGACGAAGGCCGAGACGGCGATGCCGCTGGCGAGGAAGCTGAGCGTCGCGACGACGCTCGCCGGTTGCAGGTTCGAGTTGCCGAAGATGCCGTGCCCGCTCGTGCAGCCGCCGGCGATGCGGGTGCCGAGGCCGATCAGCAGACCGCCCGCAAACATCCACGCCACCTTCCCGGCCGGCCCCCAGCCGACGACGGTGTCGAACATCCCGAGATCCCACATCGGCCGCCAACCGCCGCCGGCGACCGCCGACACCACGCCGCCGAGCACGAGGCCGCCGAGAAACGGCAGACGCCACGAGCGTGATGAAGTGAGGTCGGCGCGTCGGAAGTAGGCCGATCGAAGCACGAGGCCGCACAGGTTCTCCAACCCGGTCGAGACGCCGAGTGCGCGACCGAAGATGCCGAGCAGAACGAGCGTGACAGCCGCGATGAGGACGCCGGCGACCGTCCAGTGGATCGGGGGAATACCGTTCGTGATCAGCATGGAGTACTTCCGTCGTGCGGGGGCGCTTCGGGTTGGTGTTGACATGCTAGCGGAGGACTCGGAATCGGTCGTCCGGTCAGGGTCCGTGACCGGCGGCGTCCATCTCGATGGTGCCACGGACAGCGAAGCGTCCGTGCCGTCAGCGTCCATTTGCGAGGGGGAGCGAGACGCCCCGGCGTCACGGACGACGCGCGGCAC
>JABDLI010000274.1 GCA_013003065.1 Phycisphaerales bacterium | reverse complement strand
CCGTGGCACCGTTCGCGGGGGGGCGTGGGTCGGACTGTCTTTGTGCCGCCATCCGGCGGCAGTAGCCTTGCGCGGCGCGGCCGCGACCGTGTCCGTTGCTTACCCGTACAACACCGCGCACTCTTCTTTCCGCGCTCCGGCGGCGTCGGCGACGGCGAATTGGACGTTGCGGCCACGCATCGTCGCGCTGCCGTAGGCCCCGTCCTTGCGGACGGCGTACATCGTGCAGCCGAAGTTGGGCTGGCCGCGATCGTTGAGGAGGGCTGGGCGGCGGGTGTGGCGGGCGATCCACTCGAGGACCTTCAGACACGCGGCCGTCGGGTGGTCGCCGCGGCCCATGTGCTGGACGATCTGGAAGGCGCCGCAGGACTGGATCACCGACTCGCCGCGTCCCGTCGCGCCGGCGGCGCCGATGTCGTTCTCGACGTACATGCCCGCGCCGATGATGGGGGAGTCGCCGACGCGGCCGGGAATCTTGTAGCTGAGACCGCTTGTCGTCGTGCAGGCGCCGAGGTCGCCCTGATCGTTCAGGGCGGCACAGTGAATGGTCCCGTGCGTGTGCGGCGTCGGGCCGGCGTGGGCCCGGCTGTCCGGAGCCGGCGTCACCAACTGGTCGTCGTCGAGCCAGTCGTCGTCGGGGTTCAGGTTTCCCTTCCATTTGAGCCACGCCTGACGGGCGCGTTCGGTGAGCAGGTTCTCCTCTTCGAACCCGCACGCGCGGGCGAACGCCAACGCGCCGGCGCCCACGAGCAGCACGTGGTCGGTGCGTCGGAGAACCTCGAGCGCGACGGCGGCGGCGTTGCGGACGTTCTCCAGCCCCGCCACCGCGCCCGCCTTGTGCGTCGGGCCGTGCATCACCGAGGCGTCGAGCTGCACCACGCCCTGTTCGTTCGGGAGGCCGCCGAGGCCGACGCTCATGTCCCTCGGATCGTCTTCCACCGCGGCGACGCCGTGGACGACGGCGGCGGCAGGGTCGACGCCGTCGTTGAGCTGCGCGAGCGCACGCGCGACCGCCACGAGGCCGTTGCCCGAGCTGATCACCACCGGTCCGCCGCGGACCTGCGGCCGGGCGGCGTCGGCCGGGCGGGGGAGGGCGGCGGTCAGGGCCGCGGCGCCGGAAGCCGCGATGAAGTGGCGGCGATCAACACGCGGAGAGGGCGGGACGGTCATGGGATCGCTCCTTCGGTTCGTGTTCGATCACGGAGACGGTTTCGCGTTCTTCCAGCGTCTCCGGTACCACAGAAGGCAGATCGCGCCCAGCGGAATCGCGACCATTGCTTCGCCGGCCGATTCCACGAGCGCCAGCGTCGCCATGGCGCTGTCGAGCTCGGTGTTGCTCAGGTCGGGCGACACGAGCTGCGATGCGACGAACGCGACCGCGATCTCGCGAAAGCCCGTGCGTCCGATGGGGTTCAGGCTGAGCGTGATCGCCGCGATGCCGAGCAGGACGGTCTCGGGGCCGGAGAGGTCGAGCTCGAGGATCGCCACCGCGCAGAACATCCGCCCGACGAACGCGCCGATGTCCACGAGCCGCAACCCGATAGCGCCCCACAAGCACAAGGGCTGCCGCAGCATCTCGTCCATGCCGCGTCCGTAGCGGGCGACGAGCGGTTGGCCCATGAGCGCCCAGGTCAGCCCGCCGCCGAGGGCGAGTTGTCCCAGGAGCAGTGCCCACCACCACCCGTCGATCCCCGGGCGGATGAGCGTCGCGACGATGCAGGACCCGACGGTAAGCGCGAGCGTGTACGCGATCGCGGCGAGGTAGGCGCCGATCTCCAGAAGGCTCAGCCGATCGACCCGGAGGTGGTACGCGACGCGAGCGATGAGCCCCGCGCGGATCGGTGCGTAGTTGAGGACGGCCGTCACGAGGTTCAGCCACTGCATGTCCCGGAAGCCAAGCCGCTGCATCGGCTGCGCGACGAGCCAGAACAGCGTCCCGTTGACAAACATGCTCACCAGCGTGCAACCGACGAGGCCCAGCACCAGCCATGGATTCGCGTGCGCAATCCGCCGCCACTCGTCGCCGTCGCCGCCGAACGCGGTCTTGATGCACCAGATGAGCAACGCGACGCCGACGACGAAGCCCACCGTCTGCAACGCGATCTTGCGAGGGGAGAGGAGGCTCCCCTCGGTAGGGGCGTCGTCGGTCATGGCGATCCTCGCCGCGGGCGGCCACGGGGAAGAAAGTGTCTCAGGTGGACTTCGAGCCGCCGTCGTCCGGTCCGGCGATGGACTGCCGCATCGAGGTGTCGGCGACGACGTTCTTCATCCGGTAGTAGTCCATGATGCCGAGGTTGCCCTGGCGGAATGCCTCGGCCATAGCCTTCGGCACCTCCGCCTCGGCGAGCACGACGAGGGCGCGGTTCTTTTGGACCTCGGCGATGTACTCGGCCTCCTGGGCCACCGCGAGCGCGCGGCGTTTCTCGGCCTCGGCCTGGAAGCGTTTCTTGTCGGCGTCGGCCTGGTCGGTCTGCAGGGCCGCGCCGATGTTCGTGCCAACGTCCACGTCTGCGATGTCGATCGAGAGGATCTCGAACGCAGTGCCGGAGTCGAGCCCGCGGTTCAGGACCTCCTTGGAGATCTTGTCGGGGTTCTCCAGGACGTCCTTGTGGTACGCGGACGAGCCGATGGCGGACACGATGCCCTCGCCCACGCGGGCGATGATCGTCTCCTCGGTCGCACCGCCGACCAGCCGCTCGATGTTCGTGCGCACGGTCACCCGGGCGCGGGCCTTGAGCTGAATGCCGTCGCGCGCGACGGCGTCGATCGTGTTCCGACCGCTCGTCTGGTGCGGGCAGTCGATGACCTTCGGGTCGACGCTCGTCCGCACCGCGTCCACGATGTCGCGTCCGGCAAGGTCGATGGCGGTGGCCTGCTCCCACCCCAGGTCGATTTTCGCCTTGTCGGCGGCGATCAGCGCGCGAACGACGTTCGTGACGCGGCCGCCGGCGAGGTAGTGCGACTCAAGTTGATCGGAGGAGATGTCGAGCCCCGCCTTCTTCGCGCTGATGCGGTTGAAGACGATCGTCTTCGGGTCGACCTTCCGCAGACGCATCATGATGAGGTCGATGAGGCGAACGCGTGCGCCGGACAGGAGTGCCTGCACCCAGAGCTGGATGAACTGGGCGATCATGAAGATGATGATCAGGACGACGACGCCGACGACGATCGCGCCGCCGATCACCCAGTTGCTGACGGCGAGAGGCAGTATTGCGGACGACATGACGATGTTCCTCGCAAATGAACGCGTGCGGGCGACGCGACGGAGGGTAGCTTAGCCCCAATCCGGGGCCCCTGCGCGAAGTTGGCCGCGGGGACTCACCCGCGGGGTCGGACCTTGATCTGGTTGTCATACACGGTGGTCACGACCACCGGCGTGTTTGCCTCGATGATGCCCGTCTCCGACATGGCGTCGATGCGGTGATCGCCCAGGCGGACCATCCCGACCGGACGCAACGCCGTCTCCGTGACGCCTTCGGCGCCGACGAGCGCTTCAAGTTCTGCAAGTCGCTGCCGCCGCGCGACCTCCGAGCGGCGGTTGCTCTCCTCCGACTCGTCCGCAGCATCGGCCTGACCGCCCAGGATCATTGCCGACCCCAGCGGTGAGTTGAGCCAGAGCTTGAACATGAACACGAGCAGGATCGGCGTCATCACGATGTACGCGACGCCAACGCCGATGCCCCAGGACGTGTCGTACATGAAGAACGCGACGGTCGAGCCGATCGCGGCGATGCCGGCGAGAATGCCGATCAGCCCCCCCGACGGAACGAACAGCTCGAGCACGAGGAGCGCGAGCGCGGCGGCAAACAGCAGGCACCCGTACAGGAAGTACGCGTCGTTGCTCGCGGCGTTCGCCGCCTGAGCCAGCACCAGCGTCGTCATGAATGCGACTCCTCCACTTCGATGACATAGCGGCCGACGGAAGTGACACGCACCGGCCGGCCCTTCTCGATGTATGAGCCCACGGACTGCACGTCGACGATCCTCCCGTCGATTTCGGCGCGTCCGGCGGGACGGAGATCGGTGATCGCGATGCCCTGGACACCCAGCTCCAGCGTTCGGGGGGGATCGCCCATCGCCGACAGCAGCCCGCCCGCAGCGCCGGTCGTCCGGGCGCCGACTTCCGTCTTGAGAATCAGCTTGTCGAGCACCGGGAGGGAGTGGATCTGCCGCGACACCACCCACGCGCCCACGCCGGCAGCGAAGAGCGCGGTGAAGGTGGACAGCACGCCGGTCCACAATTCGTCCATGCCTTGCTCGCTGGAGAGGTCGCCGGAGATGAATGTCCCGATGATGCCGGCGAGCAGGCACAACGCGCCGGCGATGCCCGCGACGCCGGTGCCCGGAATCAGAAAGAGCTCGGCTGCAAGCAGCACGATGCCGAGCCCGATCAGCAGCACGTCCCACCACTGGGCGAGCCCCGCCAGGTACGGCGCGCCGATGAGCACGAGCAACGCCACGAACGCCGTCGCCCCGAAAACCCCGACGCCGGGGGCCGCCAGCTCGATGAAGAGCGACAGCAGGAAGACGATGATCAGGATGATCTTGACCGGGACGCTCACCAGGAGCCGAACGAGCCCCTCCGACCAGGTCGCGTCGTAGCGTCGCAGCGATTGGGCGCCGAAGAAGGTCAGGAGCTGGGCGTCGGAGGAGATGGTGCGAACCGCGAGCCCGTAGTGAAGCGCTTCGGCGGGCTTGAGCGTGAGCAGCCGATCGTCGGTGATCACCTGCATGACCGGCCGCCAGCTCCCGCGATCGGCGCGGGTCAGCGGGTCACGGCGGGGGGGGCGGTTCTGCTGGTACTCGATCTGCTGCCGGTACTGCTCGGGCGTGAGACCCAGCTCGTCGGCGCTGTCGCCCAGGGGAATCCGCTCCATCACCTTCGGACGCACCCGCGGGGCCGGGGCGGTCGTGGGAGCGGAGGGGGTCACCGACGTGATCTCGTCCGCCGGCTCCTCGCCGAAGACCGTCTCGTACTCGGTGCGGTCGACGAAGACACGCTCCCCGGTGTCGACGTTCTCGATCATCCACAGCTCGATGCCGACGCTCACGAACGACTGCACGAGGTTCTCGTCGTAGTGATGCCGGCGGGCGGAATCGACCACCTCGGCGAGCAGCGGCGCCTCGACCTTGGCGCGTTCCGCCGGCTGAAGCTGGGTCAGCCCGAGACCCGGGATGCCCTGGATCGGTGCCGCGTCGCCGAACGTGGCGTTGGGCGAGACGACGATCTCGCGGCACGCGAGGGCGATGATCGTCCCGGCGGAGTAGGCCTGGGGGTGGATCCACGCGACCGTGTTGGTGGGCGTCAGCGACGGATCCTTGAGGAGGTTGCAGATGTCGAGCGTCGCGTCGAGGCGACCGCCGGGGGTGTCGATGTCGAGCACGATCGCGTTCGCGCCGTTGCGACGGGCTTCCGCCATGCGACGCTCCAGCGAGTGGAGCGTGACGTGGTCGATCTCCCCATGCACGGTGAGCACCGCCACCTGGCTCGCCTGGCGGTACGCGGGCACCGCGGCCGGGCGCGGCGGGGTCTGCGGGGTCTGTGGGGCTTCATCGGCCGCCGGTGCAGAGAGCACCAGGCTGAGGGTCAGCAGACCGGCGCTGACCACCAGCGCGCACCGCCGAACCGCCCCGAGTTGTCGTGACTGGATCCACATGGGTCCACAAGTATAGATCCGGAGGCGTCCGCGAAGCAGCGCCGGGGGCAAGGGCGGGATTCCCGGAAATGGGGTGGGCTTCCCGGGGGCGGAGTTGCTCACGCGTTCGAGGTGGCGAAGATGGTCGCATGCACTCGGCCCTCGCCATCGTCGCGGTCGCGGTCGGAGGCGCCGCCGGAGCGTCGCTGCGGTTCGCCATCGCCGAAGGCGTGCGGGGGCTGACGAGCTGGCCCTGGTACGTCTCGACCATGATCGCCAACATCGCCGGCTGCCTGGCGATCGGGTACGTCTACGTCGGGATCGAGTCGGGCGAGCACCCGGCCTGGGTGAAGCCGCTGCTGGTGACCGGCCTGCTCGGTGCGTTCACGACGTTCAGCACGTTCAGCCTCGATGCGATGCACCTGATCGAGGAGCGTCGGTACGGGGAGTTGGCGACGTATCTGGTGGTGTCGGTGTTGGTGGGTCTGGTGGCGGTGAAGGGTGGGATGGTGCTCGGGCGTTAGACAAGCAGCAAGGGCCCCCGACGTTCCAATTCCCCATTCCCCACTCCCCAATCTCCGGGTCCCATTCCCATTCCCATTCCCATTCCAGTTCCCCCTCCCCCTCCCCCTCCAATTCCAATTCCAGTTCTCCGCCGTCCGGATTGGAGTCGGAATGGGAATTGGAATGGGAATTGGAAGGGGAATGGGAAGGGGAAGTGGAATTGGACCCGGAGATCGGGGAGTGGGGAATGGGGAGTTCGAATTCGCCGGAGCGCACGAACAAGGCCGACCGCATACGCGGCCGGCCTTGTCGTTTTCCAGGTCTCCACGCGACCCTTTCGGGTCCAGGCGGAGAGTGGCTCTTGCGCTGGGATCAGTCCCAGGTCAGCGTCAGCACCTCGGAGGAGTTGATCTTCGACACGAGGCACAGCCACATGTCGAAACCATCCGCAGACTCGTCGCTGCCGCCGGTGTCGTTCTTGAACAGGTTGTCGGGGAAGTTCTCCCCGCCCTGCTGGTACTCCGCTCCCTGCGGGAGGAAGGACTTGTGGACATCGACGTGGTTGTCGCCGTACACCACGTTGCCGACCCACTGCTTGCGGCCGCCGTGGATCTCGTAGGTGATGTGCTGCTCGACGAGGTAGTCGCCGTTCTCGATGCCGCGGTTGCCGAGCAAGGCGAACTTCGAGTTATACGAGTCACGCCACTCACGCTGCTTCCGCTCCTTGGCGAGCGGCATCGACGCGTACGACGTGTTGCACTTCGAGTTCAGCTTGACGGTGAAGTTGTCGTCCCAGTAGATGGGCGGGCTGGCCGCGACGTTGTAGCGCTCCCAGTTGTAGCTGTCCATCACGTAGACGTTGCCGTTCGGCTCGGTCGGGCCCACGCAGATCTCGGGCGTGTAGTAGTTCTGCATGATCGCGGCCGAGTGCAGATTCGCGTGGCTGTTCGCGGCGATGTCCTCGTCGCCGCGACCGGGGATGTACTCGCCGCCGACCTTGAGCCGCTTGATGCGACCGGGGGTCGGGAGGTGCCCGTCATCCTCGTTGGAGAAGACGACCCACGCGGTGTGGATCTGCTTGACCTGCGTGCCGTCCTTGAGCAGCTTGGCCTGGGCGCGAGCCTTGGCCAGTGCGGGCAGCAGGAGGCCGATGAGCAGCGCGATGATCGCCATGACCACGAGCAGCTCGATGAGCGTAAAGCCTCGTTTGCGTTTCATATATGACACTCCATTCACTGTGAAAGTCGGTGTGTGATCCCGTACGGATTACGGGAGCAGTTCCTCGTGGTAGTCGCCGACGAAGTCCTCGCCAGCGGTGCGGGTCATGCAAAGGAACGCGTCGCCCGACTTGCCGGGAGTGCCGAAGTCCGTGAACTCCCAGTCGTAGACGTTGTCCTTCGTCAGCTCACCGTCCTGCGGCTCGTAGGAGACGAGGGCGGGGTAGTAGGTCTCGCTCAGCTCGGTGTGATTGTCGCCGTAGGCGATGTTGCCGACCCAGCTCTTCTTCGAGCCGTGCAGCAGGAGCGTCTGCGAACGGGTGTACTCTTCCGGGTCGCCCTGGCCGACGCTCTCGCCCTGGCCGCGGTAGGAAGCGCGGGAACCCAGGTGAGCGTCGTTGTTGTCGGCCGAGTTCCGCCACATGAGCTTCTTGCGAAGGCCGCAGAGAGCCAGGTGGTGGTAGGACGTGTTGCTCGTGCCGTCCTCGATGTTGGCCTGGAAGCCGTCATCGGAGAGCGGGTCCGTCGTGTCGCCGTCCCAGTAGGTGTCCTGCGTGGGGTTGTACGCGGTGTAGTCGTAGTCCTCGTACTCCTCGATGATCGGGTTGACCTCGGTGGGGCCGATGAGGATGTCGGAGTTGAAGTACTCCTGGGCGATGAGGGCCGAGTAGAGGTTCTTCGAGGTGTTCTTCTCGTAGTCCTCGGGGCCGATTCCGGGCTGCTCACGGCCGAGATAGATGTCGGCCTTGCGGTTGATCAGACCGGGAGTCGGCATCACGTCCTTGTGCTCGTTCGCGAAGACGAGCATGGACTGATGGATCTCCTTGATCTGAGCCGCGTCCTTGAGGGTCGCCGCATTCCGCTTGGCCTTGGCCAACGCCGGCAGCAGGAGGCCGACGAGCAGCGCAATGATGGCGATGACCACCAGCAGCTCGATGAGCGTGAATCCTTTGTTACGGTTCATGGTCACTGTTCTCCGGTATCAATGAAAAAATGAGAACGCTTCACCCGCAACACACGGGTGGAGGAAACGAGGGTGTTTCCCGGGGCCCGGGAAACCATGGTCTGGGCGGTTCGCCGCCGACGTGCGGGTTGCAGCGGATTCGCTCCCCACGGGCCTTCCCGCCGAACGAAGCGGCGATTCGGACCGGTCGCCTGACGACCTGAGAACTCTGGCGAAGAGCCGGAGCGGTCATCGGCGAGTGGGCAAACGAGGTCTTTGGGGGCCTCGCCCGACCAACGGGACACTCATGATCCGCGCATCTGCCGGAGCGACTCCGAGCAGGGCACGTTCGAGTTGTCGACCGTAGCGGCGGGAATGTGCCGGCCGTTGAGCCGGCGAATGAGGGCATGTTTCAGGGGTATGATCGCTGAATGCTGCCGCTCTGGTCTCGGTGGCCGATAAGCCACCGCTCACCACAATAATTCGTTGGCCCGCGGTGTCAAGTTGCAGCAAAGAAACGATTTCCGGGCGATGGCCACGATGGGTATGGCCGCCTCCCGGCATCCATAAATGGAGCTGATCATCCATGAAAGTCGCCAATCGGCTCGCCGACCTGGGTCTGACGCTGCCCGCGGCCCCCACGCCCGTTGCCGCCTACGTCCCGGCGGTCCGGACGGGAAACCTGGTCTACACAGCGGGCCAGATCCCGATGTCCGAGGGCGCCCTGATCGCCACGGGCCCGGTGCCCTCCGCCGTCGGCATCGAGGCCGCCCAGACCGCCGCCCGCCAGTGCGGCCTCAACGCCCTCGCCGTCCTTGCCAACATCCTCGACGGTGACCTCGACCGGGTCACCCGCATCGTCCGGTTGGGCGTGTTCGTGGCGTCCGACCCCGGCTTCACCGATCAGCCGAAGGTGGCGAACGGTGCCAGCGAGCTGATGCTCCAGATCTTCGGGGAGGCCGGGCGACACGCCCGGGCGGCGGTGGGGTCGATTGGCTTGCCGCTGGGGGCGACGGTGGAGGTGGAGGTGGTGGCGGAGGTGAGGTGATTCGGGCCGCGTCCGCGTCCGTGTCCGTGTCCGGGTGCCACGGACAGCGAAGCGTCCGTGCCGGCAGCGTCCATCGCGAAGGGGCGTTCGACTCCCCTGCGCATTGGACGACGCACGGCACGGACGCTTCGCTGTCCGTGGCACCCGTGAATGCCGGATGTTGGACGCTCCGGCGTCCGCGCTCAGCGTCGCAACTCCAACACGTACTCCGCCACCTGCAGCATCTGCTTCTCGTTCATCTTCGCCGCATACCCGGGCATTCCCGACTGGGGCAGCCCGCGGCGGATCAGATCGGCGATTGCGGTGCGGGCCTCATCGGGGGTTTGGGGAGTGATGAATCGCCACGGCTCGTCGACGAAGCCCCGGGGCCGGGGGTTGAGCGCGCCCGCCAGCGGACCGTCGCCCTCACCCGTGGGTCCGTGGCACATGCCGCAGTGGGTCCGGTAGAGCGCCGCTCCCGCCGCCGTGGATGGGGATGAAGCGGGCGCATCGTCCGGGGCCGTTGTCGGCGGCGCCGTCTTGACGACCGCGCTCGGCGTCGGGGCGGCGGGCGGCGCGGATGCCGGGTCTTCCGCCGAGTCGCCACCGCACCCGGCCACGAGCAGCAGCGTGACGGTCATGAGACGGATCGTTTTCACGCAACACCTCCTGTCGCTTCGTCCGAGCGGGGGCACGACGATAGCAGCGGTCCGCCGAGAACGAAAGCGGGCGCTCCGCCGGGGAGCGCCCGCTCTGAATCCTGCAAGAGCGTCGGACTACGGCAACGCGATCCAGCCGGTGTAGCCGAGACCCGGTCGGTACACGTTCTGCTCGACCAGCCCGTCCTCGAAGCCCCGGTAGAAGATGCGGTCGCCGAAGAGTCCGTCGAGCGGCACGACCGTGACCGCCTGGAGATCGCTTCCCTCGGGCGTAGCGCCCGGGACATCGTTCCAGCCGGTGAATCCGTCCGTGGGCGTGTAGATGTTCTGCAACACCCGCCCGTCGACGCACCCGATGACGAACAGGCGGACCCCGCCGCCCAGCACCTTCACGTCCACGCTCTCCAGCTCGCCGCCGTCACCCAGATCCGGCTTGGGCACGTCATGCCAACCGGTGTAGCCGTGCGTCGGCGTATAGATGTTCTGGAGAACGTCACCGTCCTCGAAGGCCTTGACGAAGATGCGGGCCCCGGCGAAGCCGTCGAGCGCGTCGGCCGCCAGCGCCGCCAGCTCGCCCCCGCCCTTTCCGCCACCGTCACCGCCGTGGTCCTCCTTGGGCAGTTCGTGCCATCCGGTGTACCCGTGACCGGGCGTGTAGATGTTCTGGAAGACGGTCCCGTCGTCGAACGCCGCCAGGAAGACCCGCGGGCCGAAGAACCCGTCGTACACGACGAGCGCGATCGACTCGAGGTCGCCGCCGACGGCCATCGCCGTGCTGTCCGGCACGTCACGCCACCCGGTGTACCCGACCATCGGCAGGTAGAAGTTCTGCTCGACGCTGCCATCCTCGAAACCCCGGACGAAGATCCGAGCACCCAGGTACCCGTCCAGCGGCGCGACGGCGATCGAGGCGAGATCGCCCTTCCCGACCGCCACCGATCCCGGAATCGCCGTCCACAGACCGAAACCCGTTCCCGGCAGGTAGGGCTTCTGCTCGACCGTGCCATCGGCAAAGCCGCGGACCTGAATGCGATCGCCGGTCAGGCCGTCGAACGATGCGGCGTCGATGTCTTCGAGCTCGGCGCTTCGGGCGACCGAAGCCGCCGTGGCGGTCGCGCCGATCGACGCGACCAACGCGCTAACCGCGGCAAAAACGATGATCTTCCGTTTCATGTGAACCCTCCAGCAGTGACACTTGATGCGTGGGGGTCGACACGTGACGGCACCCCCAAGCGGTCATGGTAAGGATGGTCCTTCGAACCGCACAGTGAATTCTTAGGAACGGCAGGAAGACGCGCCGGGCCCGACCCCCGGCCGCCGGCCGACCGCCGGCGCGACCCATGAATAACCCGCGATGCCGCAACGAGTTGTTGCACGCGTCGGTATCTCCGCAACTGCGCCGGATCGGCCGCGGCCGCACGACGGGCGTGCCAAACAACTCCCCCAAAAACGAGCAAACCCCCGCACGACGTGCGAGGGCTTGGTCAAACGAGGCGGACGGGACTCGAACCCGCAACCACTGGATCGACAGTCCAGGACTCTAACCAATTGAGCTACCGCCCCAAACCGATTGTCAGTCGCCCGCGAGAGGGGAGCCCCCCGTCTCGGCGAGCCTGGACACTCTAGTCATGCATCGGCGACTGTCAAGGTAGGCGGGAGGCGGCCGCGATGGAGGGGTTCGTCCGGGTTGCGGTTGGTGGGTTTGAGGCGGTGGCGCGGGGGTCGCCGGGGGTTGGGGCCGGGTCCGGGGCCGGGGCCGTGTCCGTGTCCGTGTCCGTGTCCGTGTCCGTGTCCGTGTCCGTGTCCGCGTCCGGGTCCGCGTCCGGGTCCGCGTCCGGGTCCGCGTCCGGGGCCGTGTCCGGGTCCGCGTCCGGGGCCGCGTCCGGGTCCGCGTCCGGGGCCGTGTCCGGGTCCGCGTCCGGGTCCGCGTCCGTGTCCGTGTCCGTGTCCGTGCCCGTGGCCGTGACCGCGTCCGCGTCCGTGCCCGCTAAACTCGCACCCCCCCCCCGGAGCCCCCCTCCATGCCACGCACCACGGCGTGGCCGAGGTGCTTGCCCGTCAGCAGTGCGCACCGTGAGGACGCGCACACGGGGCTGCCCGAGTAGTGCTCGCGGAAACGCATGCCCTCGGTGGCGAGCCGATCGATGTT
>JABDLI010000269.1 GCA_013003065.1 Phycisphaerales bacterium | reverse complement strand
ACCTTGAAGGACGCGTTGCTGCGGATTCGGCGCGATATGCATCTCGACGACTGAGACGGACGTCCATGGCGAGGGGGTGGTTGACTGCCCTTGCGCAGTGGGCGACGCACGGCACGGACGCTTCGCTGTCCGTGGCACCATTCGTGGGGCGGCGTCCTGCCGCCTCGCTTGGGAAGATTCGGACGTGGACCCTTGCGCTGGCATCCTGCCAGTGGGCGGTGGTGGTGCTTGCCGGGCGCCGGTGGCCGCCTGCGTGGGGACCGGCGGCGTCCATGCCGCTCGGGCAGGTTGTGTCGGGCGGTTGCGCGATGGGCGTCGTGTCCGTGTCCGCGCGCGAAAAAGCGGGCGGCTGGGCCGCCCGCTTGTGCGTTCGCTCGATGATCACCGACCTCAGTAGTCGAAGTCGTCCATGCCGCCGCCGGCGGCCTTGTCCTTCTTCTTCTCCTTGATCTCGGTGATCGCGCAGTCGGTCGTCAGCAGCAGGCCGGAGATGGATGCTGCGTTCTGCAGGGCGATGCGCTCGACCTTGGTCGGGACGATCACGCCGGCCTTGACGAGGTCCTCGTACTTCTGCGTCACCGCGTTGAAGCCGAAGGTGGTGTCGCTCGACTCGTCGACTTTCTGCGCGACGATCGAGCCCTCCAGACCGCAGTTCTCCGCGATCTGGCGAATCGGAGCCGCCAGGGCCCGCCACACGATTTCGACGCCGAGCTTCTCGTCGCCGCGCGCCTTCTTCTTGGCGCCGTCCAGGTTGGCCCGAGCCCGCAGCACCGCGACGCCGCCGCCGGGGAGGATGCCCTCCTCGACCGCCGCGCGACACGCGTGGAGCGCGTCCTCGACGCGGGCCTTCTTCTCCTTCATCTCGACCTCGGTGGCCGCGCCCACGTTGATCTGGGCGACGCCGCCGGCGAGCTTCGCGAGACGCTCCTGGAGCTTCTCGACGTCGTAGTCGCTCGACGATGCTTCGATCTGGCCGCGGATCAGGTCGATGCGGCCCTTGATGTCGCCCGACTTGCCGGCGCCCTCGACGATCGTCGTCGTGTCCTTGTCGATCGTGACCTTCTTCGCGCGGCCGAGGTCGTTGAGACCGAGGCCCTCGAGGTCGATGCCGAGCTCTTCCATGATCGCCGTTCCGCCGGTCAGGACGGCGACGTCCTGGAGCATCTCCTTGCGGCGATCGCCGAAGCCCGGGGCCTTGACGGCCGCGACCTTGAGAACGCCACGGAGCTTGTTTACCACCAGGGTGGCGAGCGCCTCGCCCTCGATGTCCTCCGCGACGATCAGCAACGCCTTGCCGCTCTCGGCGACCTTGCTGAGGACGGGGAGCAGATCCTTGGCGGAGGTGAGCTTCTTCTCGTAGATGAGCACGTAGCAGTCTTCGAGGATGCACTCCATGTTCGTCACGTCGGTGACGAAGTGCGGGCTCAGATAACCCTTGTCGAACTGCATGCCCTCGACGAGGTCGACGGTCGTGTCGAGGCTCTTGCCTTCTTCGACCGTGATGACGCCGTCCTTGCCGACCTTGTCCATCGCCTCGGCGATGATCTTGCCGATCTCGGCGTCCTGGTTCGCGGCGCACGTGCCGACCTGGGCGATCTCGGTGGAGCTCTTGACGGGCTTGGACATCTTGTCCAGCTCGCTCACCACCGCCTCGACCGCGAGGTCGATGCCCCGCTTGATCTCGTGGGCGTGTGCGCCGGCGGTGATGTTCTTCAGGCCTTCGGTGAAGATGGACTCGGCGTAGACCGTCGCCGTGGTGGTGCCGTCACCGGCGTCCTTGGAGCTCTTGGAGGCGACCTCCTTGACCATCTGGGCGCCCATGTTCTCGTAGGCGTCCTCCAGCTCGATCTCCTTGGCGACGGTCACGCCGTCCTTGGTGACGGTCGGGGCGCCGAAGGACTTCTCGAGGATGACCACCCGGCCCGAGGGGCCGAGCGTCACCTTGACGGCTTTCGAGAGCTTTTGAATACCGCGGAGCATGCGCTCGCGGGCGTCGATGTCGTATGCGATCTGCTTGGCAGCCATGGTGGGGTGTTCTCCAGTCTGAACGGGGTCGTCGTTGGGGGGATGCGACACGTCCCTCTAGCGGGCGGAGGGCGGGCCGATCTCGACCCAAGTAATGCGTTGTGCGTCGACGAGATACTCGCGGGATCCGTCGGTGAGCTTCACGATCCGATCCTCCTCGGCCGGAACGAGCAACGCGTTCTGGACGAGGCACGTGTCGGCATGCTCGAACTCGAAGCGCACGTCCCGCTGACCATTGAGGTCGGCGAGGGCCGCGCGAAGCTGTTCGGTGGTGATGGACATGCCGGGGGTCTCAGATGTCGTCGCGGGCCTGCCAGGCGCACGCGATGTGGCCGGCATCGATCCAGATGAGGTTCTGCTTCGTCGTGATCTTCAGGCCGTGCGTGCTCGAGAGCGACTCGACCTCCACGACGTTGCGGATCTCGATGGGCTCGTTCTCGCCGGGAAGGGTGAGATCGAGCTCCTTGGCGGTGCCCTTCATTCCTTCCAGGATCTCGAGCAGGGGGCCGCGTTCCATTGCGGGAATCTCCGTGCCGGCGTTCGTCAGTCGATGACGCCGAGGATGTCCTCTTCGGTCATGATGAGCAGCTCCTCGCCCTCGAGCTTGAGCTCGGTGCCGGCGTAGCTGCTGAAGATGACGCGGTCGCCCTTCTTGACGGTGAACGGCATGTACTCGCCGGATTCCTTGTTCAGGATGCCGTCGCCGAGCGCCATGATCTTGCCCTCGCGGGGCTTGTCCTTCGCGGACTCCGGCAGGTAGATCCCCGCGTCGGTCCGGGTCTCCGGCTCCGCGCGCTTGATGAGGATCTTGTCTCCGAGTGGTCTCACCTTCATGGCGTTGATCTCCTTGGATCGGGGGGGTCAGTGGTCAGTGGTCGGTGGGAATCGTGACGCGTCTCAGGCGGCGGGCCAGTGATCGGCGTAGTGCCGCCGCACGACGCGACGCATCACTTCGAGCATGGTTTCGAGATTGATCGGGCGGTCGACCACGGCGAACGCGCCGTCCCGCAACGCCTCGGAGAGGCTGCGGGCGCTTTCGCGGGCCGCCGGCTGGCGGGGCCGTACGAGGACGGTGGGGGGCGCGGGATCCAGACGACGCAGCAGCTGGAGGATCCGGCCGCCCGCGGGCTTCGCGCCCGGGCTCTCCCCGGTGAGCGGAATCGACAGATCGACGACGGCGATGTGGATCTCCGTCCGCCGGATCACGTCCGCGGCCTCGTCGCCGGATCCGGCCCGGAAGCTGGCGATGCCGAGGGGCTCGAGCAAATCGGCCAGCTGGTCGATCGACGGCTCGAGACCGGCGCGACTGCGGCAGGACAAAAGAAGGTTCAGCCGCCCGCAGCGGGCGTCGGCGTCGTCGGGATGGTCCTCGCGCAGTACCACGTATCGCCCATCGCAATCGGCGTGCCGAAGCTGCGAAGCCGGTCCACGGGCCGGCAGGGGCCTTTCGATCGCCCGGGCGTCGGGCCGCGCTGTCACAGCGCCGAACCGCTCCGTCGCGACCTGCCAATATGGCGGACCGGGGGGACACGCGATGGCTATACTCGCCGCCCGCCCGCCGCCGGGCCGCTTCATGCAGAACGCGGGCAAGGGGCCTCGATTCATGCCAGAGGAAACGATCGCCACGTGGATTCCGGTCCGGGCCGCCCTGGCCGGGGATGTTCCGGTCGGGACGAACGTCACCATCAAAGGATGGGTTCGGACCCGCCGCGACTCGAAGGCCGGCTTCTCGTTCGTCGCCGTCAGCGACGGCAGCGGCTTCGATCCGATCCAGGTCGTGGCTCCGAACACGCTGGACAACTACGCCGATGTGGTGCAGCAGCTCACCGCCGGATGCTCGATCATCGCGCGAGGCGAGTTGGTCGAGAGCCAGGGGAAGGGGCAGGCCTACGAGATCCAGGCCGACCGCGTCGAGCTCGTCGGCGCGGTCGACGATCCCGAGACCTACCCGATTGCGGCGAAGCGTCATTCGTTCGAGTTCTTGCGCGAGGTCGCGCATCTGCGGTCGCGGACGAACACGTTCGGCGCGATCGCGCGGGTGCGGCACACGCTCGCGATGGCCATGCACCGGTACTTCCACGAGCACGGGTTCTGCTGGATTCACACGCCGATCATCACCGCCAGCGACTGCGAGGGCGCCGGGGAGATGTTCCGCGTCAGCACGCTCGACCTCGCCAACCTTCCGCGGGGCGACGACGGCGGCGTCGACTACGCCGAGGACTTCTTCGGACGCGAGGCGTTCCTGACCGTGTCCGGCCAGCTCAACGTGGAGACGTACTGCTGCGCGCTCAGCAAGGTCTACACGTTCGGCCCCACCTTCCGCGCCGAGAACTCCAACACGAGCCGCCATCTCGCGGAGTTCTGGATGGTCGAGCCGGAGATCGCCTTCGCCGACCTGCACGACAACGCCGACCTGGCCGAGAGCTTTCTGAAGTACATCTTTCGCGCGTTGCTGGAGGAGCGGGCCGACGACATGCGGTTCTTCCAGCAGCGGATCGACAAGGGCGTGATCGACCGCCTCGAGGGCGTGGTGGATGCGGCGTTCGAACGCATGGACTACGGCGATGCGATCGGTCATCTCGAGGCGGCCGTCGCCAAGGGCGTGTCGTTCGAGTACCCCGTCGCCTGGGGCAGCGATCTCCAGTCCGAGCACGAGCGGTACCTCACCGAGGAGCTGGTGGGACGCCCCGTCGTCGTGATGAACTACCCCAAGGAGATCAAGGCGTTCTACATGCGTCTGAACGACGACGAGCGCACCGTGGCCGCGATGGACGTGCTGACGCCGGGCACCGGCGAAATCATCGGGGGCTCCCAACGAGAGGAGCGGCTGGATGTCCTCGACCGTCGGCTGGACGAGATGAACCTGCCCCGCGGCCCCTACGGCTGGTACCGCGATCTCCGCCGGTACGGCACCGTCCCCCACGCCGGCTTCGGTCTGGGGTTCGAACGCGCCATGCTGTACGCGACCGGCATGGGCAACGTCCGCGACGTCATCCCGTTTCCCCGGACCCCCCGCAGCGCCGACTTCTGAGTCGGGCGGCGGTGCCCGGAGTTCGCTGTGTTCCGGCGTCCGCCCGCGCGATACACTGCGGTGTCGGCGGTTCGCCGCTCGGGAGGGCCATCGAGGGGGTCGGGCGCCGACGGGAGCGGACATGTCGCACTCCACGAGCGGTCGGTACGAGCGGACGTCGAACGGCGACGTCGTCGGCTCGCCGTCGGTGGCCACCCGCGGCCCGCGGCCGGCGTTGCTGCTGCGGCTCAGCGGGACCGACGTCACCGTGACGACGCCGTCTGCGCTCGCGGCCTGGTCGCCGCGCGAGCCCGGTGGCGTCGGCCTGGCGGCACTGCTCGGAGCGACCCTCGCCGCGATCATCGCCGAGGAGCGGGACGCCGCAGCCGGTGGCGAGCGGGAGACGATCCGCGTCTGGCGTGATCGCGATGGCGTCGACGGCCGCGTCCGGGTGCAAATCCTCGGAGCCGAACCGGACGCCACCGTCGTGGTCGTGCTCACCGACGTGACGCAGCCGGCCGTGTCTGATCCGGAGCGTCTGCGTGTGCTGCTGGAGTCGATGCCCGAGTCCATCTACTTCAAGGATGTCGACAGCCGCTTCGTCGTGGCGAATCGCGCGCTCGCGCACGCGCTCGGGCAGCGTGATCCGGAGGATCTGGTCGGGCTCACCGACGCGGACTTCTACCCCGCCGCGGACGCCGCCCGCTACCGCGCCGACGAGGTCGAGGTCATCGCGTCCGGCCGCAGCATGGTCGGGAAGATCGAACCGTGCGTGGTTCGGGGCGAGCAACGCTGGTTCGCCACGACGAAGGCGCCGATCCGCGACGACGCGGGCAACGTCGTCGGTCTCGTCGGCATCTCGCGTGACGTGACCGATCGCCGTCTGCTCGCGGGCCGAATGGCGGCGGAGGCCGAGGTGCTCAAGCGTCTCTCGTCGGGCCAGCCGCTCGACGAGGTGCTCACGGCGCTCATCGGCATGATCGAGGATCAGTGTCCGGGCATGCTCGGATCGGTGCTGCGGCTCGATCCCACGGGACGACGGCTGGAGCGCGGCGTGGGGCCGAGTCTTCCCCCCGGGTACATGGCGGCCATCAACGGCGTCGAGATCGGCGCCGAGGTCGGCTCCTGCGGCACGGCGGCACACGGCAACACGCGGGTGATCACGGAGGACATCGAGACCGATCCCAAGTGGGCGCCGTATCGAAGCGTCGCGGCGGCCGCCGGGCTTCGCGCCTGCTGGTCGCAGCCGATTCACGACTCGGAGGGCCGGGTGCGGGGCACGTTCGCGATGTACTACCGGACGCCCCGCCGCCCCAACGAGGACGAGCAGCAGCTCATCGACTTCGCGGCCACGCTGGCCGGCATCGCGATCGAGCGTGAGGCGTCGGAGACGGCGTTGTGGCACGAGCAGCGCATGCTCCAGATCCTCATGGATCGCATCCCCGACGCCATCTACTTCAAGGATGCCGATCAGCGGTTCCTTCGCGTGAACCGCGCGCAGGCGCGGTACCTCGGTCTCGAGAATCCCGAGGTGGCGGTCGGCCGCCATGACGTCGAGTTCTTCTCGGCCGAGGCCGCCGCCGGGTACGCCGCCGACGATCGTCGCGTGATCGAGACCGGCGTGCCGATCATCGGCAAGGTCGAGCACAACGGCGCGAGTGGAGAGGAGCGTCGCTGGTTCTCGACGACCAAGACGCCGTTCCGCGACGAGCGGGGCGAAATCGTCGGCCTGGTGGGCATCTCCCGGGACATCACCGAACGCATCCGGTACGAGCACGCGTTACGCGACGCCCACCGGGAGATCGAGGCGCGGGTCGAGGATCGCACGAAGGCGCTCTCCGAAGCCAACACGAGCTTGTTCCGGGAGATGAGCGACCGCCAGCGTGCGGTCGAGGCGTTGCGGCACAGCGAGGTTCGGTACCGCGCGGTCGTGGAGAACGCCCCGGACGTCATCGTGTGCCTCGGGCCCGACTTTCGCGTCAGCGAGTGGAATCAGGCGGCGGAGACCGTGCTGGGCCGGACGCGGGACGAGGTCATCGGCACCGACTTCCGCGACCTGTGCCCCGCCGATGAGCGCCGGACGCTGGCCGTCACGCTTGCAGCCGTGCTCGCGGGATCGAACGTGCGCGATCTCGAGCTGCCCGGTCTCACACGCGACGGGGTCGAGCGTCGTCTGTGCTGGAATCTCACGCCGCTTTCGACCGGCGACGCCGCGACCGGCGTCATCGCGCTCGGGCAGGACATCACCGAACGCCGGCGTCTGGAAGCCGCGCGACGCGAGAGCGAGAGCCGCTTCCGCCAGCTGGCCGAGCACATTCGCGAGGTGTTCTGGCTCACCGAATGGGAAACGGGTCGCGTCATCTATGTCAGCCCCGCCTACGAGTCCGTCTTTGGCCGCCCGGCCGAGGCGATCTACCGGAACTCGCAGGACTGGATCGACGCGATCCACCCCGAGGACCGCGAGCGGGTCAAGGCGTCGTTCTTCGGCAGTGCGGAGCGGGGCGGCTACGACGAGGAGTACCGCATCATTCGCCCGAACGGCAGCCAACGCTGGATCCGCGACCGCGGGTTCCTCATCCGCAACGAGCTCGGGCGTGTGTACCGGATCGCGGGCATCGCGGCGGATGTCACGGCCCGACGCGAAGCGGAAGAGGCGGCGCGGCAGCACCAGGCCAAACTCGCTCACGTGAGCCGGCTCTCGACGATGGGGGAGATGACGGCGGGCCTGGCCCACGAGCTCAATCAACCATTGGCGGCGATCGTGAACTTCGCGGAGGCCTGCCTGCGTGAGATTCGGTCGGGGCGGTTCGATCGGGACGTGGCCAGCGAGGATCTCGAGCAGGTCATCCAGCAGGCGGTGCGGGCGGGCGCGATCATCCGGCGTCTCCGCAGCTTCGTACGCAAGGAGGCGCCGAGCCGATCGGAGGCGGACGTCAGCGAGCTCGTGCGTGAGATCATGCCGATGCTCGACCCGCTGGCGCGGCGGGGGGGCATCACGATCCGCACGGACCTCGGCGATGCGTTGCCGCCCGTCCGGCTCGACCCCATCCAGATTCAGCAGGTGATCTTCAATGTGACCCGCAACGGCATCGAGGCGATGATCGATGCGGCGGAGGGGAAGCGGCAGATCACCGTCGCGACGCGGGCCGTTGCCGGTGATCGCGTCGAGATCGCGATCTCCAACGCGGGTCCGCCGCTGGAGCCGGGCATGGCCACCCGCATCTTCGAACCTTTCTACACGACGAAGGGCGGCGGCATGGGGCTCGGTCTCGCGATCGCGAGCGGAATCGTCGAAGCCCACGGCGGTCGAATCTGGGTGGACGAGACGTTCGCGCCGGGAGTGATGTTTCGAATCGAGATACCATTCCGGGGGGAGCCGCATGAGTCCTGAGCCCACCGTGTTCGTGATCGACGATGACGCCGCGATGCGCAGCTCGCTGCGCCGGCTGATCTCGTCGGTGGGCCTGGCCGTCGAAACGTATCGAAGCGCGACGGAGTTCCTGGAGACCTTCGACGCGGGCGCGCCGGGGTGCATCGTGCTCGACGTGCGTATGCCGGAGATGAGCGGTCTCGAGCTGCAGGGGAAGCTCCGTCACGATGGTCACCGCATTCCCGTCATCATCATCACCGCGCACGCGGACGTCGCGATGGCGGTGGGATCGATGAAGTCGGGGGCGGTGGATTTCATCGAGAAGCCCTTTCGTCCGCAGTACCTGCTCGAGCGGATCCAGGAGGCCCTGGCGGCCGACGCTCGTGACCGCGAAGTCTGGCAGCAGCGGGTCGAGGTTCAGGGGCGTCTGGCCAACCTCACTCCCCGTGAGCGTCAGGTGGTGGAGCTCGTGGTGGAGGGGCACACGAGCCGCCGCATCGCCGAGCACCTGGGCTTGAGCCCGAAGACCATCCACGTGCACCGCTCCGAGGCGATGGGCAAGATGAACGCCGGCAGCGTGGCGGAGCTCGCACGTCTCATGGTGATCGCGACGAACGGCGGCGCCGAGCCGGAGAGCTAGCGGCCGGCCGCCGCGGTATCGGACGTGATCCGCCGACCCGCTTGCGCAACCTCGCTTCGCTTCCCAAGCCGCCCAAAGTGCCACCGGGGACGCGGGGGGGCGGTTCATCAGACAGAACCTAATCGCCCCTGGGATTAATACCTATTGCACACCGAACCGACGCGAAATAATCTCGTGCACGCGGACGAATCGTCCGCGGAGTCTTTCTTCTCCTCCCTCCTTTCTTCTTCGCTGGCACGGCGGTGCCTGGATCTCCCCGGCGACGACCCGAGCGGTCGCCACCGGGGAGATTGTCATGATGAGTCCGGTCGCGCGTCCCGACGTTACCGGAACGTATCTCCGTTCTCGCAATCGAGTTATTTTTGTTGCTCTCTTTGACGACGTGGGGTTAGACTTTGGCTCGAGAGAGGGGATTCGCTCCCCGGGGACGCGCGCTTGCCGCCCGGGGTGCCAGGAGGGTCCTGGTTCCCCCATCGGGTGGAGACAGGAAGGAACCAACCATCATGACAGCGACGAATATCCGAAGTGGAGTGTGCGCGAGCGTGCTCGCGCTCGTGGCGATCGGTGCCGCCGGCGGTACCGCCGAGGCCGCGGCCCTCGAGCTTCAGGTCGACGGGGCCCCCGGGCCGTTCACGGCCGGCTCGTTGATCACGATCGAGCTTTCGATGCGTGACCTGAAGGGTGAGGAAGCCGCGGGTTTCCAGGCCTTTCTCTCCTATGACTCCAAGGCGATGACGTTCATCCTCGGTGAGTACACCGACGATCCCTTCGGTCAGCCGATCCTCGCGATTACCGGCGTGGACGGCGAGCTCGACCTCGCGGCGGGCCTCCTGCTCGACGGAAGCCAGAGCCCGACGTCAGCCGACGCGACCCTCGCCGTGCTCACGTTCCAGGCGAACGTGGACGGCATCTGCATTCCGGACGTTGCGTTCCGCGACACCTTCCCGCCGTCGCGTCTGACGAGCGTGGCCGGTGAGGCGATCAAGCCGCTCGACCTGAACGAGTTCCCGCTTCCCGCCTGCGCCGCCGACCTGGACTTCAGCGGCGACGTGGGCATCGTGGATCTGCTGACGGTGCTGGCGTCCTGGGGCGCCGAGTGCCCGGGCGATGTCAACCGCGACGGGCTGGTCGGCTTCACCGACCTGCTGACGCTGCTGTCGGCGTGGGGTCCGTGCCCGTAAGGAGGGCCCGGTCGCCTGACAGCGATTTGCCCTGATTCGGGACTTCCAGCTTGCGGGGGTCCTGACGTGGGGCTAACTTACCGACGGAGAGATGGGGCGTCTTGCGCCTCCGACAATCGAAGAACGCCCCCAGAAGGGGTTTAGAGAGCGTCCGGCGTAGAGACCCGGACAGACGAGATGAGAGAGAGCCTGCGGCCTGCCGCAGTGCTCTCTTTTTCATTGCTGCGAAGAGAGAGTTTGCGCGAAGAGAGAGGCCTGCCCCCCGCGGGGCGGGGGTGTTGTTGTGGCATGACCCGGCGGCGAGTCGCCTCCGGTTCTCTCTGCAGTGGGGTCGGGCAACCGGCCCGGCAAACGATCGATCGATTGACCAGGACCTTGTACAGAGCTTGGGAGGAATGAAATGCAGCGAACTCGACTGATTGGTGCGGCGCTCGCTTGTGCTGTTTTCGCGGGGCCGGCTACCGCCGCCATCAACCTGGAATTCCGCCCGTTGGACCAGACGGTTTTCGTCGGTGACACGGTGCGGGTCGAGCTCTATGCGGTCTCCGACACCGCGGACTCGCAGAGCCTCTCGGGCATCGACGCGATCTTCGCGTGGGACCCCGGCTTCCTGACGCTGCTCGGTCTCGACGAGACCGGCTCGGCGGCGGGCTCGGCGGCCTCGTTCCCGGCGGATCCGTTCAACCTCAACGAGTCGAACCCGCCGGCGGACGGCGACGGCATCATGGTGTACTTCGCCCCCCTCGGCACGCCCGTCATGGCGTCCGCGGCCGGCACGTTCATCACGACGTTCGAGTTCGAGGCGTTGTCCCCGACCCCGGCCACCCCGGTCGACCTGCTGCTCAACGGCGGCTCGCCCGAAGGCATGTCCCGCGTCCTGGACGGCGACACGCCGGGCCTCGACGTGCTCGGCACGCTGTCCGGTGCCACGGTCGAGATCATCATCCCGGGCCCCGGTGCCGTGGCGATGCTCGCCCTCGCCGGCCTCGTCGGCACCCGCCGGCGTCGTCGCTAGAGCGAACGGAACGATCGTTCCGGACCACGCGTAACGGAGGAGACGCGTGGCCCGACGAACCATGCGGCTCACCCCGGAGGGGGTGAGCCGCGGTCGCGCGCGGGTGTCGCGGACGCGGACGCGGGCACGGACA
>JABDLI010000266.1 GCA_013003065.1 Phycisphaerales bacterium | reverse complement strand
GCGCAAGGGAGTGTGACTCCCTCGCGCAATGGACGCTGACGGCACGGACGCTTCGCTGTCCGTGGCACCTTTGGGATGGGTGCCGTTGTCAGGCCGGAAGGGTTGCGCTTCCACGGGCGGCGCCCTGCCGCCCTCGGCCTCGGTTGGTCGTGCGCTGAACGCGGTGTCGTCCGGCGCTGAGCCGACCCCCGCTCGATCCGCCGCATCCTGCGGCGAAGCACAAACCGGTCCGGACGCCCAATCTCGCCGCCCGCATCCTGCGGGCTAGCGTCGGGATGGTTCAGCGTGGGTTCGGACTATCTTTCGCACCGCCTCCGGCGGGTGCAGGCTGCGCGGGGACCGGCGGCGTCCATGCCGCCTCGGGCAGGTTGGGTTGGGGGATTGCGCTGTGGGCGCGTTTGCGCTTGCGGCCCAGCGTCCGTGTCCGTGTCCGTGTCCGTGTCCGCGTGCGCGTCCGTGCCCACCGTCCCTACTGGAGCTTCCCCGCGAGGACCCGACGTTCGATGTAGTCGTCGCGCCACGTGTACAGCAGCCGTCCGATCAGGTCTTCATCGATCTCGAACGGCAGCCGGAGCACCAGGAGATCCGCGGACGCGTCCTCGGCCAGCCGGCCCCCGCCGGCGAATCCGAGATGCTCGGCGTTGCCGAGCGTGATCATCGTCCATGCCTCGGCGGGCGTGGGCACGGGTGTCGTGGCGTGACCCGTCATCGCCCGGACCTTCGCCACCTCGATCATCGCGCGGGCCACCCGCGGCATGGCGACGTCCGGTCCGGCCGCGACGTCGGAGCCCAACGCAAGTGGGACCGCGTGGTCGCGGGCGGCGTGGAGGTCGAAGAGCCCGCTGCGGAGAAACGTGTTGGCGGTGGGGCAGTGGACGACCACGCATCCCCGTTCGGCCACGAGTGACCACTCTTCGGAGGACAGGTGGACAGCGTGGGCGAGCAGCGTCCGGGGGGTGAGCAGATCGAACGCGTCGTAGACCGCGGCGTAATGGGGGTGGGCCGGGAAGAGCGAGCGGATGAGCTCGCACTCGGAGACCTGCTCGGCGATGTGGGTCTGGATGATCGCGTCGCTCGTCGCCTCGTCGCCGCACTGCTGGAGCAGCTCCGGGCTGCACGAGACGGCGAAACGCGGGTTCACGCTGAAGGCCAGACGCGGTTGCGGAGCCGGCCGGACGGCCACGGGCTGCCGGATGAGGTCGTCGGGACCCCTGCGATCCATCCGGCTCTGGCCGACGATGGCGCGGAGCGGGCGGCGGGCGTGGCCGGCTTGCATCGCGGCGATGGCGTGGGGGTGGCTCGTCAGATAACCGGCGAAGCCCACCGTGCCGGCGGTCACCAACCGATCGAGGGACTCCCCCAGAGCTCGGGTCGCGAACGCCGGCTGTGACCATCGTGTCTCGGCGGGGTAAATGACACGCTGCAACCAGCCGATGAGGTCATCCGATTCGCAGCCGATCGACTCGAACTGCGGGAGATGCACGTGGGCATCGTAGAAGCCCGGGCAGATCAGACACGCATCGCCGCCGGCATCCGCCCGCTCCGGCGGCGGACCGTCGCCCAGCTCGGCGATCCGGTCGCCGTCGATGCGGACCCAACCGAGACGCGGCTCGGAGCGAGCGTCGATGAGCAGGCGGCCACGCAGGATCATGTGCACTCCATCGCCGGTGCCACGCGTGCTCTTTTTGGTTCTCGGGCCGCGTTGCCCGCTCCCCGGCGCGTTTCTAAGATCAGGCCCGTCGATGGTCCCCGGGCCGTTCGTCCGTACCGTACCCAAAAACTGCGGTGTTCGCCGCGCAAGACAGGTCCCGAGGAACTCACATGATCGAAACCCGGAGCGAACCGACCTTCGACAAGGGCCTTGCGAACACGATCGCGGCCGAATCCGAGATGTCGTACATCGACGGCGTGAACGGCGTGCTCGAGTACGTCGGCATCGACATCGATACGCTGGCCCGCTCGTCGACGTTCGAGGAGACGGTGTTCCTGCTGTGGCGTCGGCGGTTGCCGACGACGGCGGAGCTCGAGCACTTCAACGCCGAGATTCGCCGGGAGTACCAGCTGCCCGAGCCGCTCTGGACGACCATTCAGCAGATCCCGGCCACGGCCACGCCAATGCACGCCCTGCGGACGCTCGTCTCCGCTCTCGCCGTTCACGACGAGGAGGCGGACGTCAACACGCCGGACGCGAACGAACGCAAGGCGATTCGGCTGCTCGCCCGCACGCCGGCCCTCATCGCCAACTTCGATCGTCATCGCAAGGGCAAGGAGTTCGTCCGGCCCGACGCCACGCAGGACATCGCGACGTCGTTCCTCACGATGCTCAACGGCGCCCCGCCGACGGAGACGATGGCCCGGGCGCTCGACGTATGCCTGATCCTCCACGCCGACCACGGCTTCAACGCCTCGACCTTCGCGGCGCTCGTCACGATCTCGACGCTCAGCGACATGTACTCCGCCGTTACGACCGCGATCGGCACGCTCAAGGGGCCCCTGCACGGCGGCGCGAACGAGGCCGTCATGCGGATGCTCGAGGAGATCGGTGACATCGACGCCGTCGAGGCGTTCGTCAAGGAGAAGCTGGTTCGCAAGGAACGGGTCATGGGCTTCGGGCACCGCGTCTACAAGGCGTACGACCCGCGGGCGACCTACCTGAAGACGTTCGCCGGCCAGCTCGCCGAAGACACCGGCAACCTTCACCTCTTCGAGATGAGCCGGGCCATCGAAAAGATCATGCACGACGCCGTCGGGGCGAAGGGGATTCACCCCAACGTCGACTTCTACTCGGCGACCACCTACTACTCGCTCGGTCTCGACATCGACCTCTTCACGCCGCTCTTTGCCATGAGCCGCGTGGCCGGTTGGGCGGGGCACTGCATCGAGTACCTCCTCGACAACAAGCTCATGCGTCCGCGTTGCGATTACACGGGTCCGCACGGCATCGAGTACGTGCCGATCGGCGACCGCTGATCGCGTGTGACACGCGCGGCCGGGATGGCACGGCGTGGAGCGGGTGGGGAGCGGAGCCCGCGACCGCCCCTTCCCTGCGGCTTACGGCTGCGCCGGGTAGACGAGCACGCGGTCGTGCGCCAGCATCAGCAGGTCCTGACCGCCGTCGCCGGTCACGTCGGCGATGATCACCTGGCTCGGCTCGAACTCGCGGCTCTCGGCGCCCGAGAAGACGCGTGATTCGAAGACCTTGAACGACACCGCGTGGAGCAGGTGTCCCCGCTGCGTGAACGTGAAGATCTCGCACATCTGCTCGCCCGCATCGAGCGCGACGAGGTCGGTGAACCCGTCGCCGTTGACGTCACCGGCCCCGAGCTCGTGCGGAAGTTGACGCTCGTCGCTGGAACGCCAGGCGCCGACCTCCGCGAGCGTCGCGCGGCGTCCGGCGGTCTGGAGAACCGCAAACCCCGCCTCGCCGACGGCGAGGATGTTCCGCCGGCCCGCCCCGTTGGAATCACAGGCGTGGATCGTCGTGAACCCGAAGCCGGGAACGGACAGGGCCTCCGACTCCTCCCAGGCCCCGTCCGCGCGAGCCATGATGACGAGCCGTTCGTTCGCCTGATCGGCGGCCACGATCTGACCATCCACGATGGCAAGGGAGACGAGATCGCTGTCGCGGCGCCGGGCATTGATCTGGGTCACCACCTGCCAGCCCGGGCTCACGCCGGCGGGGGGGCTGGCGTCGTACCGCACCGCGCGGACGAAATTGCGATCGGCGATGAGCAGCTCCGGGCGATCGTCGCCGTCCACGTCGAGCACGGCGATGTTCTCCGCCTTGGCCGCCTGGACCAGGCCGTACTGACCCATGTCCTTCGACTCGGTGAGTCGGAAGCCGCTCTCGGTGGCGCGGAGCATCGTCATCGGCTTGTCGCGTGTGAAGAGCAGCAGATCGGTGCGGCCGTCCTGATCGGCGTCGAGGGCGACGGTGGTCTCCGGCGAGCGGCTGAGCCGGCCGAGCTCGATCATCTCGACCCCGCCGGTCATGTCGACGAGGGCGAGCGCATACGCGCGTCCGTCCTTGGCGACGACGGCGACCCGCGGGCCGCCCTCCAGCTCGACGAGGTTCATGGCGGTCGGCGTGTGACGCGGCGACAGCTGCAGCGGCAACGGGAAACGCACCCGTCCTCCGTCTCCGACCTCGCAGCGGCCCACCACCCCTTCCTCCGCCGAGAGGACGAGGATCTCGGCCGAGGGGTCGGTGTCGAGATTCGCCGCCGCCACGTGGGTGAGCTGGGTGAGGCTGGGGTTGGACACGCCGGCCCGGAACCCGTGATCGCTCCGCTGCCGGTAGACGACCAGTGCGCTCGCTTCGGTGTCGGTCGCCACCAGATCGAGCCGGCCGTCGCCGTCGACATCCACCACCGCGTGATCGCGATCACGGGTGGCCTCGTCGGTGAAGCTGTAGATCCGCATCGACGCTTCGCGGTCCCCGGCGGGCTCGATCGCCTGCTCGTCGACGTCGTACAGCACGATACGGCGGGACGGACGCTCGATCACGGCAAGCCGAGCCGCGGCGCGATTGGGAAGCCGCACGGTGGTCGCCTCGATCAGCGGGGGCATCTCGAACCGGTGCTGACCACCGATCACCGCGTGACCGTTCTCGTGGTCGCCGAACCAGACGCGTACGGGGGCGGGGTCATCGGGGCTGATGCCGACGATGTCGCCGCGTCCGTCGCCATCGAGGTCGTCGACCATGATCGCCAGGATGGGCGCGACCGTCGCGAGCGTGGTGGGGGGGCCGAGCCGGGCGCTCTCCAGGGGCCACACCTTGACGTCGCCCCCGACGACCGCAAGCAGCTCGGGACGATCGTCGCCCAGAACGTCGGCGAAGGCGAGGCCGTCGCGGATCGGCGCCAGGTCGCGGACGCGATGCCGGCGGTCGACGTCGAATCGCCCCATCTCTCCCTGACGGAGAAACACGACCTCGCTCGGCGTCGCGCTCGCGTAGATCAGGTCCATCCGACCATCGGCGTCGTAGTCCGCCGCGGTGATCGCCGTCACGCCGTGGGTGACGGAGACGTTAGTCCGCTCGAACCGCCAGAGCTCCGGGAACTCGTTCACCCGCGTCGGCGGCATCGCGTCGTCGGGCGTCGCGTCCGGCCGTTGCCGGTGCAGCTCGATCCGGCTCGCGTGGTTGTTGACGATGACGAGGTCGTTTCGCCCGTCTCCGTCCAGGTCCGCGACCGTCACGGGACCCGCCCGCCGCCCGACCTTGAGGACTTCCAGCTCGCCGAAGCCAAAATAGCCGGCGAGGTTTGTGCCTTGGGCCGAAACCGACGCCGATGGCAGGCCGATGAGAAAGACAGCGACCAGCGGCGTCAGCGTCGCTCGTGGATCAGCGTATCGAACAGGCATGAGATAGTTTTCCGTCCAAACGAAGGAGAGGCGGAGCATCCTATACTCAGGCTATCGGTCGAACCGCAGGTGAACGAGGGCGACATGTTTCAAAATGCAGTTGGTCAACCCCCCCGGCGTCGCCGGGCCGTTCCGCCCCCGGGCTGGTGCGTGCTCGCGACCGCGGCGTTCGGGCTTTCGATGCCCGCGGTCGCCGCCGATCGCATCGTGCTCGACAGCGGGGCCGTCGTGAGCGGCACGATCCTGAAACGCGACGATCAACGGGTCTGGGTCGACGTCGGGCCGGACGTGCTCATGTTCCGAATCGACGACATCCGCGACATCGACGCCGAGGGCGCCGACGCGGCGGTCGAGCTGCGGCCCGAGACGCTCTTCTACACCGCGCGCAACCTGCCCGAGCTGAGCCCGCAGGAGCAGGCGAAGCGGATCGGTCCCGCCGTGATCAAGGTGGCGACGCCCAACGGCCTCGGCTCGGGCGTGATCCTCAACGAGGACGGCTACGCGATCACGAACGCGCACGTCGTGCAGGGCGAGACCTCGGTGCGGGCCATCGTGTGGCTGCCCGACGCGGACGGCTCGACGCGACGCACGACGATCGAGGACGTGGAGATCATCGCCGTCAACAATCACCTCGACCTGGCGTTGCTTCGCCTCCAACATCCGCAGAAGGCGTCGTTCCTCAGCGCGCCGTTGGAGGCGAGCGAGCGGATCGAGGTCGGCCAGGTCGTCTTCGCCATCGGCAACCCGCTCGGGCTCGAACGCACGCTCAGCCAGGGCGTGATCTCCACGACGAGCCGAAGCTTCGACGGACTCGCCTACGTGCAGACGGACGCCGCCATCAATCCGGGGAACTCCGGGGGTCCGCTCTTCAACACCAAGGGCGAGGTGATCGGCATCACCAACATGGGCATCCGCGGGGGCGAGGCCTTGGGCTTTGCCATCCCCACCCGCTACGTCAAGGACTTCATCCGCCACCGCGTGGCGTTTGCGTACGACAAGAGCAACCCCAATTCGGGCCACCGTTACCTTCAACCACCCCCCCGCACCCGGACCGGTGTCGCGCCGCCACTGCTCGATGGCGATGGACGCAACCCGCCCGTGTGAGGGACGCTTCGTCCGAGGAGTCTCATCGTGATCGACGTACTTGCACTGTCCACTGGTCTGCTGATCGCGGCCGCGCCCGCCGGCGCGCCCGTCACGGGTGATACGCTCGACGCGTTGGTGCCCAACAGCACCGTGATCCTGCTCCAGCTCGACGACGCCGGACGCACCCTGCCGCGGCTGGACGGGTTCTGGGGCGGCATGGAGGGCTTCGCGGCGATGGGGCCGCAGGCCGCGGGTGACGCCCTGGAAGCGTTGACCGACAAGGCCGAAGGTCTCCCGCGACCCACCGGCGACCTGGCGGTGGCCATCTTCCCGGTCATCGACGACGTCGGCATGTCCGAGCCGGGCTTCGTACTGTTCGCCGATTACGGTGATCAGGCGGCGCAGACGCAGGCATGGATCGAACGCACGATCGCCGACGGCGTTGCCGCGGGTGAGTTCACCGCCAAGGAGAAGCAGGTCCGCGACCGCGTCGTCCTGCAGATCGATCTCCCGGCGTCGGCGCCGCCGGACGCGGTTGTCGAGCCCGGCTTCGGCAACATGCCGGCGCCCGGTCAACCGGAACATCTCTTCGTCGGCCGCCACGAGGGCTTCTTCGTCCTCTCCTCCGACATCAGCGGCATCGATCAGGTCTACGCGACGGCGGACGGCGAGCGGCCGGCCCTTCATACCCGGGACGACTTCCGCGGCGTGACCGGTGCGTTCGACGACTCCGACGCTCGGGTCGTCGTGCTCATGCGGGACATGACCCGGCTCACGGCGTCGATGGACCCCATGGGCATGACCGCCATGCTCGGGCCGATGATCCGTCAGGTCATCGGTCGGGTCGATGGGCTCGGCATGGCGATGGATGTCCCCGGCGACGATGCCACGTCGATCACGCAGTCGGCCGTCGTCTACATGCCGGGCGGCAAGGCCGGTCTGACGGCGCTCCTCGACACGCCGGCCCCCGATGCGACCGTCCCTGCGTTCGTCGCATCGGACGCGGCTGCCTACTCCTTCCTGAGCTTCGAGTGGGGCGGCGTGCCGCGGGCGCTCCAACCCATGATGCAGATGCTGCAGATGTTCATGATGCAGGCCGGTCCGGGCGCCAACGGCGCGGCGCCGCCGATTCCCGACATGCTGGCGGAGGTCTGCTCGACGCTCGGCCAGGAAGTGCACATCGCCCAGCAGCAGCACGAGGGGCGTCTCACCCAGCTCTTCGCCGTCGAGTGCACGAAACCGGGCGCGCTCGAACACTTCCTCGGCGCCACCGCCGAGGCCACCGGACTCAAGACACGCGAGTTTCAGGGACACCGCATGTTCATCCGCGAGTTCGATCCCCTCGGCATGATGCCGATGGGTGGACTCGCCGGCATGGACGACATGAACGAGATGGACGAGGCCGAGCTGATGCCCGCGATCTCCACCGCCTTCGTCATCCACGACGGCTACATGCTCATCGGTGAGGTGCCGGTGGTCGAAAGTGCGCTCGGGATGGTCAAGACCCAGCCCAGCCCGACGCGTGATCGCGCCCGGCGTTTCGCCGGCGCGGACGCCATCGGCTGGGGCTATGTCGATCTGTCGGCGATGCCGGGACCGGCGGGGGTCTCCGCCGGCTCGGGCACATCCCTGTGGGCGCTCCACGCCACCGACACCGGTTTCCGCGTCGACGTCGAGACCCCGTCGAACGTCGCGCGAGCAGTCGAGGTCGAGCCGGCTCAGGTCCACCCGAGCGAGTAGAAGATCATCGTGAACAGCAGGTCGGCGACGATGACCGACACGATGGTCTGCACCACCGTGTCGGTCGTCGCGCGACCGACGCCGGCGGCTCCGCCGGTGACACGCAGCCCGTTGTAGCAGGCAATCGCGCTGAGGATCACGCCGAAGACGGCGGCCTTGATCAGGCCCGTCAGGAAGTCGTTGATCACCACCTGTTCGAGCGTGTTCGCCTTGTAGAGCTCGTAGGGCACTCCGAGGAAGTTGATCGTCATGAGCCCGCCGAAGAAGACGGCGGTGATGTCTCCGATGACGGTCAGCATGATCAGGCTCAACGTCGTCGCGACGACACGCGGCACCACCAGGAACCGGATGGGGTTGAGGGCGTGCGCTTCCAGGGCCTCGATCTCCTCGCCCACGACCATCGTCCCGATCTCGGCGGCGATGGAGGCGCCGGCGAACCCGGCCAGCACGATCGCGGCCACGAGCGGTCCCAGCTCGCGGAAGATCGCGACGCCGATGATGTTGGCAATCTTGTCGGTCTGTCCGAAGTCGGCGAGCGGTGGCTGCATCTGGAGCGCGAGAATGAAACCGATGCACCCGCAGACGAGCATCACGATGCCGATCGAGCGGACGCCGACGCGGACCATCTGCGTCACCATCGCCGTCCGGCCCAGCCGCACGCGTTTGCTGAACGCTCCGAGCAGCAGCCAACCGACCACGTCCAGCAGCAGGTAGCTGACGCCGCCCACGAGCTCGAGCACGCGGATCCACAACGCGCCCCAACTCTCCAGGGGGGCGGTCAGCGGGCCGGATTTCGATTCGTCAGAGGGCGGCACGGTCCGGGTTCTTCTGCTAGGTGGCGAGCGCCTCCTCGGTGTCCGTGAGGATCTTGAACACCATGTCGAGACGCGCGATCTCGAAAACGGAACGCACCCGATCCTGCAGGCCGCACAAGATGAGCTCGCTGTCGGCGCGGCGGGCGAGCTGCATCGCCTCGACGAACGTGGCGACGCCCGAGCTGTCCATGTACGGAACCTGCTTCAGGTCGATCACGAGACGACGGGGCCCGGTCTTGAGCGCGGCACCGAGGTGGGTTCTGAGCGCGGGCGCTCGGCTCAGATCGATCTCGCCGATCGGTGTCAGAATCAGCGCTTCGCCTTGCGTCTGCTGCTGAACCTCGATGTCGTCGCCATCAGTCATGCTTTCCCCTGGTCCGCATCGCACTTGGAGGATACCGCGCCCGACGTGCCGGCGGGCGGCGACGGCGGCAGTTGCTTCATCATCGTCAGCCGCATCCCACCGTCGGTGCGTTGCTCGTAGACGACGCGGTCCATGATCTCCCGAATGATGTACACGCCCAGGCCCCCGGGCCGGATGTCCTCGAGCGCCCGCGGCTGGATCGAGTCGGGCTCGACTTGCCGGGCGCGGTCCGTGATGACGATCTCGAGACCGGGCGGATCGAGCGCCAGATGATGGAAATCGATCCAGATCGGGCCATCCGGCCGTCGTTCGTACCCGTGGTTGATGACGTTGCACAACGCCTCGTCGATCGCGAGGCTGATCTGCCCGCTGAGGATCTCCGAGAAACCGGTGCGTTGCGCGAAGGAACCGGCCATGGCCCGCACGGCGGCGAGCCATCGCGCCTGGCTGAACATGTGAACGTGGATGTCCGCCTGTCGGTCGGTCTCACCCATGGCCGGCATCCCGCGGCGAGGACGAGGTCGGCAGAGTCGTGAGGGCCCGAACCCAGCGTCGGACGGCGGCGTCGCGGGTCGCCGCGGACGCGTGGGGGTCGTACCCGTGACGCTCGCCGGTCAGACGCACCAGCGTCTCGATGGCGGTTGTGCGCACGAGGATGTCATCGCTGTCCAGATGTTCAACGATGCGCATCAGGGTCTCCGTTGACGCATCCTTCTGCCGCACCGCGTCACGCAGTGACGACATGCGTTCGGAGGGAAGGGGATCGTCGAGGCCCCGCGGCGTCGCGCCGGGGGCGCACGAGGCCGTCGCCAGCAGCATCGTCGCCGCGGTGGTGCAGAGAATCCGCATCGGGGATAAGCATACGGGCCGTCGGGGAGCGGGGCAAAGCGTGGCCAGGGGGCGTCGATGCTGCTACGCTCTTCGATCTTCTTTCGCCCCGAGGACGACTGCATGCCGACCGCTTCACCGCCGGATCTCGACCTGCCCGCCGGGGTCGAGGTCATTCCCGTGCTCGACTTCGGCGGCCAGTACGCGCAGCTCATCGCGCGACGCGTCCGTGAGGCCGGCGCTTTCAGCGTCTTGCTCGCACCGGACACCCCGATCGAGACGCTGGCCCGGCTCTCGCCCCGCGGCATCATTCTTTCCGGTGGTCCGGCGAGCGTGTCGGGCGGGGACGCACCGAAGTGCGACGAGCGGTTGTTCGAGCTCAACGTACCGGTCCTGGGTATCTGTTACGGGATGCAGCTCGGTTGCCAGATTCTCGGCTGCCGCGTCGCCGGCGCCGAGAGCCGCGAATTCGGCCGCGCCCGGCTCACGATCGCGAAGGGGGAGGGGATGCTGGCCGACGTGCCGCGTCAGACGACCGTCTGGATGAGCCACGGTGACCAGGTGCACGATCTCGACGAGGACTTCGAGCTGCTCGCCTCGACCGATACCTGCCCGTCCGCGGCGGTGCGTCACAAACGCGTGCCTTTTTACGGCGTGCAGTTTCATCCGGAGGTCACCCACACGCCGCACGGCATCGACATGCTGCGGAACTTCATCTACCAGATCTGCCGGTGTGAGGGCACGTGGCGGATGAGCGACTTTCTCGTCGCCGAGTGCGACCGGATCCGCGAGCGGGTCGGATCGGAGCGCGTGATCTGCGGCTTGAGCGGTGGGGTCGACTCGTCGGTCGTGGCGGCGTTGCTCGCCCGCGCCATCGGCGATCAGCTCACGTGCATCTTCGTCGACAACGGCTTGTTGCGCAAGAACGAACGCGAGCTGGTCGAGGCGACCTTCCGCGATCACTTCGACATCGATCTGCGGGTCGTCGATGCCCGCGTCGAGTTCCTGACGGATCTGGCCGGAGTGACGGATCCACAGGAGAAACGCCGGCTCATCGGACACCGGTTCATCGACGTCTTCCAGAAGTCGGCGGCCGAGGTCGGCACCGTGCGATTCCTGGCGCAGGGGACGCTCTATCCGGACGTCATCGAGTCCGGCCACGGTCATGCCGGGGTGAGCGCGAACATCAAGCTTCACCACAATGTCGGCGGGCTGCCCGAGGATCTGGGGTTCGAGCTGATCGAGCCGTTGCGCAACCTCTTCAAGGACGAGGTTCGCAAGCTCGGCGAGGTGCTCGGGCTCCCCGATCAGATCGTGTGGCGTCATCCCTTCCCCGGCCCCGGCCTGGCGGTGCGGGTACTCGGATCGATCACCGAGGACGGCCTCGCGCTCCTGCGCGACTGCGACGAGATCCTGCTCGAAGAGATCATCGCCAACAACCTCTACCGATCCACGGATCAGGTCTTCGCCGTCCTGCTGCCCGTGCAATCCGTCGGCGTCATGGGCGACGGTCGGACCTACGAGTCGGTCGTGGCCGTGCGGGCGGTGGAGACGCAGGATTTCATGACCGCCGACTGGGCGCGGATTCCGTTCGACGTCCTCGCCACGGTGAGCAACCGGATGATCAACGAGGTCAAGGGCGTGAACCGCGTCGTCTACGACATCTCGTCGAAACCGCCGGCAACGATCGAATGGGAGTAGTCGGCGCGGCGGCCGTCGCGGGGCCGCGATGATACGCCGACGTCCGCGGAGCTCTCACGCGGGCGGCGGATCGGATCGAGCGTCGGTTGCGGCTGATCGCTACCAGTTTCGCCCGCCGGTGCGGGGGCGAGCCTCGTTCACGTTGAGCGAGCGACCATCCAGGCTGGCGCCGTTCATCGCCTCGATCGCTGCGCGACCCTGCCCGTCATCCGGCATGGTCACGAAGCCGAATCCGCGGGGGCGTCCGGTCTCGCGGTCGGTCACGATCGCGGCTTCGGTGACGTCCCCGTGCGCTCCGAAGGCCTCCCGGAGACCATCCTCGGTGGTGTCGTAGCTCAGATTCCCAACGTAGATCCGCATCGCGGAGCCTCCAGCAGAGTGAGCCGGCGCGGCCGGAGGAGGTCGGCGGCCCACGAACCCAACGCGGGCGACGTCGGCGCGCCCGCGGTCCGGAGTATACGGACGGCGTCTCGGCGTGCAACGAGTCAGCGACGAGGATTTCGACGCGTCGTCGTCTCCGTCGCGCGACGAGGCGCGGGTGCTCCGCGGGGTTGATTGGTGGCCGCTTCGGCCATCTGAACCGGGGCCGGCGCGCTCGCATCGTCATCGATCCGGGCGAAGATCATGCGGCCGGCGCTCGTCTGCAACGCGTTGGTCACCACGACGTTCACGCTCTTGTCGACGAACTCGGAGGCGTTCTCGACCACGACCATCGTCCCCTCGGGCAGATAGCCCACACCCTGTCCGGCGCTCTCGCCCCGCTTCACGATCTGCACTTCGAGACCGTCGCCGGCGATGAGCGGGGGACGGAGCGTCTGGGCGAGATCGTTCAGGTTCAGAACGGAGACGCCGTGGATCTGCGCGACCTTGTTGAGGTTGTAGTCCGTCGTCAGGATTCGCAGGTTCTGGTCCGCCGCGAGCCGGAGCAGCATGTGGTCGACCGAGTGACCCGGAGCGTTCGCCGGGTCGATCGTAATGTCGACGACCCGGTTGGCCTGGAGCGTGCGCACCATGTCGAGCCCGCGTCGTCCCCGAGCCCGTTTCAGCCGATCACTGGAATCGGCGAGGGTCTGGAGCTCGTTGATGACGAACTGGGGAACCACGAGCGGGGCATCGAGGAAGCCCGTCTCGGCGAAGGCGTGGATGCGGCCGTCGATGAGGGCCGACGTATCCATGAGCAGCGGTCTGACGCCGCGGACCTGCTTGGCGAATTCCACGTAGGGAATGACCAGGCGAAAATCGTCCTTCGTCGTCAGGACGAGCGACACCGCGAGGTAGCAGAGCGTGATCCCGACCGCAAGCTTGACGAGGCCGAGGTACGCGACCCAGGGATTCGTCGTCAGATCCCACGATTCGGCGATGAGATCCAGCAACGCCCCGACCGCCAACGCGCCCACGAGCCCCGCCACGATGCCGAGGTAGATGCCGAAGAACGATGCGAGCCGCTTATTGGGAGTCAGGGCGTCGAGGGCGAGGACCGCGGCGCCGAACAGGAACGTCGCGACGAATGCGCCCGCGTAGTCCGCGAAGCCGAACTCCTCCTGATCAGTCACGGTGCCGACGAACGGCAGCAGCGTCACCGTCACCAGCAGCACCATGTAGATGAGGCGAACCGCCAGCCGCATCATGCGATGCGATCGTTGGTCCGCCTTGGCCTGCTCCGACGGGGATCGGCCCCCCACCCGGACCGGCCCTCCGGTCGAGACGGCGGGACCATCCGCTGGTATGCCGCTCTCGTCCATTGAAACGAGTGTAGCGGCGGAGCTGCCGCGAACCAACAACTCGTGTCCGCGGGTGTGCTACCATGCCCTCGCGCGACGGTTGGGAAGACGGTCGGGCCCGGTGGACGGGTGGCTCGTGAATCTGGTCAGGGCTTGACCGCAGCAGCCATAAGCGACGTTGTCCGGGCCGCCGGTGTCCTGGCCGTCTTCCGAGCCGTCGCGTTGTTCGTTTCGGGCGAGGAGAGCGTCGGTGAGCTACACGGTTCTGGCCAGGCGATACCGCTCTCGCGACTTCGACGAGGTCGTGGGTCAAGAGCCGATCGCGCGAACGCTGCAAAACGCGATCAAGGCGGAGCGGATTGCCCACGCGTATTTGTTCTGCGGGACGCGTGGCGTGGGCAAGACGTCGATGGCCCGCATCCTCGCTCGCGCGCTCAACGTGACGGCCGATCAGGAGCAGGCGGACGAGATCGCCGAGGCGATCCTCCGCGGCGACGATCTCGACGTGATCGAGATCGACGGTGCGTCCAACCGGGGCATCCAGGAGGCGCGGGACCTGATCGCTTCCGCCGGCCTGTCGCCGGCGCGGAGCCCCTACAAGATCTACATCATCGACGAGGTTCACATGCTCACGCGGGAGGCGTTCAACGCCCTCCTGAAGACGATGGAGGAGCCTCCCGAGCACGTGAAGTTCATCCTGTGCACGACCGATCCGCAGAAGGTGCCGCCGACGATCCAGAGCCGGTGCCAGCGGTTCGACTTCCGCGCGATCTCGACCGGCGACATCGCCGGCCAGCTTCGCCACGTCCTCGGCCGGGAGCGGATCGAGGCCGAGGACGACGTGGTGCTCCAGGTCGCCCGGCTCGGACACGGTTCCATGCGAGACGCGTTGAGCCTGCTCGATCGCCTCATCGCCGCCACCGACGGACGCCTCACCCTCGCCGACGCGGAGCCGATCCTCGGCCTGCCGGATCACGCCGTGGTTCGTGACATCGTGCAGGCGGTGATCGACACGCGGCCCGATGCGGCGCTCGCCGCGGGCGCTGAGCTGATCAGCCGCGGCGCCACGGTCGAACAGGCGCTCGATCAGCTCACGGAGCATCTTCGCGCGTTGTTGATCGTGGCCGCGTGCGGCGCCGAATCGGAGCTCCTCGAGCTCGCGCCCGACGCGGCCGCCCGCGCCATCGAGCAAGCCGGTCACTTCGACCTCGCGAGCCTCGTTCACATGATCGCGTTGTGCGATGCGACGGCACGGAACGCCCGCGGATCGGCGACGGCCCGCGCGTTGCTCGACGCGGTCCTGGTGCGTTTGTGTCTGAGCGCCGAGCTGGCCGATGCCGCCGCCGTGACCGGCGGGGCCGCAACGTCCGTCCCGCCGCGGGAGCCGGTGACGGCCGGAGCAAAAAAAAAACACGCTGAGCCGGCGGTCGAGCTTCGCGTCGAACGCGACGTGACGCCGGCGTCCGAGCCCACGCGAACGGCCGGCGTCGTCGAGGTCAAGGAGCCGGGACCGGAGACGCTGTGGCCCGCGGTCCTGGCGGCGGCGCAGGCCGCGCCGAAGGACCAGGCCAAGGTGCGTGACCTCGAGTTCGTCGGGTTCGACGGCCGCACGCTTCGCCTGACGGTGCGAAGCGGCGCGCCGAGCGCGCGATTTCTCGCCACCCAGACCGACAGCGTCCGCGAGCTGGTCAAGCGGGCCACCCGCCGGGAGGTCAAGGTCGTGATCGCGACGCCGGCGGCCGCGGATCACGTGTCGGCGCCCGCCGCCGCCCACGCGGATCTCGCGGCCGTTCAACGGGAGCCCGTGGTCCGTCAGGCGATGGAGATCTTCGACGCCCGGGTCACGGGCGTCGAGAAACGCGGAGCCGGATCGACCGGAGAAGGAGAACAGGATGTTTGATCAGATGAAGGGCATGGCCTCGGTCGCCGGATTGCTCAAGGATCTGCCGCGTATCAAGGCGAAGATGGAAGAGGTCAAGACGCAGCTCGGCGCGATGCGGGTCGAAGCCGAGTCCGGCGCCGGGGCGGTGCGGGCGACGGCCGACGGTACGATGCGGATCGTCTCGCTGCACGTCGACCAGGCGTTGCTGACCGGGCTCGTCGACCCGACGCAGCCGGAAGAGAAGACGCTCGCGGAAGAGCTGATCGTCGGCGCCGTGAACGGCGCGCTCGCCAAGGCACGCGACGCGGCGGAGCAGCGGATGCGCGAGGCGGCGGAGGAGCTCGGTCTCCCGCTGCCGGCCACCGGGATCGGCGGGCTTCTGCCCTGACGGCCCGGCTTGCGTCCCCGGAGGCTTCCGACATGACCCCAACTGGAGCGAACCGAGGCGGATCCAACCCGGAGCCGGTCGAGCGGCTCATCGATCTGCTCACCCGTCTGCCCGGCATCGGACGCCGCAGCGCCGAGCGGATGGCGTTTCACCTGCTCAAGTCCGCGCCGGATCTCGCCCGCGACTTGAGCCAGGCGGTGCTCGACGTCAAGGAGAAAGTGCGTCACTGTCGCATCTGTTTCAACCTCTCCGATGTCGATCCCTGCCGGCTCTGCACCGCATCGGGACGTGACGCGTCGCTCGTCCTCGTCGTCGAGCAGCCCCGCGACGTGATGAGCCTGGCCGGAACGGGGTTGTATCCCGGCGTCTTTCATGTCTTGACGGGCGTCATCGACCCGTTGAGCGGCGTGCAACCGGAGGACATCACCGTCCGCCAGCTCCTGGAACGCATCGACGATCCCGCAAGAAACTGCCGCGGCGAACGCGTGCGTGAGGTGATCCTCGGTCTGAATCCCACGCTCGAGGGCGACAGCACGGCGTTGTACATTGCCGAACAGCTCGCGCGACGTGACGTCGTCGTGACGCGTCTCGCCCGGGGACTTCCAAGCGGTTCTCAGCTCGAATACGCGAACGCGGCCGTTCTTGCCGATGCGATCGAAGGGCGGCGACGTGTGAATCGAGACGGGTAAGCGGCCGGGCTGGAGAACGGCCCCCCCTGATCCGATACCATGATGCGGTGACCGGCGTATTGACGCCGGTCCGTGATATCGCGTGGAGTTCGCTCGCGTCATGATGCGATTCGACACCAGCCAGCACATGCGGCTCGGCCAGCAGATGAAGCTGGCTCCGCGGATGATCCAATCGATGGAGATTCTGCAGATGCCGCTCATGGCGTTGCAGGAACGCATCGACCAGGAGTTGGAGAGCAACATCGCGCTCGAGCAGGTCGAGCCGCGTGATCGCGAAACTCCGACGTCCGACGCGGACGATGACCGCCGGGCGGAACAGCTCGAGCAGGGCGAGCTGCGGGTGGGGGAGGACTCCCGCACGGATGCCGAGGACTGGGAGCGGCTGAGCGTGCTCGAGTCCTCGTACCGCGAGGCCTACGACAACGAATATTCCTCGTCGCGGTACCGGCCCGGCAGCGGGGAGCGTGACAAGAAGATGGACGCGATGGCCAACGTCGCCGCCCGGCAGGAGAGCCTCACGGATCAGCTCCTGCACCAGTGGACGTTTGCCGAGGTGCCGGACGACATGCGGGCCGTCGGGGAGGTGCTCATCGGGTACATCGGTCACGACGGCCTGCTCGAAGCCGACCTCGAGACCATTCAGGAGCAGAACCGGAACATCCCGAATCTGGAGCTGACCCCGGAGCGACTCGAGGCCGCGTTGAACGAGCTCCAGCACTGGCTCGAGCCCGCCGGCGTCGGCGCGCGATCGAAACAGGAGTGCTTCCTGCTGCAGATCAACGAGCTGGAAGCGGCCGACGAGACCCCCGGGCACGACTGGGAGATCGTGCGGCGACTCATTCGCGATCACTTCGACGACCTGCTTCAGAACCGGTTGCCGAAGATCGCGCAGGAGACGAGCCTCTCGCTCGACCAGATCCAGTCGGCGATGGACCTCATGCGCAAGCTCAACCTCAGCCCGGGCAAGGACCTCGTCGACGAGGGCGTCCCCGGTATCACGCCGGACGTCATCGTCGAATACGACGACGAGACCGACCAGTACGTTCCCCGGTTGGCGTCGAACTCGATGCCGCTTCTTCGCGTCTCGGGGCGGTACCTCAAGATGGCGAAGGACCGCAAGCAGGAAAAGGACACGCGGGAGTTCATCAACCGCAACGTGCGGAGCGCGCAGTGGCTGATCGATGCGATCAACCAGCGTCAGAGCACGTTGCTGCGGGTGGTCAACGTGGTCCTCGCCCGGCAACGCGAAGCCTTCGAGCACGGCCCGCAGCACCTCAAACCGCTGCCGATGACCGAAGTCGCCGATCAGCTCGGCATCCACGTCGGGACGGTCAGCCGCGCCGTGGCCGAGAAGTGGCTGCAAACGCCGCGTGGCCTCGTCCCGCTCCGCAAGTACTTCTCCGGCGGCACCGCAACCGACTCCGGTCGCGACATGAGCTGGGATGCGGTGAAGGCGATCCTCCAGGAGATCATCGACGGCGAGGAGAAGACCCGCCCGATGAGCGACGAAGCGCTCGCGCGAGAGCTGAAGAAGCGGGGGATCGACATCGCGCGGCGGACGGTCGTGAAGTACCGGCAGCAGCTGGGGGTGCCGCCGGCGCGGCGGCGGAAGGTGTTTCGCTGAGCGGTGGGTCGCCGCGGCCGCGTAGAACGACTGATTCCCACTTCCGGGTGCCACGGACAGCGAAGCGTCCGTGCCGTCACGCGTCCATCGCGGGGGAGTGGTTGATGCCCCTGCGCGACGGGTGACGCACGGCACGGACG
>JABDLI010000264.1 GCA_013003065.1 Phycisphaerales bacterium | reverse complement strand
CTCTTCCTCCAACGCTCACTTCCTACGGACACTCCCCCCACGACTCCAACAGAATCCGCAGGTCCGCCCCTCCCACGACCCCATTCCCCGTAATGTTCGCCGGGCAAAACGGACACGCTCCCCACTGCGAGATCACCGCGATGAGATCGTCGAACCCGACGGTCCCCGTTCCATCCAGATCCGCCGGACACGGATCATCAACCGGCGGCGCCTGGTTCTCGTACCACGTGATCCGATCGTCGAACCCGCTCGCGGAGATGAGATCCGGGTCGCCGTCGCCGTCGAGGTCCGCCGCGGCGACGTCGGTCGCGCCGAGGGCGTCCGTGGTCACGACCCACTGCACGAACTTGGGCGGCGATCCCCGGTCGTTCTCGTACCAGGCAATGGTGTCGTCCGAATTCGAGGCTGACACCACGTCCGTGTACCGGTCTCCGTTGATGTCCGCGGCGATCACCGACCGGGCGAACTCGGCGCTCACGGAGATGACCCGCTGCGTGAACGTCGGCGGGCTCACGCCGCTGTTCTGGAACCAGGCGATCTTGTTGTCGAAACCCGAAGCCGTCAGCACGTCGACGTCACCGTCGCGGTCGACGTCCGCGGGAAAGACCGACGTGGGCAGCAGGAGATCCTGGGACAAGACGTGCTCGGTGAAGGTGGGATCCGCCGCCCCGTCGTTCTCGTACCAGGCCACCTTGTCCTCGAAGAACGAGGAGGCGGCCAGCACGTCGACGTCGCCATCCTCGTCGAGGTCGGCCGCGTGCACGTCCCGCGCACCGTCGGCGTCGCTCACGATCGGAATGAGATCGAAGTTCGGCGGGCTCCCGCCGTCGCTGCGGTGCCAGCCGATGATCCCGTCGTCGCTGGACGCGGAAAGGACGTCGGTCGCACCGTCGTCGTCGACGTCGATGAGAACGAGTGCCACCGGGCGCTCGACGGCGTCGGAGACCACACGGGCGGTGAAGCCGGGCGGCACCGCCCCGCTGTTCTCGAACCACCAGATCCGGTCGCCGTTGGCAGCCGCCGCCGCAACGTCGATGTCGCCATCGCCGTCGAGGTCACGGGCGGCCACGGCGGACGCGCCGTTGACGCCCGTGGAGATCACCCGCTCGGTGAACCCGGGTGGGACGAGGCCGTCGTTCTCGAACCAGGCGATCGTGTCGTCGTTGCTGGAGGCCGCCAGCACGTCGAGGTCGCCGTCGCCATCGAGATCGGCGGCCGCGACCGCGGCGGCGCCGTCGGCCGTCGCGATCGTTCGGGCATCGAATGGGATTTCGCCTCCCACCGCCGCGTGCGAGCCCAGCAGGACGATCACCCCGGCGGCGAGGCCGCCCCGACTCTGCCGACTGGCTGGCATGCTCATGTTCGCGTGTCCTCGATGAGATGGGGACCCGGAAGCTTGTTCCTTGATCGACGCAGGGCCCCCGCGGACCGCAGGATTGGCTCATCGAGGCCCCGGAGGACCGTCAAGGGGCGACCCGCCGCAATGAGGATCTTTCCCAATAGACATCACCCGACGCGCGCCGGATAATACAGAGGTGCCGGGAGAGCGGAGCAATGCCATGCTCTCGACGACGGCGGAATATGCACTGAGAATCATGGTCGCCTTGGCGCACTCGAGCCATTCGCCCACGACGAGCGAGCGGATCGCCCAGACGGCCAGCCTGCCGACCGACTATTCGGTCAAGGTGCTGCAGATGCTGGCCCGTGCCGGTCTCGTCCGCGCGCAGCGGGGACGCGGTGGTGGCTTTCAGTTGAGCTGCGATCCGGCCAAGACCACGCTGCTGGATGTGGTGAACGCGATCGACCCGATCGAACGCATCACGTCGTGCCCGGTGGGCTCGACGGGTGAGCAACGATCGTTGTGTTCACTGCACCGGCGTCTCGACGAGGTCATCGGCGGTCTGCGTGATGATCTCGCCGCGACAACGCTGGCGGCGATACTGGCGATGAAGCCGGGACCGGCGCTCTGTCAGCCGGCGAAGAGCGCCACGGTCATTGCGACCGCGGGCGTCGCGCATTCCGGCTGACGGCTCAGGCCGGCCGTCCCCGGCGGTCGTCGGCCCGCAGCAACCGCTCGCCCTGATCGGCGGTGAGCGATCCCTCGGCGATGTAGGCCGCGATCTCGCGTCGGCTCTTCTCGCGTGATCCGTTTGTCACGATGGCGGTGATTGCCTTCATCAGGATGCCCAGCATGAAGCAGAGACCGATGATGATGTAGACGATCTTGTCAGCCATCTGGGACAGCAATTCGTCCATGGCGTACTCCTCGGCGGCCTTGACCGCCTCCAATGTCCCGGGCGGGGTTCGAAGGGCCGCAGAAGTCTCGCCGTGCGCCGACCCCGCCAGAAGAGACCATATCCGCCCCCGCGTCCTCGCAAACGTCCGGTTCCGGGCCGCGTGGGACTCGTCAAGCCTGCGCGGCCCCCTGACCCCCGCTGGCCGCCCTTCGCCCCGACCGCGGGGCGAATCGGGTCGTTCGACCCGCTTGCCTCGAGCCCGAAAGGTGGAACAATGGGCGGCCGGACGCGATTCGTGAAGACCGCCGCCCGCCCCGGTCGGGCCTTTCGTACGCCATGAGCATCAGCCTCTCGACCCTCCTGCTCGCCTATTACGTCGCGATCATCGCGACGTTCTGCCTCTATGGCCTTCATCGCTACTGGCTGGTCTGGCTCTTCCTTCGCTCCGGGGGCCTCGACCGGGACGATCCAACGCCCCCGCGGCGGTTCTCGACGCTGCCCCGCGTGACGGTGCAGCTTCCGATGTTCAACGAGCGACGCGTGGCCGAGCGGGTCATCGAGGCGGCGTGCGGCCTGGACTACCCGGCCGACCGGCTGCAGATCCAGGTCCTCGACGACTCGACCGACGAATCCGCCGATATCGCGCGTCGATGCTGCGAGCGTCTGGCCGCGGCCGGTCACGACATCGAGTACCGGCACCGCCATCGTCGCGCGGGCTTCAAGGCCGGCGCGCTCGCCGACGCGATGCCGTCGGCCACCGGCGAGCTGCTGGCGGTCTTCGACGCGGACTTCGTGCCGCCGGCGGACTATCTCCGGAGCACGGTCGATCAGTTCACGGATGAGTCGGTCGGAATGGTGCAGGTGCGGTGGGAGCATCTGAATCGGGACGAGTCGTGGCTCACCCGCATCCAGGCGTTGTGCCTCGACGGCCACTTCGTCGTCGAGCAGACGGCGCGAGCGCGGACCGGCCGCTGGTTCAACTTCAACGGCACCGCCGGCATCTGGCGTCGCCAGTGCATCGACGACGCGGGCGGCTGGCAGCACGACACCCTCACCGAGGACACCGATCTGTCCTACCGGGCGCAGCTCGCGGGCTGGACGTTCCGGTACCTGCCGGGCGTGACCTGCCCCGCCGAGCTTCCCCCGACGATCGGCGCCCTCATGACCCAGCAGCACCGCTGGAACAAGGGCCTCACGCAAACCGCCATCAAGCTGCTGCCGACCATCGTCCGATCCCCGGCCAGCCCGGGCCGGAAGATCGAGGCGTTCTTTCACCTCACGAGCCCGATTCCCTACGCGGCCCTCCTGCTCCTGACGCTTCTGATCGTGCCCGGGTTTCTCGTGGAGCTTCCCCGCACCGGTGTGCATCCGGCCCTCGCGCTCGGCCTCGGGATCGGCGCGCTCGCCCTCGGCACGTTCGCGGCGGCCGCGTTCTACGTCGTCTCCCAGGCGGCGCAGCGTCGACTCCGCTTCTCGCTCCTGGGGCAGCTCCTCACGTTGATGGCGGTCGGGGTCGGCGTCAGCGTTCTGAACACCAAGGCGATCATGGAAGCCGTGCTCGGATGGCAGAGCCCCTTCGTGCGCACGCCGAAGTTCGCCGGGGGCATGCGTTCGGATCTCGATCCCGCCGCGCGTCGTCGCCGGCGACTGCCGCGGGGTCTCATCGAGCTCACGCTCGGCGTGGTGATGCTCGCCGGCGTCGCGTTGTCGGCCACGCGTCCGTTCACGCTCGTCGGGCTGCCCTTCCTCGTGCTGTTTGCCGTCGGGTACCTGTTGGTCGCGTTACCGCAGCTTCGTCCGCGTCGGTTCGCGACCTAGCGATCGGGCACGAGCGCAAAGCTCGGCCCCAAGATGGCGTGTCCGCGCTGCCGCCAACCACCACCGGTCGGGGGTGCCGGGAGACACCTTAAGTCACGGTGTCCGAACGAGTTATCGGTTGCACCCGACGCAATGCTCCCGCCGATGGTTGGGTGTCAACGAACGCGGGAGCACGCAACCGAATGGCCGACAAGCTGCACATCATCGATGGGATCCTCGCCCTCAACCCCACCGCGGGCAAGGACTGGCTCGAGCGATTCGACCTGCCGGCGCTTCGCCGGTACCACCACCACCTCGAGCACGCGCTCGAACCCCGCGGCTCGTTCTGGTTTCGCGATGCGGAGACGCCCGCCGTCGTGACCCGCGCTCCCGCGGCGTGAGATGGCTGCGACCGCGGGCCCGGCGCGTCAGCGCTCGCCTTCGTCCGCGCGACCCTCGAGCTTCTGGGCGAGATCCTGGTCGCTGCGATCATCCGGCGCGACCCGCTGCTTCAACGCCATCACCTGATCGAGCTTCCGCTTGAGCAGGGCCACCCGCAGCAGTGACTTGACGCGGGTCGTGAGCTCGAGCTTGTTGACGGGCTTGGTGAGGAAGTCGTCCGTTCCCGATTCGACCGCACGCTCGAAGTCGCCGACTTCGTGGAGCGCCGTGACCATGATCACGATGACGTCACGGGTCCGAGGGCTCGCCTTGATCTTCTGGCAGACCTCGAAGCCCGACATGCGTGGCATCATCACGTCCAGCAGCACCAGGTCGGGCGGGTCCTTCTCGATGGCGGACACCGCTTCGATGCCGTCGGTCGCGGTCACGATCCGGCACGGCAGCTCCTCGAGATAGGCGTGCATCAGCTCCAGATTCTGCGCGTTGTCGTCGACGATCAGGATCGACGTGTCCGAAAGGTCGGGGAGCTCGATCGAAGCCGGTTCATCCACGAGCCTGGCACCTCGCATGTCGGTCATGGAACGTCCCTCGCCCGCCGGTCGTGTCCCCCGCTCCGCCGGCAATCGTCCGGCCAGATCGACCAGCGGCGGAGCCGGTGAAGCCAACCCGGCCAAGCGACGTCGAAGCGCCCGAAGGTCCGCCGCGTCGTCGACATCGGACCAGCTCGGCAGTCGGCACACGGCCAGATCCGCGTCCCGGGCCCTCTGGCGGGTCTGATCGTACACGGCGGGCCCACCCCAGTCGATCCGCCGGAGCACCTCGGGGTGGTACCCGCGGGCCGCGAGGGTCCAGTAGCCGCCGTCACCGGCGGGACCGATCGCGATTGGCGCCGCGGCCAGGGCCAGCGGGATTGCGTCGAGCATCGCATCGGGAACGTCCGGACTGTCGGCCCCGAAGAAGGCCACGACCGGCGTGGGATCGAGCGAACGCCACACCCGGTCGAGCCGTGCGCCGAGATCCCCGCCACCCTGGTCGATCGTGCGTCGTTGTCCCCACGCCGGCAGCGTCGCATCCGCGTGATCCGCCAACGCGATCACGACCTCCATCCGCGTCGCCAGCCGACGCACCGTGCACTCGAGCATCGCCGCCGCGAGGGACGCGGCTTCGTCGGCGGTGAGATGCCCGGACTTCACGAGCCGCGTCTTCACCCGTCCCGGCACCGGGCGTTTGGCCATCACGACCGCCGTCGGACGCGGCCCCGTCACCGGTCCGTCCTCGTGGTCATCGCCGGTCCCCGCCGGAGACCCAGCGTCCGCCGCGAAAGTACGGATGGCTCGCGTCGATGCCGAGCGTGTCGACGATGGCGTCGGGATCGACCTCGACCAGCGGGTCCCCCCCGTCGATGAGCAAGGCCGTCGACCACGGGCGATCGCTGCCGGCGAGCAACGCCGTCTCCATCCGCAACATGCGAACGCGATCGCGATCGGAGAGACCGGGGCGAAGCTGACCCCGGTAGTGCTTGCAATCCTCGAGCAGTCGTTCAGCGCCGCCGGGAATGAAACGGCTGGAGCGTTCCAGGAGCTCCATCGCGCCGGGGGTCTTGAGCGTCGAGAGCGTCTTGGCCCCCTGGCCCCGGCGGTAGTGGCTCAGCGCTTCCAGCAACGCGAGAACGGCGGCCTGGTCGTCGGGGCCCGGGCCCGCATCGGGCGACGGCGGCCCCAGCACCTGCCCCTCGCCGAGCAGGGTCGCCATCGCGAGCAGCCGCCGACGCTCGGAGGGCTGCGCCTCCAGATCGGCAAGGGCGAGACACGCGCTCCGCCCAAGCCGCTCCGGGTCCAGCACCCCGGCCAACGCGTGCAGCCGCTGCGCGAGCGCGCGAAGCGTGTCGGTGTCGGCGACGTCCGCGACCTCCTCGCCGAGTTCGAAGTACGCCATCGGATCCCGCGGATCGAGGCGTTCCAGATCGTCCCACCACCGCTCGGTGCCGCCCTGCGGCTGTGCCGCGGCGAGCAGCGTGAGGAGCGCCGCCGCGATCCCACCCGCCATCCCGGACCCAGCTCGCCATGAACGGTGCCAACGCCTCATGATGCCCCGCTCCCATCGTCGAGCGTCAACCGCAAGAGCCACAGCCGGCCCATCGCGCGTTCCGCCGCGATCGCCTGCGCGATGACGTGCGTCGCCATCCGACGCCGGCGGGCCGATTCGGCGAGGACGGCGAGCGCCTCCTCGCGTCGCCCCGGCTGCTCGGCGACCGTGACGTAGGCGAGGCAGTCCAGCACCGACAGCAGATCCGCCACGGCCCGCTGCAACGGATCCGTCGCGAGCCGTCCCCGGGTCAGCCGCCGCCGATCGAGACCGGGCAGATCCGTCGGGGTCGGGCGTCGGGCGATCACGAGCTGCACCCGATCCCGCCAGGCGTCGGCGAGGTGCACGATCGCCTCCTGGGGCGTGCGCAACGCCATCGCCGGCACCGGGGCATTCGACAGGATCTCCGCGCGTTCTCCGTAGACGGACCGGAGCTCACCGGCGGCGACATCGACGACCGGCACCGCGACCTGCAGCAGACCGAGCGCGTGCTCGGTCAACGCCAGCCGGGTCTGGGCGCGCCACGCCTCGCCGGCGGCGAGGGGCAGGACGGTGCCCGTGTACCGCTGGAGCGTGACCGAGATGGCTTCGTTGCGGGGAGAGGACGGGAACTGATCGAGCATCTCCATCGCGACCGTGCGCCCGTGCGCAAACTGGTCCGCGACGATCGTCCGAGCCAGGTCGCGGACTTCCTGGGGCGAGCCCCGGTAGACCTCGCGCACGAAGAGCTCGGCGTCGACGGGCCCGAGGTCGCCACCGCCGCGGCGCCGGAGGATGCTGAGCCACTTCGTCTTCTCGGCGGGATTGCGACGCGCTTCGGTGTAGCTCGCGGCCCACTCTCCGTCCGCCCCCGGCGCAGACCGGGCCGAACGCGGCGACGCGGCGGCGTCGCCCCGCACACCGCCGGCCAGCAGGTCCTCCACCTCGTCCAGCTCCGCGTTCGCCTCGTCGACGCGGCGTTGCGTCATCAGGGCCGCCACCTGGTTCAGCTTCGCCTCGACGAGCAGCCGGATCATCAGCGACTCGTCGTCGCGTCCGAGCGTCGTGGTGTCGACCTGCCCGTGCAGGGACGCCCACCGGCGGGCGGTGGCGGCATCCACCGCAATACCGCGACGCTCGCCCTCGCTCCCGCTCGCAGCCTCCGCCGCCTCCGGCCACCGGTCGAGAATGCGATCGCGAATCCGGTTGCGAAACCGGGGGCCCGCTTGCTCGGGGAGGACGAGCGATTCGGAGAACCACCCCACCTCGCCCGACGCCGCCAGCAGGCTGGTGAAGACCCACAGATCTTCATCCCCGATGCGCTCCGCGCGATCGAAGAGGGCGCGGACGCCGTCGCGGACGGTGACGCTCGTCGTGAAGTCGAGGTGCCCGATCAGCCGCCCCACGGCGTTGACCGCGGGGCCGGGTCGCGAAAGATCGCTCGAGCTGGCAAGCAACGCGTCCACCGCGTCGAGGAGGGCCGCCTGGTGACGCCGCGTCCCGCCCAGCTCGCGTTGCGCGGCGAGCCACATTTCCCAGTAGTCGTAGGTGTCCGGATCGATCTCCAGCGTGTCGACGAGCCAAGGCAGCATGATCCGCAGCCACTCGTCGGCCGCCGCCGTGCGGTCCGTCGGCTCCCCTCCGCCGCCCGCCGCCAGGATCGTCGCCAGCTGGTGCCGCGCCCGCTCGACGATTGCCGCAGGCAAGGACGCATCGGCGCTGATCGAGCCGAGCATGCCCGCCCTCCACGCGCCCTTCCACACGTCAACCGGCTCGAGCAGCCGATCACGCGGTGGCGTCAGCTCGTCGAGCAACCGGTCACCGGCGGACGGTGCATCCACCACCTCGTGCAGCACGCTCCGGACGGCGCGGTCGATCGCACGACGCGTGCTCTGATCGGCGAGCACCCATCCCGCCGCCGCCGTCTCCACGGCCGCGGTCCACTGCCGGTACACGGCTTCGGACGGATCGCCGTCGAGCGAGAGCTTCCGGACGATGAGATCGAGCTCGGCCGGCACCCCCGGACAGGCATCCGCCGCTTCCGTCGCCACCCGCGGCAACGCGTTGCCGAGGAAGCTCGGAAAGGGGGCGAAGCGAGCGACGCGGGTCGGCGTCGGCGTGGTCTCCGGGAGGGGAGGCGGAGGTTGCGTCGGCGTTTCAACGATCGCCGGTGGCGTCTCGACGGGCGCCGCCTCCGGCTGGGACGGAAACAGCGTCCGCACGAGCACGACGCCGAGCAGGATCGTCACGAGACCGAAGAACAACGAAAGCCGAATCGTGTTGACGATGCTGTCGTCGGCGAGCTCGACCGCGAGGCGATCGACGAGCGCCTTGGAGGCGGCCGGTTCCCCCTCGTCGACCGACGGGGGCACGGGCAGCCGCGTGGCTCCCTGCGTGATCTCCTCGACGCCGAGCCGCGGCCCCCCGGCGCGGGCATACGCGCTGAGCCCGCTCATGACCTTCACGAGTCCCGCCGCGGTGACGCGGTGCGCGGCGGCGAGCGCCACCAGACGCGCGCGGCTCCGCTTGTTCCAGCCGCCTCCGGCGACGAGCGTCGCCAGAACGTAGCGGTCGAACTCGGTGAGCACCGCGGGCGGCGGGTGCGGTCGCGGGTTGGACCGCCC
>JABDLI010000260.1 GCA_013003065.1 Phycisphaerales bacterium | reverse complement strand
CGTCCGTGCCGTGCGTCGCCCGCTGCGCGAGGGGAGTCGGTTTCCCCTCGCGATGGACGCTGACGGCACGGACGCTTCGCTGTCCGTGGCACCATCGAGATGGTCGTAGGCGCGGATACGGGCGAGGACGGCAAACGGGCCCGAATCCCGATCGACGCCGCGGCCGGTCCTCCCCACACTGAAGATCGGGCGGGCGACCAGCGAAGGAGGTCCCGGCATGTGGTGCGCACGTACGATGGGCGGTCTCTTGGCCGCCGGAGCGATCGGACTGACCGTGACGGGTGCGTCCGCCGACGTGGTCGAGCTCGTCTCGGTCGCCGACAACACGATGTACAGCGAGTCGGGCGACCTGAGCAACGGCGCGGGAGACTATTTCTTCACCGGTGTGACCGGATCGGGCGATCGCCGCCGGGGGCTGGTCGCGTTCGACCTCTCGGCGATCCCGCCGGGTTCGGACGTGACGTCCGTCACGCTGCAACTCTACATGTCGCGCACCATCGTCGGTCCGGAGCCGGTCGCGTTGCACCGCGTGCTCGAGGGGTGGGGCGAGGGCGGCTCGCAGGCGGACGGGCAGGAAGGCGGTGGCGGCGATGCGGCGGCGGGTGACGCGACGTGGGAGCATCGCTTCTACCCCGGCGACACGTGGGCCACGGCCGGCGGCACGTTCGTGGCGACGGCGAGCGCGACGGAGATGATCGACGACAGCGGCTTCTACACGTGGGCGTCGACGGAGTCGCTCCTCGCGGACGTCAGCGGCTGGGTCGACGACGCGGCCGGCAACTTCGGCTGGGTCGTCATCGGCAATGAGTCGGCGACGCCGTCGGCCAAGCGGTTCAACACCCGCGAAGATGGGAGCGCGGGCGGCGGGCGACGGCCGCGGCTGACCGTCCAGTTCACGCCGCCCGCGGAGACGGGCGCGTGCTGCTTCCCCGACGGATCGTGCACCGTCGCCACGAGCGACGCGTGCGTCTCCGGCGGCGGCGGCTATCAGGGCGACGGCGTGCCCTGCACGCCCGACCTGTGCCCGGCCCCCGATGGCGCCTGCTGCTTCCCAGACGGCGGTTGCAACGTGCGCACCGCGCTCGACTGCGCGGCCGAGGGCGGCGACTACCAGGGAGACGGCACCGACTGCTCGCCCGACCCGTGCCCCGACCCGGTCGGCGCCTGCTGCCAACCAGACACCTTCTGCGCCGAGCTGACCGCCGACGACTGCGACGCCGCCGGCGGCGTGTACTCGGGTGACGGCACCCTCTGCGTGCCGAGCCCGTGTCGCCTCGAGCCCTTCGTCGATCCGCTTCCACTTCCGGCCGTGGCCCAGCCCATTGTCGGCGAGCCGGGCGGCGCGGCGGAGTACGAGATCGCGATGACGCAGTTCACGCAGACCCTGCACCGGGATCTGCCGCCAACCACCGTGTGGGGCTTCGGCGGCACCTATCCGGGGCCGACGATCGAGGCCCGCACCGGTGAGCCGATCACGGTCACGTGGATGAACGATCTGCGTGACGCGGCGGGCGATCTCCGCACCGACCACTTCCTCCCGGTCGATCTCTGTCCGCACGGACCCGATCACGAGGGCAACACGCCCCGCACCGTCGTGCACCTGCACGGCGGGCACGTGCCCGAGGAGAGCGACGGGTACCCGGAGCACACGTTCCTGCCGGGCGGATCGGACGTGTACGAGTATCCGAACCTGCAGGAGGCCGCGACGATCTGGTACCACGACCACGCGCTCGGCATCACGCGGCTGAACGTGCAGATGGGTCTCGCGGGGTTCTACCTCATCCGCGACGACGTCGAGGACGCCCTGAATCTGCCCGCCGGCGAGTTCGAGGTGCCGCTCGTGATCCAGGACCGCGAGTTCCGGCCCGACGGGGCGCTCGTCTATCCCGAGGAGTGGGAAGAGCACTTCTTCGGCAACACGCTGCTCGTCAACGGCAAGGTCTGGCCGTTCTTCGAGGTGAAGCGGGGGGCGTACCGCTTCCGCATCCTGAACGGCTCCAACTCGCGCACCTACCTTCTGTCGTTCTCCGACGGCACGGTCATGCACCAGATCGGCACCGACGGCGGGTTGATGGAAACCTCCGTCGCGCTCACCGAGCTCCTGCTCGCCTCGGGCGAGCGGGCGGACGTGATCGTCGACTTCAGCGCGGCGTCGCCCGGTACGGAGATCATCCTCACGAACAGCGCCCCGGCGCCGTTCCCGGGCGAGGAAGGCGTGGGCGTGATTCCCGAGGTCATGAAGTTCGTCGTGACCAGCGACGCGGGCACGCCGTACGAGGTCCCCAAGGTCCTTCGCCCGCTGGAGATCCTGGACGAGGCGGACGCGGTCATGACGCGCGACTTCGTCATGACGAAGGAGCCCGAGCCGTGCGCCGGATCGCGCTGGCTCATCAACGGTCTCGGCTGGGACGACATCACCGAATACCCGGTCCTCGGCACGACGGAGATCTGGCGTTTCGCCAACCGCTCCGGGATCATGCACCCGATGCACATGCACCTGGTGTTCTTCCAGGTGCTCGACCGCCAGGCGTTCGAGCTGATCGACGACGAGATCGTCCCGATCGGCGACCCCATCCCGCCGGAGGAAAACGAACGCGGCTGGAAGGACACCGTGCGGGTCGAGCCGAACGAGATCACACGCGTGATCACACGCTTCGAGGACTTCGCCGGGCTCTTCGCGTACCACTGCCACATCCTCGAACATGAGGATCACGAGATGATGCGGCAGTTCCAGACGGTGTTCCCGTGCCCGGCCGACCTCGACGGTGACCGGGACGTCGGGTTCACCGACCTGCTCACCGTGCTCGCGTCATGGGGTCCGTGCGACGTCGAGTGTCCGGCCGACATCGACGGCAGCGGGGACGTGGGGTTCACGGACCTGCTGGCGGTGCTGGCGGCGTGGGGACCGTGCGTCTGACACGCGGACGCCGACGCTGGTACACGGACGCGTCCGCGCAACCACGCGACCCAACCTGCGCGAGGCGGCATGGACGCCGCCGGTAACCACGCAGCCCTGCACCGCCAGAGGCGGTGCCAAAAATAGTCGAACCCACGCCCAAATCTTCACTGACCAGCTCGCAGGATGCGAGCGTCATATGAGACCCACTGCAACTGAGGTCGAGCCGCACGACGCGGCGTGAACAACGCAGCCACCGGCGTCCAAGAAGCACAACCACCGTCCACTGGCAGGATGCCAGCGCAAGGGTCCACGTCCAAATCTTCCCAGGCAAGGCGGTATGGACGCCGCCGTCATCTGCGCGGACCGAAGAGCGGACGCGAACACGGGCTTGGGGACGGGTGTGAATTGTCGCGGACACGGTCGCGGACGCGGGCACGGACACGGACACGGACACGGTCGCCGACGCGGGCACGGACACGGACACGGACACGGGCGCGGACACGGACACGGACGCGGACGCGGTCGCGGACGCGGACACGGACACGGACACGGACACGGGCGCGGTCGCGGACACGGATGCGGACGCGGACGCGGACGCGGGAGACCCCCGGCGTCCTGCCCGTGCAGGTCACGAAGTGGACCCCCGCGCGCGAGACGCCGCGTCCTTGCGGCTCGCCTTCTTCGGGCCGGACGTGGGGGAACGACGGGCATCCTGCCCTTGGGCGGGGAACGTGCTTGCCGGACGCGGGGGACAGTGCTTTGACGCCGCGTCGTGCGGCTCGACCCCTGTTGCCGGACGCCTCCATACACCGGCGGCATCCATGCCGCCTCGGTTCCTGAATGTTCGCGCGGTGCTTGTTTCTACTTCTCGCACCGCCGTCCGGCGGGTGCAGGAACTGCGCGGGGGACCGGCGGCGTCGTGCCGCCTCGCTTCCATTGGTCGGACGCGGGAGAACGCCGGGCATCAAGGTCCCCGTTCAATGACGGAGCATCGTCAGCAGCATCTTCATCCGGCCGACGGCGTGCACCGCGTGCGGGATGTTGGCGGGCAGGATGATCGCCTGGCCCACGCGAACCTCGTGCCGCCGGTCGGCAATCGTGAACTCACCACAACCGTCGAGAACCTGGACGAACGCGTCGAACGGTACGGTGTGTTCGCTCAATGCCTGACCCGCATCGAAGGCGAACAGCGAGATCGTCCCGGTCTTGCTCTTGAGGAGCGTTCGGCTGACAACCGACTCGTCGCCGTACGAAACAAGGCCGGCGAGCTCGATGGCTTCGTCCAAGGGGGCGGCCCCGGCATCCGTCGTCTCCGCCGTCATGTCCGCCGCCTCCGTTCTGCTCGTCATCGTCAACGCCCGTCTTCCTCCAGGAAGACGCGAAGCAGGTGCGCCATCTTATCCCTCCCGGTCCACGGAGAGGAGTGACCTCCCTCGTGCATCCGGGACTTCAGATTCGACCGTGGCTCAGCCGCAGCTTCCCCAACGCGCGAGCAGGACGAGCAGCGCGCCCGCGCCTTTCCTCTCGGGCAAGCTGTTCCCCGAAACGAGCGCACCTCTCCAGGCGTGGCGCCGCTATCGCTTCTCCTTCACGGGTGCAGCCTGGTCGGGTCCGACCCGTCCGGTCTCGATGTCGGCGGCGAAGTAGCTCTCCCCACGAACCGGCGAACCGGCGAGCTTGCGGAGCGTGGCGAGCTGTCCGATGTGCGTGAGCGTATCGGCCAGGGGTCCTGCGAGCAGCCGCGCGGGGGAACACGGCAGCTCGTCCATCGAACGCAGCGTCTCGTCGAAGCGTGCGAGGAGGTCATAGAAGTCATCGAGCTGCTGACGCCACTTGCCGGCGGGCCGTTCGTTCAGCACCGGGTCGCCCTGGACCTTGGTCAGGCCCCAGTACAGCACGTCGTTGATGTGGGCGAGTATCTCGACGGCACTCCGCGTGTCATCCCGGATACGCGTCGCCCCGAAGTCCGCAGGGGCGTTGCGCAACACGTTACCACCGCGATAGGCGATCACGGCGAGCATGTGACGAAGGAGATGCTGATCGTCGCTCATGATACAGCCCAATCCAGGACAGGCACTTCGTCCGGTGATTCTACCGCACAGATCGACCGTCCCAAGACGAACGCGCGTTGTCCTCTTCTCTGTGCCTCTGTGTCTCTGTGCCTGCCCCCCATTCGTTGGACGTGATGGCGGCGACGCTCGTGTGACCGTGATGCGCCTGTATTCGTCAGGCTGATTCGGCATCGCGTCGCGGCGGGGGCGGTGGATGAGTTCGTGCGGTGTCCGGCCGGGCGGGGGATGGTTCGG
>JABDLI010000259.1 GCA_013003065.1 Phycisphaerales bacterium | reverse complement strand
CGTCCGTGCCGTGCGTCGCCCGTCGCAAAGGGGCGTCACGCTCCCCTCCGCAATTGACGCGTGCCGGCACGGACGCTTCGCTGTCCGTGGCACCGGCTGTCTCTCGCCGCACGTCAGGAGCTGCTTGCCGCTTGCGGCTATCATCCCCGCATGCACGTATCGATCACCTACTGCGTCCTCTGAGACTATCGCCCCAAGGCCGCCAGTCTGGCGGCGACGCTCAAGAAGCACTTCGACGTCGACTCCGAGCTCATCAAGGGCGAGAAGGGGATCTTCGACGTCGCAGTCGATGGTGACGTGATCTTCTCCAAGCACCACACCGGCCGGTTTCCGACCGACGAGGAGATCGTGAGCATCCTCGAGGCGTAGCGTCTTCGCGGCGACTCTTCGCGGCTTTCGCGGCGACTCCTACAGGGATGCGCCGACCGCCTCCCGCACCGCCGCCAGATCCGGCATCGCCCCCGGGTCGTCGGACACCCAGTCGTAGACCACTTGGCCGGTTTCGTCGATCACGAAGACCGCCCGCTTGGTCACGTCCTTGAGGCCGTGGAGATCATCGTGGAGCGCGTCATAGGTACGGGCCACCTCGCGGTTGAAGTCCGAGAGGATCGGAAACGGCAGGTCGAGCTCCGCCCGGAACTTCGCCGTCACGAACGGGCTGTCGATGCAGATCCCGAACACCTTGGCGTCGAGCCGTGACCAGGCCGACCAATCGTCGCGCATCCGGCACATCTCATCGGTGCAGACCGAGCTGAAGGCGAGCGGGAAGAACAGCAGCACGACCCGATCGCGGCCGATGTGGGCGCCGACATCGATCGGCTCTCCGGGGGCCGCCGGCAGCGAGAAGGACGCCGCTTGATCACCAGTTCGGATGGACACTGTGGTCGTTCCCCTTCTTTGAAAGCCGCTACGGAACGCCGACGCCCGCCCCGCGGAAGATCGTGATCGTATCGGTTCGCATGTTCCACAGCACCCGCTCGTGACGAAGCGGCTCGCCGGCGTCGGCGGAGAGCACCGAGACCATCCGGCCCGGCGTCGCCCGCACTTCGGCCAGGCCCGTGCCGACGTTGTAATCGAAGACGTCGCACGTCACGTCGCGTTCGGGCGTTCGGACGTAGATGCCACCGTCACCGTAGAGACGCTCGAGCTCCATCGAGCCGCCGAGGTCGAGGCCCGACCCGCCCCCGTCCGCCTCCACCCGTGATCGCACGACCATCGCCTGCAGACGTTGACCGGTCAGCGTCGACGCGCTCCCGTCGAGCCCGCGCGAGAGGCACGTCACATCGCCGTCCATCGCGACCTCGAAGTGCTCGTCGACGAGACGCGTCATCTCCAGCCGATCCCGCCAACGCAGGAGCGTCGTGCCCTTCGTCGCGAAGCCACCGTCCCCGTCCGCACCGGACCACTCGTCGCGGATGAGAAGCTCGCCCGCGCCCCGAACGAAGCCCTCGAGGGTGCGTTGGTCGTAGTCGATCTCCGGTCCCTTGATGTGGAAGACACGCGGGGCGTCGGTGGCGCCGATCGACCGCCACCGCCGGCTCTCCAGCTCGGCGGCGCCCCGCGCCTGCAAACGCGCGAGCTCCTGCGTCGCGGCCGTGTCGTCGTCGCCGGCGGCAGGGCCGAAGAGCAGCGTCACCTCGTCACCCCGGACCGTCGACAGCTCGAGGTCGGTGGGACGGGAGTCCGCCTGCACGTTCCCCCCGAGCGTGAGCGAGCCGCGTCCGTCGGCTTCTTCGATGTAGAGCGCCGACCGCGTCCACTCGGCGATCAACGCAGGCGGCTCATCCCGTTGGGGACGCGGAATCGGTCCCGCGTCTCCCGGCACGGTCGTCGGAGTGGCGAAGTTCCGAAATCGCCCGCCGCCGTTGATGCGGTACCGCCCGGTGCGGCGGTCGAGATCGAGCCGGTCCACCCGATCGAGGACGTACTGTTCGCCGAGGACCACGAGGTCGGGCCCGTACAACGCCGCCTGCTGCTTGTCCTGATCGGCCACGAGCATCCGGGCGATGACCCGCTCGCCCCCGGCGAGCGCGAGCTGCACCTCCGACTCGGCGGTGATGGTCTCGACGGCGACGCGGGCCGAGGCGAACGCATCGGGGGTATCGTCCGCGGGGGGCGTGTCCGGTCGATCGTCCGCGGCGGTCTCCGCCGGACGCGGGCGGAACGTGACCGTCACCGCGTTCGCCCACATGGTCTGCGTGTCGTCGGCGATCTCGACGTCCCCGCGGGCGACCATGCGGGTCGGCACGGTGGCCTCGTCGACCGATTCGGTCAGCGTGACCAGCAGGTGGTCGGACCGCATGCGTCCCGGTTCGCCGGCGCTGCGGAGCCGCACGTCGCCGGTTGCCTCGATCTGTTCGATCCGGCTTCCCGCGTCCGGCTCGTCGGTGAAGTCGATGGCGAGCGTGTCGGCATGGGTCAGTTTGATCTCCGGCGACAGGGCCGTAACGTTGCCCCGCACGTTGGCGCGGCGGAACCGGCGTTCGCCCTCGGCGGGCGCTCGTGATGCGACCTCCACTCCCTCGGTCCAGGTCACGCGAAGCTCCTCACCGGCGTCCGGCACGTGGTCGAAGAGCGTTCGCTCGAGCGGGCCGCTCGCCGCCTCCCCGGCGACGACACGATCGAATCGTCGCAGCCGTCCCCGTCCGTCGACGACGAACCGCTCCGCCGTCTCGTCGATCGTGATCCGATGCGTCTGGTCGATGACGTGGACGCCGTGGACCAGCCGCACGTCGCTGCCGGTCAGCGTCACGTGTCGGCCCTCCGCATCGGCCGTGAGCTCGTCCGCAAGAACCCAGCGTCCGTCGGCCAGCCCGAGCTGGACATTGCCGCGGGCGAGCAGCGTCTCGACCTGATCCTGCTCCTCGTCGTCGCCGGGCCCCCGGAACGCGACGTCCAGGTGATCCATCCACATGCGGCGATCCGCGTCCACGACCGCCACGGCGCCGTCGGCCACCAGTCGCTCCAGCCCCGCGCGATCGGATGCGGTTGCGCCCGGACGCAGGAAGACCGCCACTTGATCCGAATGAAGCGTGCTCGGGGGGAGGGCGTCCGTGGTGTCCTCCGATTCGCGCAGGAGCCGGCCGCGGGCGTCGACGTCGCCGCGGAAGGTTGCCTGCCGCAGCGCGCCAAGCCCGCCGTTCTCGCCGGCCGGTGCGAACACCAGGTCGACGCCGTCCCGCCACGTGATGGAGAGCGTCTCCGGGTCGGCGTCCGAGGCGGCGTTCCCGAAGCGCATGACCCCGGCGTCGACGAAGACGCCTCGCCCTTCGGAGGCGGTGAGCTGGAGACGCGACCCCTCCGCGTCCAGCTCCGCCGTCGCGAGATGAAGAGGGAAGGACGCGTCGCCGATCAGCTCGATCATGCCGGTCAGCGTGTGGTAGTGGAGTTGCCCGCACGTGGCGGTGGCGTCGAGCGCGGTGTCGTCAATCCGCACCGGCGCGCCGCTCAGCTCGACCCGACCGTCGCGGGGCGATGGCAACGCCGCCTCCCGGCGGGAGACCGGAACCATCGTCATGCCGCCGCCGCACGTGATCCGCGTGTCGCCAACCGCCGGCGGGGGAGCCAGGGCGGTCGGCGACGACGCACCGGACGCCGCCAGCGCCGAGGAGACCGCGAGGAAGGGAACGGACGGCAGCGGCACGAAGGCGGGGGCGACCGGGGTGACGCCCGCGGCCACCATGCCCATTCCCTCCGTGGCCATCGTGAAGTAGATCGTGAGCGTGTCCCCCCGCGCCCCCCGATCGCCGTCGGCAGCGGATTGGAGGATCTCGACGTCGTCGTGGAGGATCAGGCGGTAGTAGGTTTCGGGATCCGTCGCTGCCGCCGGCGGGGAGGCGACGCGGGCGTCGGCGGGGGCGTTCGAAACGCCGGCCGCGTCGTTGCCGGATGACGCCGCGGTGACGGCACGGGGCGGGGGCGAGGACCCGCGCGCGCTCGTCGCGTTGACCGCGGGCGTGTCGTCTCGGGCCGGCTCCGGCTCCGACACCGGCGCGGCGGCCAGGCGGATGAAGTCGATCTGCTCGAGCCGGAGAAGCTCGATGACATCTTCCTGGTCGTTCAGCAGCAGCTTGAGCTGGCGACCGACGAACTCGCCGTGCGGTGACTCCATCGCGATCGCCCCGTCGCACCGCACCTCGCCGAGGATGTTGTCGAAGCTCGCTTCCGGCGTGCGCACGACGAGCGAAGGCTCGTCGACATCCGGATCGAGCCGCGCCCCGGCCGTCTCTTCGTAGAGGCGAATCTCGACGTCGCCCGTCAATGTGCCCGACTCGACCGCCTGGTTCGGCGCGTAGCCGAACGCCGACGCGCCGCGGAGCGTGACGACGCGTCCGGTCTCGAGGTACACCTCCAGCTCCGGGCGGGTCATGTGCAGCCACCCCGCTCCGTGCGAAGGGGGATCGGGGTCCAGTCGGTCGAAGCGGTACTGCTGGGCGAGCTCGCCGGTCGGACCGGAGATCTGGATCCACCCTTCGGCGGGGAGATCGAAGCGGGTCTGGTCGAAGCGGCGACCGGCGCGGCGATCTTCGGGCGTCAGCGGGGTCGGCGCGAGCAGCTCGGTGACGTCCGGCGTCGGCGGGGGCGCCGGTTCCTCCGTCCGGTCGAGCTGCGCAACGACGGTCAGCAGCAGACCGGCGAGCACCAGTCCGCATGCGAACAGCGTCAACGGTTTGCGCAGTCCGCGCTGCACCCGGGGCGGGGGGGGAGCGGACTCGGGGGCGGGGGATGCGGGTGGCTTCATCGAGACGCTGCTCGGGCCGGCTTCGAGGCGACCCGTCTCATCAGGAGTATCCGGCGATCGCGTCGGGCCACCGGCCCTGAGCCTTGAGCAGATGCTCGACGGCCTCGCGAACCGCACCGGCGCCGCCGGGGCGGTCGGTGACGTGGGACGCCACGAGGCGGACCTCCTCGACCGCGTCGGCGACGGCCATAGGATAGCCGCACACCCGCAGCATCGGCAGATCCGGCAGATCGTCCCCCATCACCGCCGCCTCCGACGCGGAGAGGGAGCAATCGGCAAGCACGCCGCGGAGGGTCTCGACCTTCCGGTCGACGCCCTGGAAGACGTGGCGGACCCCGAGTTCACCCAGCCGGTGCCGCAACGCCATCCCGTGGCGGCCCGTGATGACCGCCACCTCGTGGCCGAGCCGCTGCCAGAGGCGAAGCGCCAGCCCGTCCCGCGCGTGGAAGCTCTTCAGCTCTCGGCCGTGGTCGTCGTACGTGATGCGACCGTCGGTCAGGACGCCGTCGACGTCGAGCACGAGAAGCTGCACGCGTTCAATGGAGTCCGGCACGTTTCGGTCCGCCAAACTGAGGGAATCAACCTCGACGCGCGTCACCCCGACGCGGCGCCGGATAGTGTATCCGGTCCCCGCCGCGTCTCCGTACGAGGACCTCTCATGGACGCTTCCTTCCATCGCATCTGGCGCCGTTTCCGAGGCGATGGTCTGCTTCGTCCCGCGGTGTGCCTGACCGCGAGCGTCGCGTCCGGCCTGATCCTCGCCGGACTCGGCATGTTCGGCGGGTGGCTCTTCGGAATGTTCCGCCCCGCGGCCTTCGGCCGGGTCGTCGGTGACGTGCTCGCGCGACACATCACGACGGGCATGTCGATCGCGGGGGGCGTGTGGATCCTCGTTCTGGTCTGGCTCTGGCGTCCGGCCGTGCGGCTGCGACGTCCGGGACGCAGCGGCCGCGGCGCCGCAGCGTGGAGCCGCGCGCTCCTCATCATGGCGGGCATCGGCGCCGGGGTCACCGTCGTCAGCTACGCGATCCAACGCCAGCCGTGGGATGACACCCACTTCGCGGTAACCGGCCTGACCCTCGTCGCCGGAGGCGTCGTCGTCGCCGTGTGGCTCCCCGCGGTCTTCGGCCTCGAGCAGGGCCGCCGCATGCGGGGCTCGCTCGGGCAGGTCGATGTTCGATGTCCCGCGTGCGGGTACGCGATGTCGGGGCTCAAGTGCACGAGCTGTCCGGAGTGCGGGACGACGTATACGTTGGATCGGTTGATTCTGGCGCAGGGGTATGAGACGACGGAGGAGTGAGCGGGGGGGGCGTGGCCGCGTCCGCGTCCGTGTCCGTGCCCGCGTCCGTGCCCGCGTCCGTGTCCGCGTTCGCCCCCGCGTCCGCTATCCTGACGCCCATGCCCGCCCCCCCCTCCGACGTCGCCGTGATCGGCGGCGGTCCCATCGGTCTCGAGCTCGCGGTCGCTTTCCGGCAAGCGGGCGTCTCGTGCGTGCAGTTCGAGGCGGGGGCCATCGGGTCGACCATCGCGTGGTGGGCGCCGGGCACGCAGTTCTTCTCGAGCCCGGAGCGGCTCGAGCTGGCGGGGGTCCCGCTCGTCACGCCCGATCAGGCCAAGGCCACGCGCGAGCAGTACCTCGGGTACCTGCGGTCGGTCGTGCGGCAGTTCGACCTCGACGTCCGCACCTACGAACGCGTTGTCGGGATCGAACGCACCGAGACCGGTTTCCGGTTGCGGAGCGTCCGCAGCTCGCACGGGGTCGGGGGCCCCGAGGACAACGCCGACGCGACGCCGCGTCACGCGGGTCCGGAAACCCGCACGGAAACGCTCACGGACACGAGGCGGATCGTCCTCGCGATCGGCAACCTCCACCGCCCCCGTTCCCTCGACGGCGTGCCCGGCGTCACGCTCCCCCACGTCAGCCACTACTTCGCCGAGCCCCACCGCTACTTCAAACGTCGCGTGCTCATCGTCGGCGGCAAGAACTCCGCCGTCGAAGCGGCGTTGCGGTGCTATCGGGTGGGCGCCGACGTCACGCTGAGCTACCGGGGCGAGGCGTTCGATCCGCGACGGGTGAAGTACTGGCTCCGCCCGGAGATCGAGTGGCTCATCGAGCAGGGCCGCATCGGCTGGCATCCCTGCACGCGGCCGGTGCGGATCACGCCCGAGGCGGTCACGCTCGCACCGGTGGAAGCCGCCGAGCCGATCACCACCGTAGCCGCCGACGATGTCCTGCTGCTGACCGGCTACGAGCAGGACCCACGGCTGTTCGAGGACCTGGGCGTCGAGCTCATGGGCGACGCTCGCGCGCCGCGGCACGAGCGGGAAACGATGGAGACGCCGGTGCCCGGCGTGTACGTCGCCGGAACCGCCGTCGGCGGGAGCCAGCGACGCACGCGGGTGTTCATCGAGAACAGTCACGTCCACGTCGAGCGTATCGTGCGGGCGATCACCGGCCGCGACCCCGCGTTCTCCTGCGATGCGGTCTATGCTTCGCTCGAGGAGAGCTGATCCGAACCGCGGGAGCCCCGTTCATGAACGAGCTGCTCAGCGAGAAAGTCGAACAGGCCGCGACCGTCCTGCGCGAGCAGCAGATCGACGCGTGGCTCACGTTCGTCCGCGAGACGACCGAGAGCGGCGACCCCGTGCTGCCGATGATCCTCGGGCAGCCGCTCACCTGGCAGAGCGCGTTGATCCTGACCGCGACCGGCCGGCGGATCGCCATCGTCGGCAAGTACGAAGACGAGGCGGTCCGGCAGACCGGCGTGTGGAAGGAGGTCATCCCCTACGTCGAGGGGATCCGCACGCCGTTGCGTGAGATCCTCGCCGAGATCGACCCCCGCCGGCTCGCCATCAACTTCTCCCCCCACGACGTCAAGGCGGACGGGCTCTCCCACGGCATGTACCTGCTCCTGCAGGAATACCTCGACGGAACCCCGTACGGAAAACGGCTCGTCAGCGCGGGGACCATCATCAACCGGTTGCGGGGACGAAAGACGGCCGGCGAGGTCACGCGGATCCGCCACGCGATCGCGACGACCGACGAGATCTTCGCCGCGGTCGCGAGCTTCGCGCGACCCGGGCGCACCGAAACCGACATCGCGGCGTTCATGCACGAGCAGGCGGCGACGCGGGGCGTCGAGACGGCCTGGGAGCGGGCGATGTGCCCGATCGTCACGACCGGCCCCGGCTCGATGGTCGGGCACGGCGTGCCGTCGCCGGAACTCGCCGTGCGTCCCGGGCACGTCTTTCACCTCGACTTCGGCGTCCGTCAAGATGACTACTGCTCGGATCTTCAACGCGCGTGGTACGTGCCGAGCCCCGCCGACCCGGAGCCACCGGCGGCGATCCACCACGCGTTCGAGGCGATCGTCGCGGCCATCAACGCCGCCGCCGCGATGCTGCGACCGGGAGTCCTCGGGTGGGAAGTCGACGAAGCGGCGCGCACGACACTGACCGCCGCCGGCTATCCGTCCTACGAACACGCGACGGGACACCACGTCGGGCGCGCGGCGCACGACGGCGGTGGCGTGCTGGGACCGCGATGGGAGCGGTACGGCCGCACGCCCTACTACCCGGTCGAAGCCGGCAACGTGTTGACGCTCGAACTTGGCGTCGACAACGTCGAGGGGCGGGGGTACCTGGGGCTGGAGGAGATGCTTCTGGTCACCGACGACGGCATCGAGTGGCTCTCGACCCCGCAGACGGAGCTGCGGCAGCTGGGCCAGGTTGGCGAACGACCGGCCGGCGTGGCGTAGATGAGGATGGGTTCCGCGTCGCGTCCTCGTCAGGCCGACCGACGCCCCCGCCGCCGCCGGGTGCGGGACAGCGTCTCGGCATCGCTCCGCGCGAGGTTGTATTCGCCCGCGATCGACATGGCCTGCTGCTGGGTGAGCCCGTCGGCGACGACGCCGGACCGCGATCGAACGACGTAGAGGTCGTCGCCACGACCGGACGGCTCTGCCCACCACATGGCCCGCTCTCGGGCGCGACCTGCGATCTTCTCGATTGACTCGCGGATTCGTCGCATCGCGTGTCTTGTCCTCCCCCGATCGTAGGGGCCGCCACGGATGGTTTCTCGCGGCCAGACCCCCGCGGAGGCTCCGGGACTGCCCCCGCTGCCCGATTTTGGCGGGGTGTGTTACGCTGGCCGCCCCCGAATTCGGAGGAGGGACTTCGGATGGACGAGCTCGTACGGGATTTGATTGATCGCGCGAACCGGCGTGACGCCTGGCTCCTGGAGCCGTCGACGGTGCGGCCCGGCCGCTACCGGGTGCGGACCTCGGCCCATCAGATCATCGCCGACGACTTGCCGCGCGACCCCGCGGAGCGGCTGGTCGCCGGCTACAACGGCGCGCGAGCCGATGCGCTCGCGCTCGCGGACGACCTGGCCTGAACGTCGTCAGCTACGCGGCCTCAGCGTCGCCCCGCACTCCGGACACCGCGTCGCGTCGATGAGCCGCGTGTCGTACCCGCACCCGCCACACCGACCGCGGCGGCGTCGCCACCACCGCCGCCCCGCCGACACGAGCATCACGACGAGCACCGACGCGGCCGCGAGGAAGACGGCGTCGACGAGCAGTCCCGGCCACACGACGAGCCACGGCACCGCGGGAGGAAGGATCGAGCCGCCGGTCAGGAAGGCGCCGCGGAACTGTCGCGTCGCGGGAAGCGGCGGGTTGGTACGGTAGTTCACCATACGCATCGCACGCATCGGCCAGCCGTACCGGAGCTCGCAGATTGCCTCGGGCCCGCCCGCGCTGCGTCCGAAGGCGACCGTGACCGTGCACGCGACCGAGCGCGCCGTGTGCCCGCCGGTCGTCTGCTCGGCAAAGTCCGCCGGACGCTCGGTCTGCCACAACTGCATCGCCGCCGCTGCGGTCAGCGGCTCCGGTCGCCACCCGCTGCCGCCGCCGGCGTGACGCCCGACGTTGGCCCACGCAATTGCGACGGTGAGGACGACGCCACCGCCGAACGCGCCGAGCGCCCGTCCTCCCCACCGCCACCAGGCGGTGCGCCTCACGCCGCCGTGCTCGCGACGGCGTCCAGCCCCTGCCGCAAGTCGTCGGCCAGCTCGCCCGGATCCTCGATGCCGACGCTCAGACGAAGCAGGCCGTCGGTCACGCCAAGCCGCCGGCGCTCTTCGGGCGCGACGCTCGCGTAAGCGGTGACGGACGGGCGGACGATGAGCGTTTCCGTTCCGCCGAGGCTCGCGGCGTGGAGCGCGATCGTGAGCCGCTCGACGAGACGCTCCGCGGCCGGGACGCCGCCGACGAGCTCGAAGCTCAGCATGCCCCCGAACCCCTCGTACACTTCGCGGGCGTACGCGTGACCGGGCGTGCTGCGGAGACCCGGGTAGTGAACGGCGGCCACCGCCGGGTGCGCGTCGAGCATCTCGGCCAGCGCGAGGGCCGAGGCGCTCTGACGCCGCACCCGCAGCGGCAGCGTCTTGAGCCCGCGTTGGAGCAGGAAACACGCGTGCGGGTCGAGACAGCCGCCGAAGTGACTGAGCATCCGCGCGGCCGTCTCGATGAGCGCAGCGCGTCCGATGATCGCTCCGGCCGCGACGTCGCTGTGGCCGTTGAGGTACTTGGTCGCGCTGTGCAACGAGAGGTCGAACCCATGTTCGGCCGGACGAAAGTTCACGGGGGTCGCGATCGTGTTGTCGATCAGCGAGACGAGTCCGTGCCGGCGGGCGAAGTCGACGACGGCGACGAGATCGGGCACGGTCATGAGCGGGTTGGTGATCGACTCGACGTAGATCGCCCGGGTGCGGGGGCGCCGGACGGCCTCCCAGCGCGCCGGATCGTTGCCGTCGATGAACGTGGACTCGATGCCGAACCGCGCGAGCTCTTCGGTCACGAAGCTCCGCGTGCCGCCGTACGGGCAGTCGACCATCAGCAGGTGGTCACCGGCGGCGAGCACGGAGAAGAGCGCGGTCGAGATCGCGGCCATCCCGCTGGCGGTGACCAGCGCCGCCTCGGCGTGCTCGAGCGTGGCCAGCTTGGCGTGCAGCACGTGGTGGTTCGGCGAGTTGTTGAGACGCACGTAGCGGGTGGCGAAGTAGTCGTCGGTCCCCTCGTGCAGGTAGTTCGCCGACTGAAAAATCGGCATCTCGACCGCGCCGTTGATCCGGGGTTCGGGCTCGCCGGCGTGCACCGCCGCGGTATCGATCGATTGCCTGGCCATGTTCGAGCCTCCAGTCGCCGGTTGGCGGCACTCTACGCAGGTATTCGTCGCGATGACGCGAGCGTGGCACGGGATTGTCGACTCGGATCGTGCGAATGTCGCCGGAATGGCGATCGCGTGCATCGCTTCGGGACTCGTCACCGTACAATCCGTGGGTACGGGAGGCAGGCCCGTCGGTGATGGGAGGGGAGTCGCAAGAGCCGGGGCTCGGGCCCGGGGGAAACGCGGCTCCCGGATCCGATGGCGAATGCTCTGCAGCGTCGGTGGTTCGGCTCATGGCGGTGGTGGCTGCAAGGAATGGCCGCTCTGGCCATCGCGGCCCCGGCGGCCACCGCAGTGGCGCGACCCGACGATCAGACCCAGGTCCTGCAGCAGCCCTACGACTTCCCGCTGGCCCCGGGGGAGCAGGATCTCCAATTCGATCAGTTCGACGACCAGGGCGGCGCCCGCGTGCTGCAGTCGGTGACCGTCGATCTGGAAACGACCATCCGCGCGAACGTGACGGTCGAGAACGACTCCACGCTACCAGCGCCGGAACTAGCCCTGAATCTGACGGGCACAATGATGGTCGATCTGGAGCACATTAATCAGTTCATTGGCATCGAGAGTACTTTTGACGGTCCGATGGATGGAGTGGCTCCATCCGACGGCGTGCCCGGCAGCGGACCGGACTTCTATGACTTCGGTTTCATCCAGCTTACCGGCACCGACTCGGCTACCAAGACGAGGAGTGACCCAGAGGGACTCGACGTGTTCGTTGGCGGTGGCTCGGTGACCGCCCATCTGCTCGGAAGCGGTGGATTCGCCGCGACTGGAACCACCGAGTGGACCCAGGTGGTCACCAACTTCGGCGCGTCGGGCACCGTGACCGTCACCTACACCTACAAGTGGGTCGAGGCCGCCTGCTGCTTCACCGACGGCATGTGCTCGGATCTCACCCCGCCCGACTGCGCGGCGGCCGGTGGCGTCTGGTCGGGCGTGGGAACGGACTGCGCGACGTTCGCATGCCCGCAGCCCGGCGCGTGCTGCCTCCCCGACGGCACATGCCGGCAAGAGACCATCATCGGCGGTGACACGTGTTTCTCCGACGGCGGAGACTACCAGGGCGACGACACAAGCTGCGCGACCGCTTCGTGCCCGGCCGGCGCGTGCTGCTTCGACGACGGCTCCTGCACCGACGCGTCCGAACCTGATTGCATCAGCGCGGGCGGCACGTGGTCCGGCCTCGGAACCGACTGCGCGACCTTCGCC
>JABDLI010000258.1 GCA_013003065.1 Phycisphaerales bacterium | reverse complement strand
CGTCCGTGCCGTGCGTCGCCCGTCGCGCAGGGGAGTCAGACACCCCACCGCAATGCACGCTGACGGCACGGACGCTTCGCTGTCCGTGGCACCCGGGAGTCTGGGAGTACGCCTGACGACGGGCGCCGGCCCTGCCTCGCCCGAACATTTGCTCAGATCTTCGTTCCCCGTCCTCTATTTCCGTTCCTCGATCCCTCCGCCCCCAACGCCTCCTCCAACAACGCGATCAACTGCCGCGTCTGTGCGGCCGCGAACCGCCGGCCAACCTGCGATGCCAGGTAGCTGGCGGCCAGCAGGACGGTTCCGCCAAGCACCGTCCACAGACCCCACGCGGTCTGTCCCAGCGACAGCTGCACGAGACCCAGCATCAGCCCGAGCCCGATTGCCGACAAGATCGTGATGTTGACGAACGCGAACAGCGTCCAGACGTTCGGATGCGGACCGATCAGCCCATCGACGATCGTCCCTTCATCGGAGGTGCGAAACTCGAGCTGGACGCACGGCGACCAGCGGTGCCGATCCTCCCGCACGACCGTGATCTCGACGTGATTCCCCAACACGCGCGAAACACACCGGCTGTTCTGACGAGCGACGGCCGCGGCGACGAGGGCGATCTGCTCGTCGACGGTGCCGGGAACGACCATCTTGAAGCGCGGGCGGATCGGTCCGAGCGACATGGCAACAGCGTACGGGCAACCGCCCCCGTCGCAACTCGCGGGGGGGCCGTCCGCGTCCGCGTCCGCGCCCGCCCCCGCGTCCGCCCCCGCGTCCGTGGGTCAATCGCTCTTTGCCGGCACGACCAGCACCGGCACCTTCGCCTTGCGGAGGATCCCCTCGGAGACGCTCCCGACGATCATGTCGTAGAGTCGGCCGTGACCATGTGAGCCCGCGACGATGAGGTCGGCGTCGAGACGTGTCGCCTCGTCGAGGATCTTCTCGACCGTCCCGTGCCCCTCCACCATCAGGGCCTCCACGTCACAGCCGCGTTTCGCGAGATCCTCCGACAGACCCTGCAGGTCTCGGTGCTCTTCGCGCAGCTTGTGGGCGACGAAGTCGCGTTCGTGCTGCGGCACCCGGACATTCTTCAGATCGGGCACGAAGACCGGCGCCACGTGAACGAGGAAGATCTTCGCGCCGACAGCGGACGCAATGGTCGTGGCCGCATCCAGCACCGCCTTCGTCACGGGTGAAAAATCGACGGGAACGAGGACTGTCTTCATCTCGGACTCCACCGCACACGCTCTCTCCCCATCAATGATAGCCGCGCTCCGCGACGCGTCTGCGTCGCCGGCGGCACACCCGACGCTGATCCGTCCTAGTCCGCGGGTCGCAGGATCGCATAGGTGGGCAGGCCGATCCCCTCGAAGTGGGCAATGAGATCACGCGCCGGCGGGACGCCGAGGTCCTCGGCCTGGAATTTCACCTTGACGTAGTCGTCGAGCCGGGCCACGACCAGTTCATCCTGGAAGGTCGTCTTGTCCATGGCCAGGCAGTTCTTGCACCACGTTGCCCACATGTCGACGAGGACGAGCTTGTTCTCCGCCTTGGCGGTTGCGAGCCCCTCGCAGATCGAGTCCGTCCAGCCCTCTGCCAACTGGGCTCTCGCGGCGCTGGCCACGAGGTCGCGGTCGACCCGCGTGTTGTCGTAGATCTGCCAGGCGAGGTAGCCGTAGTACGCGGCAAACGCGAGGATGAGAAGCCCCATCACCTGCTTCACCCGCACCATCCAGGCCCCCGGCTTGGGCAGGAACGAAAGTCCCGCGCCCGCGAAGGGCCACGGCAGCGCCATGCCGAGACCGAGGAAGAACGGAAGGCCGAGGGCGAGCGTCTCGCCCTTCGTGTACTGATCGCCCGCGTAAACGATGACCTGGATGACGACCGGGGCGACGCAGGCGCCGGCGAGGAGCGCGGTGATCGCGCCCATTCCGAACGCGAGCGCGACCGTGCCCTTCTTCCTGGCCTGCGACAGGTCGAACTTCCCCTGGTACTTCGAAAAGTCGATGTTGATCAGATCGAACATGGCGAGTGCGAGCACGACGAACAGGACGGCGATGCCGACGTTGAACCAGATCGTGCTGTTGATGGCCCCGAACGTGCCGGCGGTGAGGATCACGATCAGCCCGAGCATGCCGTACACGGACGCCATGGCGAGACCGTACGTCCCCCCGAGCACGAAGCCGCGGGCGCGGGAGGTCGCCCACGCCCCGGCGCCGATGATGCCGAGGTTGATCGGGATGAGCGGAAGGACACACGGTGTGAGGTTGAGAGCGATTCCACCCAAGGTCACCAGCAGCACGATCGCCAGCGTGCCCTTTCCCTCGAGCATGTTGCGAGCGACGATCCCCGTTTCGGCGCCCTCGACGAACTCCAGGAAGTCGTCACGCCCGATGTAGCCGCCGGCCGTCGCCAGCACCGTGAAGCCCTCGAGCTCGGCCACCACATCGCAGTCGTTCTGCACGATGACGGTCGTCGGTGGTGGCGGCGGGGGAGGATGAACCGGCGCCACGGGCTCGGACGAAAAGGCAATTTCATCGAGAAGCGGACTGGAGATCTTCGTGATCGGCGCGTCGGCCGGTACGACCGAGAGCGTCCGTGTCAGCTCGCGTGTCGTCGGCGCAAGACAGAACATGTCATCGCACGCCTGGTAGCGGAGGCTGCCCTCGATGGCGTACGCGCCGGGCGGTACGTCGGCACCGACCGCGATCGCGACGCCGATGACGAACACGCGTTCGAAGACCGACAGCGGCGCCTCGGAGAACTGGACGTCGATGCCGATGGGCTCGGGATAGACGACCTCGAGCACGGTGAACCCGTCGGGGACCGTTGCCGTGAGGACCGTGGGAATCAGGAATTCGTCGAGCGGCCGGTCCGAGTTGACGTGGAACGTCGGCGGGAGCGTGAACTCGATCGCGGCGTGAACCGTGCTTCCGGGATGGGCTGCGGTGGCGTCGAAGACCCATGTCGTCTCGAGCTCGACGACGGCCGGCTGGGCCAACGCCGGCGCGGTCATGGCCGTCGCGAGAAGAGCGAGACACCAGCCTGGTCTCCGCCCGAAGAAGCGCATGCTCCGCCACACGATGGTGCTCTCCATCAGACCTCGGCACCCGATCGAGCCCCCGCGCGGGCGGTCGATCGATCCGGCCTCAACCTGCCGTCGTCGCTCCCGCATCGGCTCGATGGGCCTGATCATCGTACGCGGACGTGATCCGGGCGGGCCCGCCCTCTGCGAGGCGACGACGCAACCCGGGCCCGCGGCGTCACGCCGCGGCCCCGTCTTCTCGACCAAAGTGGTCCTCCGGTGACGTTGCCCCCGCGGGGTGACCCGCAGAGCGTCCGATCGCGGCACGGGCCGCGCATCCGACCCGTCATGACTCCCGCCCGCCGCCGCTCTACTGACTGTGCGGCTCCTCGAGCCCGGTCCCGTCGATGAAGACCGAGTCTGCCATGAACGTGATCTGACGCTCGGGTTCCGTGATGACCGCGATCTCCTCCGGACTCCGGCCGGCATCCTCGGCGTAGTGCCGCAACTCCTCGACCGACGCGATCTTCACGGAGGGGGTGCCGAACATCACCACCTCGTGACCGGCCGCGTTCCTGGGAACGAAGAAGCCGTAGTCGCGGAAGCGAACGAACAGCTCGCCGTCGCCCTCTCGGACCCGCATCCAGCAGCCCTTCTTCGGGCAGACCGAGTCGATCGTCCCGGTCACGACCACGTTCCTCTCGGTCCCGTCGATGACGCCGAGGGCGACGGGCGTTCCGTCCCCTTCCCCTCCGTAATGCTGCCACCCCGCCTCCCGCGCCGACTGCATCGGGGAAACGCCTTGACACGAGACGAGCGTCGCGAGCATGACGGACGAGACTGCGAACACGCCGAACCTTCGACCACGGAGTGCCATCATCGATCTCCTTGCCATTCTCTCGGAATCCTCACCGCATCCCCCGCGCCGATCCCAACGAGCCGTGCCATGATCCGGTCGACCGGCGGAATCGCCCACCGGGAAACCGCTCCGATTTTGCCGACCACGAGCCTGTCCCTCGTGCCCGACTCAGGACCCGCGCCGAACCCCGCCTCGTGCGCGTGACGGGGCCTCGACCTTGCGGAAGCCGTCGACGACGTGCATCATCGCCAGGATCGGATGCCGCCGCATCATCCGCGGGCCGGCGTACGCCATGACCTCGCGGATGCGTGCTCGCATGTCCTTCTTATAGCAGTGCACGGGGCAGTTCACGCACGTCGGCTTGGCGAGGCAGAACGGGCACTTGTCGATCCGCAGCATCGCGTGCTCGTGCAATTCCCGGCACCCATCGCAGAGCCCGGGCGTCGCGGGATCGTCGTGCTGGTCGCGGCAGTACATCTCGATCATGATCGAGACGGTTTTCTTCTCGCGTCGGATCCGCCGGCTCTCCATCACTTCACGATAACCACCGTTCGGCTCCGGATCGACCGCAGGTTCGAGACCCGATCCGGCCGCTCGCAGGGGCCGGCCGCGGCGGCGGACGATCCGGCCCCACCGGCAGAATGTGCGGTCCCCCGGAACCGCCTCAAGCCCCGGCCCGCGTGTGCCGATTCCGACCCTGGGAATCCGGACTGAGGACGCGGACCATGCGATCTCGCCCAACTCATCGCCGCGGCCTGGCCGCGGTCGTCATGCTCATCGTGCTGCTGGCCGTGCAGCTGCTCGTCATCGGCATGGTTCTCGGCGGCTCGCGGGATCAGGATCTCACGCTCCGGCGTCTCGAGACCGTCCAGTCCTTCTACGCCGCCGAAGCCGGGATGAACATGGCGATGCGGGAGCTGCAGGAATACGCCGACGAGGACGCGGACGGCGTTATCGGCACCATCTCCGACGACGCCACCGATGCCAACGACCCCGCGATCGGCGGTGCCCAGGTGGTCGTGACCCAGACCACCAGCAACGAGTACACGACCCTGACCAGCACCGGCCGTGACGGACCGGCGCGGCGGGAGATCGAATCCACGCTCAAATGATCGTACGCGAGGGTGTCAGACGTGAGTGAACGAAGGGGTTCCAGGCTGGGCGGATCGACCGGTGGCCTCGCGGGCGTCGTGGTCGCCATGTACCTCGTGGCCACGCCGGCGATCGCCGATCGCGGCACCATGCTGGCCTTCGGCGAAGGCGGCAACAAGTGGCCGCAGTACGCCTTCTGGAACGGCGACGTCTGGGACGACGAGCTCGGCACCCAGGACATTGGCAAGGAGCCCAACTTCCTGGTGATCAAGAGCTGCCCGACCCGGTCCGAGATGGCGATCGGGACGCTCGACGGCGACAAGGATGTCAACCTCCTGTTCCACGACGGTGGCTCGTGGAGTTCGCCCACCGAGGTGTGCGACGACGCGGAGTTCACCGACCCGCGTTGTTTCGACATCGCGTACGAGCAGGTCTCGGGCGACCTGATGATCGCCTATTGGGACAAGGGCCGAGGCGAGGTGAGCTACCGGATCTGGGACGGCACCACGCTCGCGGCCGAGGCCGAGCTGGTCGTGCCGGACAAGCCCCTGTGGGTGAAGCTCTACGCGAAGGCCGGAACCGACCAGATCATGTTCGTGGCGCAGACCAACGGGAAGGACCTCATCGCCTCCTACTGGAACGGTGCATCGTTCACGGCCGTCACGACCCACGAGACCAACTGTGGCTATACAGACCAGCAGGTCTTCGACTTCGCGTGGGAGGGCCTCTCCGGCGATGGTCTGCTCGTCTATGGGGAAGACGGCGAGAACAACCCCCGCTACCGCACGTGGACCGGAACCTGGTCCGCCGAGCTGCAGCTCCCCAGCGTCGGCAAGAAGCAGCGGTGGCACAAGCTGGCCGCCGACCCCGAGAGCGATCAGATCCTGTTCGCGTCCCTCGACGACGACAAGGACATCAACGCGAACGTCTGGGACGGCTCCTCCTGGGGAGCGAACCAGGAGCTCGAGAGTGACATGAAGGAGCGGACCGAACGTCGCTACGACCTGACGTTCGTCCGCGGCGGCGGCACCGCGATGATCGGGTACGCCGAGAACGGCACCAAGGCATTGCGGTACCGGACATGGAACGGGGCGTCATGGTCGGGCGAGTCGACCGGGCCGGACGTGGGAGACGACCCGATCGTCATCACCGCGGTTCCCGGCGTCAAGATGGGCGAGGTGATCTTCCTGGCGACCGACAACGGCAGCGATCTCAACTCGATGTACTGGGACGGCACGACGCTGACGACGCAGGAGGTCGAGGGGGGCGTCACCGACAAGGCGTTCGAGTGCTTCGGTGTCGCCTCGAACCTTGGTCAGGGGACGGCGCTGCTCGTCGTCAACGACCCGGCCGTGATTCCGGCCGAGGACGAGAAGCGGCGCAAGCGTTTTCAGTCCTGGGGCTGGGTCGTGCCCTACATCGACGAAGCCGACTCTCAGGCCAACTTCGACACGGCGGCGGCCGCGGCGCACGTCGCGTACGTGCCGGAGAACGTCGACTCCAACACGCTCCTCGCCAAGCTCGCCGACGCGCCGATCGGGGTCCTCATCGAGGAAGGCGACTCCTTCGACAACTTCGATCTCACCACCGTCGGCGCCGCCGACCGCAACGACACCCAGATCGACGTCCAGACCGCAAACCACCACGTCACGCAGAATCTCTCGACCGGCACCAACACGATCCTGACGAGCTCGCAGTCCCTCAACGCCGTCGCCAGCCACCGCCGGCACGGGCTGACCAACCTGGCCGAGTACCCCGGCGTCGACGACATGGCCTTGCTCGCGATGGACTGGTGCAGCGAGTACGACGGCCGGCGTTTGATTCTCCCCCACGGCAACGGCGCCTTCGACTGGGACGCGGGCAACGACACGTTCCTCGACATCCTCGACCGCGGCCTGGAGTGGGGCAGCGCGCTCATGGCGCGGTGGAAGCTCGACGAGACCGCGGGCGCAACCGCCGACGACACGTCCGTCCGCACGAACGACGCCACCCTCGTCGGCTTCAACTTCGCGACGGGGTCCGTGCCGGGCCGCGTGGGGGACGGACTCCGCCTCGACGGGAGCACCGAGTACGCCACCTTCGCCGACCTCGAGCTGTACGAGGGCCCGTTCACCATCTCCGCGTGGATCAAGGCATCCGACCTGTCGGCCGCGAACACGACCTACGGGATGGGCATCATCCGCTCGACGACGGGCGAATCGATCGGCGACTTCTTCCTCGCGGTCGACGACGGGGGGGCGATCCACTTCGGCAACTGGCGGAGTGCGGGCAACGACGCGGACGGCGTCGCGTACACCGCCGACGGCCAGGTCAGCGAGAACGACTGGACCCACGTCGTCGCGAGCTGGGACGGCACGACGAACCGGATCTTCGTCAACGGCCTCGACCAGGGCGTGTTGTCGACGGAGGCGACCTCGACGGGGTGGGGAACCGAGCGCTCCCTCGGCCGAAGCAAGGCGAGCGCGGGGTACTACTTCGACGGGATCATCGACGACGTCCGCGTCTACCGCGAAGCCATTCTCTCCCAGGGGGCCGACCGACTCTACCGCGGGTGCAAGTACCGCATGACGGCGTGGGACGAGGTCGACCCGAACTGACCCGACGCCCCGCGGTGCGGCTACGGCGGAGGTGCCGGCCCCGGCCCCTTGGTCGCCCCGTCGATCGTGAACGTCATCATGTGCTGCATCGGCAGTCCGTCGAAGTCCGCGGTCAGCTTGAATCCGTTCGCCTCGAGCTCCTTTCGGATCTGCACCTTCGTCATCTTGTGAAGCGGCTTGATCGGCACCTTCGGATCCTCGCCGCGGAATTCGACGAGGACGAGGCGGCCTCCCTCGGCGAGGGACTCGCGGATGGCCGCGAGCATCTGCGCGGGGTGGCTCATCTCGTGGTAGACGTCGACGAGGATCACGAGATCGATCACGCCCTCCGGGAGCTTCGGGTCCACCACCGTTCCGAGCGTCGGCTCGATGTTGCCGACGCCGGCCGCGGTGGCGGCGGCCTCCAGCATCTCCAGCATCTCCCCCTGGATGTCGACGGCGTAGACGCGTCCGGTCGGACCCGTCAGACGCGCCATCGGAATCGTGTAGTAGCCGTTGCCGCAGCCCAGGTCGCAGAGCGTCGTGCCCGGCTCGATCGCGAGCTTCTCCAGGAGGAGCGTCGTGCCTTCCTCACGCTCGCGTGAGCCCCGCACTAGCCATGGCGCACCGGTGTAGTGCATCGTCGTCGCGATGGTCCGGCCCATGTACGTGCCGGGCGCCGGCGGGACCGGCGTGGTCGCGGGTGGTCCGTCGGCGCATGCGGCCACTGCCGCCAGAACGACGACGAGGGCCATGCATCCCCGCGGCGTCGCGTTCCCGATCATGCCGAGGGCCCGAGTCGTTCGTCGCGTCATGGTCGAGTCCGTTGGCTCCGGTCAGTGGCCGGCGTAGATCTGGAGGTCCGTGCCGATGTGGTCGAGGATCTCCGTGAGCGCGTCGAGGTTCTGATGACGCACGAAGAGATGGCCGTCGGACATCAGCGTCTGAAGCCAGTTGCGTCGCGGCGCTCCGATCGGAAGCAGGTCGACGCTCATGACGTGGGGGCCGTACCGCGCGAGGATCGACTCGAGCCCGTCGATCCGCTGGATCCGGCCCTGCCCCTGCGCGCGTTTGAAGATGCTGGCGGCGTTGTAGCGACGCTCGGTCGGCTGGCTGAACGTGCCGCGGGTGACCGCCTCGCCCCACCCCGCGTACAAGTCGGCGTCGCAGAGGTAGTTCATGATGTCCACCGTCCGCGCGCCGGGCGGCCGCGCCCCGATCTCGCCGAAGATCGCTTCGCCGCTCGCGGTGCGGAACCACTCCATGTGCGTGAAACCGGTCCGGAATCCGAGGGCGTCGAGGACGGCCCGCCCGAGCGCCAGCCCCTCGCGCAACGGCTCGACGTCGAGGCGACGCAGCCCGATCGTCTGCGGGCTGATCCATTCGACCTGCCGGGCGATGATCGGGTTGGGCCGATACCAGCAGACGTTCGGGAAGACGATCCGACCGTCGATGCAAATCGTGTCGAACGTGTACTCCTGGCCTTCGATCCACTCCTCGACGCTGACTTCGGGCACGTGACGCAGCGTCGGCAGGATCCGCTCCAGCTCGTCCGCGGACTCGACCCGGTGCGTGTCCGCCGAACCCGCCCCGCTGATCGGCTTCACCGCAACCGGGAACCCGATCGCCGCGGCGGCTTCGCGGACGCCGTCCGCGGTCACGGCGCGGTGATGCCGCGGCGTGCGGAGACCGGCCGCGTCGAGCACCTCCTTCATTCGGCCCTTGTCGCGAAACGGAATCGTCTGGGCGACCGTCAGGCCGGGCAGACCGAGCGTCTCACGCAACCGCGCGGCGAGGATCATCCCCGGCTCCCACAGACACTCGACCCGGTCGATCCGCTGCTGCGACTGCACCGCCTGGATCTGCTGCACCACTTGCATCTCGTCCCACAGCGAGCCCACCCGGATGTAGTCCGCCAGGTGCGCGCGGGTGCGTTCGGGCAGAGCGGCGGGGGGCTGGTCGCCCAACCCGATCACCCGGGCGCCCGCCTGCGCCAGGCCGCGGGTGAACAGCGGCATCTCGCTCGGAAATCCCGGAGAGATCAGCAACAGGTTCATGCCATCTCCACCTTGACCAGATCGAGCAGTCGGCGGGCCGCCTGCTTGACGACCTCCGTCTCCTCGTGCCGGAGGATCACGTAGCCATCGCCTTCGTACGTCCCGGATGCCGGCTGCCCGGGCCGCGGAAGATGCGACTCGACAACGAGGCGGCCGATCTCGGACTGGGCCGCGTCCAGTCCGTGCACCGCGGCCACCCGCGCCCCACCCTGTCCGCGCAGGTAGACCCCGGCGACGGCGTACCGTCGCGGCGGGGGATCGAACCGCTCGTGCGCGACGAGGTCCGCCCAGCCCTTGTAGAAGTCCGCGTCGTGCGCCCACGAGATCAGCGACGTGAACTGCGCGCCCGGTGGCCGCGCGGCGACCTCGGACAGTGCGATGTCACCACCCGGTCGCAGGAACCACTCGAGGTGCGTCATGCCGGTCGACAGACCGAGCGTGCGGATCGCCTCGGTCGTGACCGTGCGGACGCGCTCGTGCGCGGCATCGTCGATGTGACGCGGCAGGAGGACGCACCACTGGATCCACGGGTTCTCCATCACCTCGAGCGGCGACGGGAAATAGTGGCAGAACGAATGCCAGACGAGGTCGCCGCGGACGAACACGCTGTCGAAGGAAAACTCCCGCCCGGTCATGAACTCCTCGAGCAACGCCGGTGACGCCGGCGACGGCTGCGAGACCGCCAAACCCTGCCGCAGATCCGCCACGTTCTCGACGCGATAGGTTGCCCGCGCGCCGGCTCCGGCCGGCGGCTTGACGACGAGCGGGAAGCCGGTGCGTTCGGCGAACGCGACGGCCTCGTCCACGCTCCGGACCAACGCGTGCCGCGCGCACGGCAGGCCCGCATCGCGCAGCACGCTCTTCATCCGCGCCTTGTCCCGGAAGTTCTCGGCGGTGGCCGCGTCCATGCCGGGCAGACCGAGCATTGCGCGAGCTTCGGCCATCGCGACCTGGGCCTGCTCGAGAATGCCGACGAGGCGTTCGACCGGTCCGATCTGGTTCTCGAGCGACCGCGTCGCCGCGGCGATCTGCGTCGGATCGAGGGCGTCGTCGATCCGCCAGTGTCCGGCGAGCCCGCTCCGCACGTCGGCGGGGAGCCGCTCGAGCGGCTCCTGCGTGATCAACCCGCACCGCACGCCGGGTGTCCCGGCCACGGCCCGGACGAAACGCAGCGTGGCCGGCGCTGCGTACGGAGCGAGAAAGGCGACGGACGTCATGACCCGCAGTGTAGCGGGACGACGTCCCGCGACCGGTCGTCTTCACGCGAGCTCACCCGCTCGACGGGGCCCCGAATCTGGTACAAAGAACCCGGTGGGGCGGTGGCCGACGCGGGCCGCCGGAATGGACGGAGGCGGGCTCCTTGCACAACGTGGTCACGGCCATTCTGGGGGGTGGACAGGGCATCCGGCTCTGGCCCCTCACCCAGGACCGGGCGAAGCCGGCGGTGCCGGTGGGCGGCAAGTTCCGGTTGATCGACATTCCGATCAGCAACAGCCTGCACGGCGGCATCAACCGCGTGTACGTCATCACGCAGTTCAACAGCGCGAGCCTCCACCGCCACATCAGCACGACCTACCGGTTCGACGCGTTCAGCCAGGGGTATGTCAACATCCTGGCCGCCGAGCAGCGGATGACGTCGCGGGACTGGTACCAGGGGACCGCCGACGCCGTCCGGCAGAACCTCACGCGGCTCTGCGAGACCGAACCCAGCGAGATCCTCATCCTCTCCGGGGACCAGCTCTACCTGATGAACATGCAGGCGTTCGTGCGGCACCACCGCGCGGCCGAGGCGGATCTGACCGTCGCCGTCAAGCCGGTGTCCAAAGCGGAGGCGCCCGGGCTCGGGGTCATGCGTATCGACGACACCGGCCGCATCGTCGAGTTCGTCGAGAAGCCGAGCGACCCCGCGGTGATCGACCGGCTCGCGCTCGACGAGCACGCGATCGAGCAGCTCGGCCTCGACGCCGCGCCCGGCATGGTGCTCGCAAGCATGGGCATCTATGTCTTCCGCCGGCCGGTCATCCGCCAGCTCCTGGAGGGAACCAGCACCGTCGACTTCGGCAAAGAGGTCATTCCGGAGGCCATCCACGACTATCGCGTCCACGCCTTCTTGCACAATGGTTACTGGCGTGACATCGGAACGATCAAGTCGTTCCACGAGGCCAACCTGGAGCTGACGGCGCCGGTGCCCGCGCTCAACCTCTACGATCCCGAGCTCCAGATCTACACGCATCCTCGTTTTCTGCCCGGCTGCAAGATCAACGGCTGCGACATCCAGCGGTCGATCGTCTGCGGCGGCAGCATCATCTCGGCGAGCCGGGTGGCGGATGCGATCGTCGGCGTTCGGGCGGTCGTCCGCCCGGGCACGGTGATCGAGCAGAGCTACATCATGGGCGCGAACGCGTTCGACGCCCGCGGCATCGGCGCGAACTGCGAGATCCGCCGCGCGATCGTCGACCTCGACGCGACCATCGGCGACGGATCACGGCTCGTCAACGAGGCCGGCGTACAGGAGACCGACGGGGAGGGCTACTGCATCCGTGACGGCATCATCGTGGTCCACCGGGGCGCGACGATCGCACCGGGAACGGTGGTGTAGGCCACGCCATGCTGCGTCTCTGCCTGGCATCCTCGGAGTTCACGCCGTTCGCGAAGACGGGCGGCCTCGCCGACGTCGCGGCGGGTCTCAGCCGGTACCTCGCCGACATCGGGCAGGATGTCCGGGTCTTCCTGCCGCTCTACGGCACGATCGATCGCCGCGATCTCGCGTTGACGCCGGTGGAATTCCTCCAGAACGCCGTGATTCCGTTCGAGGGGCGAGCGGAGCAATTCTCGGTGCTGACCACGCCGATCCCGGACTCACCGCACAGCATCTACTTCGTCGACTGTCCGCAGCGGTTCGGCCGCAACGCGATCTACGCCAGCGACGGTGACGAGCACCTGCGGTTCGGGACCTTCTGTCGCGCCGTCATCCAGAGCTGCCAGCACATGGGCTGGGCGCCGGACATCATCCACTGCCACGACTGGCACACCGCATTGATTCCGCTCTACCTGCGCTCGCTCTACGAGTGGGACAACCTGTTCTCCGAGACGCGGACCGTCCTCACCATTCACAACCTCGCGTACCAGGGCTTGTTTCCGGCCGACGTCGTCACCGAGCTCGGTCTCGATGCGTACCGGCGTCTGCTGTGGCAGGACGATCTCGAGCAGGGGCGGATCAACTTCCTGAAGATGGGCATCGTCTACGCCGATGCGGTCACGACCGTGAGCCGGACGTACGCCGACGAGATCCGCACCGAAGGCAGCGGGTGCGGGCTGCACGAGCTCCTCCAGTCGCGGAGCGACCACCTGTTCGGCATCGTGAACGGCGTCGACTACGGGCAGTGGGATCCGGCCACCGATCCTCTGATCGAGGCCAACTACACGCGGGAGGATCTCGCCGGCAAGAAGAAATGCAAGACGGCGTTGCTGCGTGAGATGGGTCTTCGCGCCGGCCCGGACGTGCCCACCCTCGGCATGGTCACCCGGCTGACGGCGCAGAAGGGCATCGAGATCCTGTACGAGCCGTTGTCCGAGATGCTCGGCGCGCTCGACGTTCGGCTGATCGTGCTCGGGAGCGGCGAGGAGCGGTACGAGTCGTTCTTCACGCGTCTGGAGTCCGCATTCCGCGCGAAGATGTGCTTCTACCGCGGGTTCCAGAACCGGCTCGCGCACATGATCGAGGCGGGGTGCGACATGTTCCTCATGCCGTCGCGGTTCGAGCCGTGCGGACTCAACCAGATGTACAGCCTCAAGTACGGCACCGTGCCCATCGTGCACCGCACGGGCGGCCTTGCCGATACGGTCGAGCCCTGGGACGCCGAGACCGGTCGCGGGACCGGGTTCGTGTTCGAGCACCACACGCCGGACGGCGCGCGGTGGGCGATCGGCGAGGCGCTCCGCACGTTCGGCGAGCCCACTGCGTGGCGTCAGTTGATCCGCAACGGCATGGCCATGGACTACTCGTGGTCGCGGCAGGGCCGTGCGTACCTGTCGCTCTTCGCGCGACTCTGCGACAAGTAGACGGCGGACCGCCTAGGAGCCGTCGTCGCTCGTCAGCTGCTCCAGGTAGTGCGGGATCATCTTCCGCCAGGTGACCCAGTCGTGGTCGTACTCGGGCCCCCACGGGTCGACGCGGTTGGGGATGCCCTTCGCGCCGAGCACGCCGGCGATCCGCCACGACTCGCCGGGATCCTCCCACCGACCCTCGCCCGTGGCGAGGATGATGAAACGCTCCCGGAGCCGGTCGAGCTGCTCGCCGCCGCCGAGGTCGGGCAGGAAGTGCAGGGGCGAGCAGAAGTAGAAGTCGGAGTTGAACTGGCCGTCCAGCCAGCGGCTCAAGTCGTAGGTGCCGCTCACGCAGACCGCGTGGGTGAAGAGATCGGGATGGCGGCACGTGACGGACAACGCGTTGAAGGCGCCGATCGACGCTCCGGTCGTGACGACGCCGACGTCGGCCGAGTTGCAATCGGCGCGGATCGCGGGCACGACCTCGCGGGCGATGTACGCGTCGAAGCAGTTCTGAAGCCGCGAGCAGTACTCCGGGGAGTGATCCCCCGAGAGCCAGGCGGCGCCGGCCGTCGAATCGCACGAGTAGATCTTGATCTTGCCGCCCTCGAGCAGCGGCCCGAGCGCATCGATCATCAGGAAGCGTTCGATCTCCTCGGCGTCGCCGCCCGCCGTCGGGAACATCAGGACGGGGGTGCCGTACGTCCCCCACCGCGCGAGTGTGGTGTCGCACTCCATGCGATGCGAGTACCAGCGGGTGGTGGCCTTCACGGCGTCTCCTGCGGCGGCGACAGTTGAAGCCGGTCGGCTTCGGTCGAACGCCAGAACTGGAGGAGACCCCAGAAGTGCTCCGTGAACGGCTCCACCTCGTGCGGGGGAAAGAGGCTCTGCACCTTGGCACGGACGGCGTCGCGGGCGATCTCGGATCCGAAGAACTCCCACGTGATCTCGTCGAGGTGGGCGAGATGGGCGTCGCAGAACTCGGCGAACCGGTCGGCTTCCAGACGCTCCCGCGCGATGTCCGCGTATCCCCGCAGCCGCTCCCGGAAGGGAACGTCGCGATCGGCGATCTCGTAGAACGGCGCCCAGTCGAGCGTCTTCCGCATGGGACGCTTCGTCACGGCGCAGAACACCGACCACCGGATCATCGCCTTGACCAGCCACGGGAAGTGGTAGTGCAGCGACGTGACCTGTGAATCGGGACAGCCGTTGGCAAAGTCGATCGGAGCGAACACCCGGTCCTGCCGCAACGCCTCGCAGGAGTTGAAGTCCCACCCGAAGAAGGCGTTGATCGTCAGGGTCATGTCGGAGAGCAGCGATGACTCCTCGGCGGTGAGGAAGTCGAACGCGATCTCGTAGCGTTCGTGCAGCGGCGCGCTCGGGTTGTACCGGATCATCCGGAGCTGCGGGCCGATGCCGACGCACCGGACGAAGAGGTCGAACGGCTCGACCGCCGCCTGGAGGTGCATGAGCCTCTTGCCGCTCGCCTCGTACGCGGCGCGAAGCTGGTCCGCGTTGTCGATCCGGTTCACGCCGACCCACGCCCCGCCGTCGTAGGGCTTCATGAACAGCGGATAGCCGAGGTGCTCGGCGATGTCGTTGATCTCGAACATCCGCGCGTACCGCGTGAGGGTCGGCTCGAGGTCGGCGACCGGGTCGTACTCCTTCGGGGGAACGAGCCAGGTCTCCGGGACGGGCATGCCGAGACGCATCATCGCGCAGTACGACGTCTGCTTCTCCATCGACTGGATCGACCAGGGGTTGTTCAGCACGTAGAGGTCGTCCATGAGGACGGCCTTCTTGATCCACTCGCGGCTGGTCGAGTACCAGTGGGTCACCCGGTCGAGCACGACGTCGTACGTGCACGGCTGCCGCAGACGAAAGGGCTCGATCGTCACCCGCTCGACGTCCACGCCGACCGTGTCGCCGCCATGGGGGATGGCCAGGTCGAGACTGCGCACGATGTGCTCGTAGCACGTGGGCCAGCAGAGATCGGCGCCGAGAGAGAGTCCGATTTTTCGTGTGGCGTTGGCCATGGCGATTCCGGGGCCCGGAGGGTCTCCGGGGCCCCGATCATAGTGGGGCGCCGCGGTCCGTCACAACGGTGCCGTCCGGAGGAGCCGGCCTCGGGCCTACTCGTAGACGAGCCAGAGGGGCCCGGGGAAGAGCCACGCCAGGCCCTCGCGCAGCCGGTCACGCCAGTTCATCCAGTTGTGGCCGTCCCGGGCCTCGCGGTACCGAACCTCCATGCCCGCGCTCTGGAGGAGGGGCAGCAGCGACCGGTTCTCGTAGATCAACGACTCGTAGGTGCCGCACGCCAGGAAGACCCGATCGGTGACACGCCGCGGCGTGTCGCGGAATGCGTTGACGAACCGCGCGACGGGGTCGAAGGCGGGGCTGCGTCCGTGGTCGTCGCCGATGTCGGAGAACGCGAACGACCCCGACAGAAGCAGGAGCCGCCCGAACGCCTCCGGCTCGTGGCACGCGGCCGAGAAGGCCGCGACCGCACCGAAGCTCGCGCCCATCAGCCCGCGGGCCGACGGATCGGGGAGCAGCGGGTACTCCGACTCCAGCCGCGGCAGGAGATCGTCCCCGATGAACCGCGCGTGCTGCTCGCTCGCCGCGTACTCGTCGAGCCGCCGCGGTGATTGGGTCAGCGCCACGATCATCGGCGGGATCTCGAGCCGGTAGATGAGGTTGTCGAGCACGACTTTGAGGTTGGCATACTCGACGAACTCCTCGCCGTCGTGGACGATGAGCAGCGGATACCGGCGGGTCGGGCGAAAGCGGGGGGGTTCGTAGACGGTCACGTGACGCGGCTCGCCGAAGACCGTCCTCTCCAGCGTCAGCGGTGCGAGCGTGCCGGGGCGCGCCTCCTCGTCGGCGATCGTCCACGCCGGCGTCTCGTAGCCGGGACCGTGGCAGACCGAGTTGGCGCCGTACGGGTCCCGCGCCAGGCGGGGGTTCAGCGGGTCGCGGATCAGCTGGGACTGGCCGTTCCGGGTGACCTGGATCTTGTATTCGACCCGCGATCGCTCGGGCAGCTCCATCACGCACGACCACACGTCCGTGCCGCCGATCCGTTCGAAACGCTGCGTCGTCGGCAGGCCGTAGATGAAGTGGCGAAGCAGCACCTCGTCCGCCTCGCCGCGATAGAGGAACGTGGTCGTCGTGCCGTCGGTCAGCGGAATGCGTTTGGCGGCCGCCAGGCGATCGACGATCGTGGGATCGGTCTCCAGATCGCGGCGGAGTTGACGGGTGGCGGAGATCACGCCGGGGCCCCGCTCGTCGCCGGAGTGTCGACGACCGTACCGTCGGGCTGGAGCCAGCGGCAGCCGGTTGCGTGCTGGAGGCCATCCTCGGTGACGAGCAGCCGGGCGCCTTCGTCCATCGCCACGCACCGCACTTCGGCAAACCGCCGCGCGAACAGGCCGACCCGCACCGGATCATCGAGCCGCAGCCGGTGCCGCGCGTGCGGCAGCGGGAGAAAACCGTCGTAACGCGCGAGCCCGACGTCGTGGACCTCCGCATCGCCCGGGCCCTGCGGCGGCGCGTCGTGGAAGAGGACGACCCGCCGGCCCAGCGCCATCGCACCGGCCGACCAGGCGATCACCGGCCGCGCACCGAGCGCCGCCCCGAGGTCGAAGAGTCGAAGCTGCTCGAGCAGCCGCCCGACGTGTCCACCGGCGATCGCGATCGCGTCGCACGCACCGAGCATCTCGGCGAGCTCCTGGCGGTGGTAGGCGAGGGCGGGGCGAGCGCCGACGTCGAAGTCCTCCTTGAACGCCCGGTCGAGATCCTGGACGCGTTCCACGTGGTGATCGTCGATCGCGTGGACGGTCCGGATCGCGTCCTCCCGCGCCGCTTCCAGATCGCGATGCGTCCCGGGGAGCCGCAGCAGCTCGCGGGCGGCGTCGAGGGCGTGGGCGAGCCGGATGTGATAGAGATCGCGTCGCCGCTGGAGGCGATCCTGCCGCCGGTGCAGATGACGCATGAGCTCGGGGTCGTCGGCGAGCATCGTCTCGAGGCGGTGGTGGAGCCGGAGGTTCACGACGGGCCCGTCGAAGTGCTGCGTTAGCTCGTCGTCCTCGAGCTCCCGCTCCTCCCACCCCCCCGTGATGGCTGCGATTCGCGCGGGCCCACCGATTGCCTCCGCTGCCTCGCGGAGCATCGGACGCAAACGCTGGGGGCCGAGCAGGACGATGGGGGGCATGGGGTCCATGGTATAACGTCGATCGCCATGCATGTTCTGTTCGTCGAGCCATCCTTTCCCGCCAACCAGTCCCGGTTCGCGGAAGCCCTGGCATCCGTCGGGGCGCGGGTCACCGGGATCGGCGAGGTGCCGACGGAGTCGCTGCCGTCATCGGTGCGGGATCGTCTCTACGGATACGTGCACGTGCGCTCCGTGTGCGACGAAGAGGCGATGCTGGCGGCGGTGCGTCACGTGCAGGGGCAGGAGTGGGTCGATCGGCTGGAGGCAACGGTTGAAGCCCACATTCTGCCGGTGTCCAAGGTGCGGGAAGCGACGCACATCCCCGGCACCTCCGTCCGGACCGCGTACCTCTGCCGCGACAAGCCGGCCATGAAGGAGACGCTCCGCGCCGCGGGCGTTCCGTGCGCGCAGTCGGCCGGGGTGGCCTCGCCGGAGGAGGCGCGGGCGTTTGCGCACGCGGTCGGCTACCCGATCATCCTGAAGCCGCGGAGCGGGGCGGGCGCCGCGGGCACCGAACGGATCGACGACGACGATGCGCTCGGCCGCGCGATCGAGAGCCACGGCATCAGCCAGGGGCATTCCGTCGCCGCGGAGGAGTTCATCGAGGGGCACGAGGGCTTCTACGACACGCTGTGCGTCGACGGCGAGGTCGTGCACGACTTCATATCGCACTACTACCCGGGCGTGCTGGAGGCGATGCGCACACGCTCGGTGTCGCCGTATCTCATCACGACCAACCGGATGGACGCGTCGGCGTACGAGGAGGTGCGTCGACTGGGACGCACGGTCATCCGCGAGCTTGGCATCGGCACCTCCGCCGTCCACATGGAGTGGTTCTTCGGACCCAAGGGGCTGAAGTTCTCGGAGGTCGGCTGCCGTCCGCCGGGCGTGGGAACGTGGGACGTCTACTCCGCGGCGAACGGCATGGACCTGTACCGCGACTGGGCGCACGCGGTGACGCACGGGACGGTCGAGGGACGCCCCTCCCGCGCGTTCGCCGCGGGCATCGTTGCCCTCCGGCCGGAGGCGGATGGCCGCATCGCCGGCTACGAGGGACGCGAGGCCGTTGAGCACGCGTACCGCGAGTGGATCATCGACGGCCACTTCCCGCCGCCCGGCACGCCGACGCAGCCGATCGAAGCCGGGTACATGGCCAACGCCTGGCTCCGCATGCGTCATCCCGACTACGACGAGCTGCGCAGCATGTTCGACGCGGTGGGCCGGACGATCCGGGTCAGGGTCACGGACTGAGCCGAGATCAGGACGCCGCCGCGGCCGAGGTCGCGACTGCGGCCGTCGTTGCTTCGGCCGCCGCTGCCTGCTGAGCCACGGTGCTGTTGCCACTGCGACGCGTCGCCAGGCTCGTGACGCCCATGCCGAATCCCTTGAGCGGGTTGTGCCACCGGAGCGCGCCGGTGGCCGCGTCGAGGCAATACAGGTACCCGTAGATGCCGACGAGCACGCAGTCCCCGTCCAGGAGGATGTTGCAGTAGTTGCTGCCCTTCGGCGACTTCCATTTCCAGACGATCTCGCCGGTGTCCCGCGCGAGCGCGGCGACGTGACCACGCAGGCCGACGAACACGAGGTCGTCGGGATCACGCTCCAAGGACTCGGCCGGGATGACGGGCTCCGCGTCGGGCAGTCCGGGCGTTTGACGCATGACATGTCTCCTTGATCTTCCATGATGCCCCGGCCGGCGGAGGGTGTCACGTCCCGGGGAGGCAGACGCCGGACGCGCCGGACGCGTCGGGCTCGGCGCGGGTCCGGGTTGCCGGGGCCCGGATTGCCCCGGTGCGGCCCGCCCGGGGGCGGGAATCCGCGTCGTCTGCGGTCTCTGCGGACTCCTAAAAAGAATAAATGGTCATAATTTCATTATCAAGTTGCGACGGTCCTCCCGGTGACGAGAATGCCGGTGGGGCCTTCCCGCGGGTGGGCCGAAGCCGGAAAGGAGCCGAACGATGTCTTCAAGCACGATGCGAGCGGGCCGGGCCCTCGCCCTCCTCGGCGGGCTGACCGCCACCACGCACGCCTTCGCCGACGTGACCGTCAGCGGGGTCATTCGCGACGAGGACACGCTGCAGCCCATCGCCGGCGCGCTCGTGACGCTCCAGACGACGTCGATCCGCGCGGTGACCGACGCGTCCGGAAACTACACCCTCGCGATCCCGGACGAGGCAGGCTCCGTCATCGTCGCCGCGGCTGTCGGCTACTTCAACCGCTCGACGACGTACGAGGGGGTGCCGGCCGACCTGGATGTCACGCTCGCCCCCGTGCCGCCCGCCGATGATCCCGGGTACACGCTCCTGACCCCCGACCAATGCGGCTTCTGTCATCCGAACCAGCTCGCGGCCTGGTCCGACTCGCCGATGCAGCGGGCCGGTCTGAACACGTGGCTGCACGACATCTACAACGGCGACGGCACGCCAGGGGGCGACGGTGGGTTCGTCTACACCCGCGACTCGGTCTTCGCGCCCACCAACCCCGCCTCGGAGTGCGCGGCGTGCCACCAGCCGGAACGCTGGCTGGCCGAGCCGTTCGCACCGATGGAGACGCCGTCGGACGCGACCTATCCCTCGGCCGTCTCCAGCCACGGCATCTCCTGCGAGACGTGCCACAAGATCGCGAGCGTCAACGTCGAGAACATCAATTACCCCGGCATCATCGAGGGGGCGTTGACGTTGACCCGTCCGGCGCCGGGACACACCCAGGTGCAGTACGGCCTGCTCGGCGACGTCGACTACGTGGAGTCGCCGGGGTTCATGCGCGCGTCGTACCAACCGCAACTGGCGGCCGAAGTGTGCGGCGCGTGTCATCAGGACAAGAACGACATTCACGAGGATCACACGTTCGACGGCGTCATCTCGGAGCCCACGTACCTGGAATGGGTGGACACCCCGTACGCCGATCCCGCGTCGCCGCTGCATGCGAGCTGCCTCGATTGCCACATGCTGACGAACGAGGAGACGCAGGCGTGTGAGATCCTCTTCCCACCGCTCACCCGGCCGGCCGGGTCGCTCCGTGACCACGACATTCGCGGCACGACCCCCGCGTACCTCGACAACGCCGCCGATCTGGAGGTCGAGGCGACGGTCGCCGGGGACGAGCTGCTGGTCACGGTGGACGTGACCAACGCGTATACGGGGCACCATCTGCCGACCGGGGTGACGGTCCGGAACATGATTCTTCTCGTCGAGGCCACGCACGAGACGGGGCCACTGACCCACACCGGCAAGCAGGTCGTGCACGAGCTTGGCGGCGTCGGCTCTCCGGACGAGGGCGACTACGCCGGTCTGCCAGGGAAGTTCTTCGCCAAGGTCAACCACAACGCCGACGGCGAGGGGCCGACCTTCTTCACCGACGCCACGGGCATCACCTTCGACAGTCGCCTTCCGGCCCTCGTGACGGACACGACGGAGTACCGTTTCGCCGTGCCCGACAGCGGCGGCGCGATCGACGTTCGCGCGCGGCTCATCTATCGCCGCGCCTTCCGGTTCCTGACGAAGGCGAAGGGTTGGACCGAGGACGGGCACGGCAACCCGCTCGCGGACGTGCAGGCGCCGGACTTCGGTCACCTCATGGAGTCGGTCGATCTCCTCGTCACCGCCTGTCCCTCGGGGGCCGACCTCGACGGCTCCGGCGACGTCGGGTTCTTCGATCTCCTGTCGCTGCTCGGATCGTGGGGGCCGTGTCCCGACTGCGCGGAGGACCTCGACGGTGACGATGCGGTCGGCTTCACCGATCTGCTCATCATGCTGTCGAACTGGGGCCCGTGCGTCTAGGTCCTGTTTGACGGCTCAGAATCCGTCGGAGCGCGGTCATTCCCGCTCTGGACGGCGTCGCCGAAGCTCGCTGTATCGTGAAATACGGCCCCTCCTTGCCAGAACGGAAAGCACCGCATTCCGGCGAATCCTGAGCCGTCAAACAGGACCTAGCCGGCGCCGGGACGCCCTGCATGTCACAACGCACGATTTCGTTGCCGCAGCTCCCTGCGTCGGATGGCGAGGCTCCGGCCCGTCCGCGACGCCATTACGGACGCTGGCGCGCGGCGTCGTTGATCGCCGTACACGTCCTCATCGCGTTGCACATCGCCCACTGGTGCTACGCCGGCACGACGCTCGCCCCCCTCGAGCTGAACGAGGTCATGCACACGCTCGAACTCGGGATCGTGACCGCCGGGTTCGTGCTGATGTCGCTCATCGTGGTCTCGGTCGCCGTGTTCGGCCGGTTCTTCTGCTCGTGGGGATGTCACATCCTCGCCCTCCAGGACCTGTGCGGCTGGATCTTCCGGAAGGCCCGCATTCGGGCGAAGCCGGTGCGGTCGCGTGTCCTGCGGTTCGTCGCGCCGGCCGCGATGCTGTACATGTTCGTGTGGCCGCACGTGCGAAAGCTGATCGAAGGACAGCCGCTGCCGGCCCTTCATCTGCGGGATGACGCCGGCGGCTGGGCGTCGTTCGTCACCGACGACTTCTGGCGGAACCTCCCGGGGCTCGGCGTGACGGGGCTCACGTTCCTGGTCTGCGGATTCCTGATCGTGTACGTCCTCGGGACACGTTCGTTCTGCCAGTACGTGTGCCCCTACGGCGCGATCTTCGGAATCATGGATCGCGTCGCGCCGGGGCGGATCCGGGTCGACCCGGACAAGTGCACGTCGTGCGGTGTCTGCACTGGCGTCTGTGACTCCCACATCCGGGTGCACGAAGAGGTCGCGCTCCACGGACGCGTGGTCGACTCGGCGTGCTTGAAGGACCTCGACTGCGTGAGCGCGTGCCCCGAGAACGCACTTTCATACGGTTGGACCCGCCCGTCGCTCCTCACGTCGTTCCGCCCCGCGCGGCGCCGGATTCCGTACGACTTCACCCTTGCCGAAGACATGCTCATGGCGGCCGTGTTCATCGGCACGCTCGTCACGTTCCGCGGACTGTACGGCCTCGGGCCCTTCCTGCTGTCCCTGGCGGCCGCGGGCATCCTGTCCTACCTCGCCGTCCTCTGTACGCGTCTCGTCTGGTCCGAGCACGTCCGGTTCAATCGCTTCCAGCTCAAGCGGAAGAGGAACGTCACGCCGGCCGGGCGGGGGTTCGCGCTGATCGCCGTCATGATCTGGGTTTTCGTGATCCACTCCGCCCTGATCCGCTCTCACGAAGTCCGCGGACGCCGCGCGTTGAGCCAGGCGACCCTCGCCTACCAACGCGGCGCCGACCCCGCCGTTCTCCGGCACGCCGCCGGCGACGCCCGGATGCATCTCGCCTTCTGCGCACGGTGGGGCCTGCTGACGGCGCCCGATCATGCCGTGTGCATGGCGTCGGCGTGCTGGACGCTGGGTGATGTCTCGGGCGCCGAGCGGAGTTGGCGTCGCGCGATCGAAAGGAACCCCGACGATCATCGCTCACGTCTGGACCTCGCGTCGTCGCTCGCGCAGCGGGGACGGGGCGACCGAGCGGTGCCGCTGCTGCAGACCGTCGCGCAGGCCCGCGAGCGGTCACGCACCGACGCAGCCCGCTATGCCCACTACCGCGCATCGGCGACGCGTATGCTGGCAGCGTTGTCCGAGACGCCCGGTTCTGCGCCGGCGGCGGCTGGAGAGTGAATCCCCCAGGCCGGTGCGTGCGCGATCATGCACTTGAGGATGATGGTTCGCGTCTTGATCGATGTGTCGATCGACCTTCGTGACATCCCGATCCGAATCTCCTCGACCGCCGCCACCGTCTTCGGGGTGAGGTGATGACGGACAGCCGCTGGACACAGGTCAAGGATAGAACGGGCATACGGCCGGACGTCCGGGGTTCATCGGGAGTCCAACATGAAGACCTTCACGGCCATTCTCAGCAGCATCGTGCTCACAAGCGGTTTGCCCTCTGCCCCGGCGTCGGCCGGCGGCCCGTTCGAAGAGTTGCAGGAGCACGAGTTCGAGTACACGCCGATGCCCGGTATCGGGTCGTTCTTGTTCGATCAGTTCGACGACCAGGACGCCACCCGCGCCCTGTGCAGGGTGACCCTGTGGCTGGACGGTGAGCTCGCGGCGGATCACGTCACGGTCGAGAACGACTCGACATTGCCCGCGCCGGACTTCGGCGTGAACCTCAGCGGGTTCATGACCGTTGACCTCGTCGATCTGCTCGATGTGCAACTCCAGTTCAATGAGACGTTTGTCACCGATGGCACGGTCGGCCCGAGCGACGGCGTGCCGGGAAGCGGTCCCGATTTCTGGGACTTTGGCGTTGTCTCCGATCATGGGATCACGAGCGCGACGGCGACCGTGGACCTCGGTCCTTACATCGGGACCGGCAGCCTGACCGCCGATGTCTTCGCGACGGGTGGTCTGAGCTTCATCGGCACCACCATCGCCACGATCGTTGGCGACGAGGAGCTCTCCGCCGCCGGCGTCATCACGCTCGTGTACGAGTTCGAGTTCATCGAGGACGAGGATCTCGATGACGACGGCGACGTCGACGAATTCGACCTCGCCATCCTGCTCGAGCATTGGGGCCCGTGCCCGCCGCCGCCGACGCGATGCGTCGGTGATGTCGATGGTGACGGGATGGTCGGGTTCAACGACCTCCTCCACGTGCTGGCCGCGTGGTCGTGACGACAACGGCGCGGATGAAGACGGAGAGAGGGACGACGATCCGTGCGTCCGTCGCCGGAGGGTCGTCGTCCGTCACCTACAGCAGCATCTCGGGGCGGACCTTGCCGAAGACGTCGGTGAGGCGGAAGTCTCTGCCGGCCTGACGGAACGTCAGCCGCTCGTGGTCGAGACCGAGGAGGTGGAGCATCGTCGCGTGCAGATCGTGAACGTCCACCGGGTTCTCGACGATGTTGTACGAGTAGTCGTCGGTCTTGCCGATGGAGACGCCGGGCTTGACGCCGCCGCCCGCCATCCAGATCGTGAAGCAGCGGGGGTGGTGATCGCGGCCGTAGTTGGTCTCCGAGAGCGTGCCCTGGCTGTACACGGTTCGGCCGAATTCGCCCGCCCAGATGACGAGCGTGTCGTCGAGCAGGCCGCGTCGCTTCAGGTCCTTGACGAGCGCTGCCTGCGGCTGGTCGACCGCCGCGCTCTGGAGGCGGATCTCGTTCGGCAGGTTGTTGTGCGCGTCCCAGCCTCGCATGTAGAGCTGGATGAACCGCACGTCCCGTTCCGCCAGACGCCGCGCGAGCAGGCAATTGGAGGCAAACGTCCCGGGCTTGCGCACCTCGGGGCCGTACATGGCGAGCGTCTCGTCGTCCTCGCCGGAGATGTCGACGAGCTCCGGCACCGACATCTGCATGCGGTAGGCCATCTCGTACTGGCTGACGCGGGCTTGGACCTCGGGGTCCATCGTTCGTGTCATCTCGCGTTCGTTGAGCGCGGCCATGAGGTCGAGCATGCGGCGCCGGTCGGGCCGATCGATCCCCGGCGGGTCGTTCAGGTACAGCACGGGGTCGCCGGCGCTCCGCATCCGGCACCCCTGGTGCTCGCTCGGAAGAAAGCCGCTGCCCCAGAACCGGGCCGAGAGCGCCTGCATGTTGCCGAAGCCCTGCGAGATCAACACGACGAACGAGGGGAGGTTCGCGTTCTCGTTGCCCAGCCCGTAGCTGGCCCACGCTCCGAACGACGGTCGCCCGGGCTGCTGGGAGCCGGTCTGGAAGAACGTGATGCCGGGCTCGTGGTTGATCGCGTCGGTGTGCATCGAGTGAACGAAGCACAGCTCCTTCGCGATCGCGCCGGTGTGCGGCATCAATTCACTGATCCAGATGCCGTCCTCGTTGTTCTCGTACCGGTCGAATCGAAACAGCGAGGGGGCGACCGGGAATCGATCCTGACCGCTGGTCATGCCGGTGAGCCGCTGTCCCTGGCGGATGGAGTCGGGCAGATCCTGGTCGAATCGCGGACGGAGCTGCGGCTTGTGGTCGAAGAGGTCGAGCTGGCTCGGCGCTCCCTCCATGTGCATGTAGATCACCCGCTTCGCCTTGGGCGCGAAGTGCGGGCCGGAGCGGGACGGCGACGCCGCGACGGCGCGGGGGGTGTTGATCAGACCGGACAACGCCATCGACCCCACGGCGCCGAACGCGCCGGTCGCGCACCGGCCGAAGAAGCGGCGGCGGGTCATGTCCAGATAGCGTTGTTCGAGCGGGTCCATGACGGCTAATCTCGCGTGATGCTCTCGTGAAGGCTCAAGATCGAGCTGGCGAGGACGGTCCAGGCGGCCAGCTCCGGCGGGGGGACGTCCTCGGGACGCGGGGCCACGCCGACCGCGAGAAGGCCCTCGGCGTCATCGGGGGCGGCGGAGTACCGCGTTCGAAACTCGGCGAGGCCGGCGCGGAGCAGCGTCAATTCCGCCGGCTCGGGCGTTCGTCCCGTGCAGCGGCGGAACATCCGCACGAGCCGGGTGTCGTCGTCGGGGGCGTCGTCCAGCGTTCGCGTCGCCAGCATGCGCGCCGCTTCCACGAACTGCTCGTCGTTCCAGAGCACGAGGGCCTGGAGCGGGGTGTTCGTGATCGGTCGCCGCACGACGCACGCTTCGCGGGTGGGCGCGTCGAACGTCTGCAGCGACGGCGGCGGGCTGGCGCGTTTCCAGTACGTGTACAGGCTGCGTCGCCACAGCTCGTCCTCGTCCCCACGCTGGAACGTGCGTGTGTTCGAGTTCGGCATGGCGACCTCACGCCACAGCCCGGCCGGCTGGTACGGCTTGACGGACGGGCCGCCGAGCCGTTCGCGCAGGAGACCGGAAGCGTAGAGCGCCTGATCGCGAATCTGCTCCGCCGACAGCCGCTGCCGCGGGAACCAGGCGAGCAAACGGTTGTCGGGGTCGGCCTCGGCAACGTCCCCACGCACGCGAGACTGCTGGCGGTACACGCTGCTCGTGAGGATCATCCGCAGCAGGTGCTGCGTATCCCAGTCCCGCTCACGAAGCTCGACGGCCAACCAGTCCAGCAGCTCGGGGTGCGACGGCCACTCCCCCTGAAAACCGAAGTCGTCGGAGGTGCGGACGAGGCCCGTGCCGAAGACCAGCTGCCACATTCGGTTCGCGGCCACCCGCGCGACGAGCGGGTTGTCGGGCGTCATCATCCACTGCGCGAGACCAAGCCGGTTCTTCGGCACGTCATCGGCCAGTCGGCCGAGCACGGCCGGGACGTTCGCGGTCACCGGGCGGGTGGTGTCGGGGTGGTCGTACTGACCCCGGATGAGCACGTACGTGTCCCGCGGCGTTTGGAGATCCTTCATGACCATCGTGCGGGGCACGAGTTTCTGGAGGTCGGCCCGCGCCGCCTGGGCCTCGGCAAGCGCCGTCTCCGCCTTTCGGTAGGCCGGTGAGACGAGGCGGCGGTAGACCGCGGCAAGCTCCTTCGCCTGCCCGGTCCCGAGGATCTCGGGCGGCACGAGGCCGGACACGAGCCCCGGTGTGAGCGGCGCCCGTTCGTCACGGACGACGCGGAAGTAGTAGCCCGACGGACCACCGGTGTTCACGATCTTCATGACGAGGCTGTTCATGCCCGCCCTGAGCGGGACGGTCGCGACGCTCTGATCGGGCGCTGCGCCGCGATCGACCTCCTCCTTGGCGATCTCGACGCCGTTGACGAAGAGCCGGTAGCCGTCGTCGCTTCCGAGCGAGACCTTCATCAACCGGGCGGTCGGCGTGAAGATCGTGCGCGCGACGTAGTTCGATCCCACGCCGCCCGGCAGCCGCACGACGCGTTCGTCGACGAGCGTGGCGTCGAACCGAAACGCCTTCCCGTCCGCCCCGAACGCGACGGGGGCGGCGATCGAGGTGAGCAGCTCCGGGCCGTGCTCCGTGGCGAACGCCGCGCCGCGGTTCGCCACCGGGAAGTGACCGGCGACCCGCCACCGCCCCAGCGTCGCGGGCAGCATCGCCAGCCCGTCCTCGGAGATCGTCCCCAGCCGCAGCCGCACCCGCCCGAGCGAGTGCTTGAAGAACGGCGAGCGGAACTCGAAGGTGAGACGCAGCTCGGTGCCGGCCTCGAAGCCGAACGGCTCCTCGGCGAGCAGGCACAGCAGCCGCTGTCCGGCGAACTGATTGCCGTCGGCGGCCCAGCCGAGCGTGTCGTCGCGACGAATGAGGTTCGTCGCCTCGAAGTCGCGGTCCAACTGGTTGTGGTCCGACCACGCCCAGCGCATCGTGATGGGTTGCCACGGGGCGTCGCTGCCGGCGGCGCGGGTCTCGACCGCGAGCCGCGAGATCACGGCGTTCCCGTGGCTCGCACGGCCCGCGCCGGGGCCGGCGCCGGGGGTCGGCAACGCTTCGATGAGCACGAGACGCAACGCGCTCTCGGGCGTGCGCAGACGAACGACGTAGTTCTCCTGGTCCGGCATCGGTCCCGTCGCGAGGAGCGAGCCGTCGTCCTGCGGCTCGAGCGTGACCCGCTCGTCGCTCGACGTCGCTTCGACGACCTCCGGCAGCGTCCAACGCACGCCGGACTGCGTCCTCAGCGCCCGCAGGTAGGCGTCACGTTCTTCGACTTCTTCGGGGGGCACGGTTGCCATCTCGGCTTCGAGCGACTCGATCCGCGTGTCGAGCGTGTGCAGCGTCTCCTGCTGCTCCGGCGTCGGCACTTCCAGGAACGGCTCGTACGCGCGGTTGGCGTCGGCGGTCTGCGAGTAGAGACCCGGCTCATCCACCGAGTTGAAGAACGCGGTGAGCTCGTAGAACTCCTCCTGCGAGATGGGGTCGAACTTGTGATCGTGACACCGCGCACAGCCCGCCGTCAGACCGAGGAACACCGACGACGTCGTGCTGACGCGATCGACGGCGTACTCGACGAGGTACTCGGCGCTGATCGCGCCAACCTCGTCGGTCGTCACGTGGTTTCGGTTGAAACCGCTGGCGATCTTCTGTTCGACCGTGGCGTCCGGCAGGAGGTCGCCGGCGATCTGCTCGACCACGAAGCGGTCGTACGGAAGGTTGTCTCTGAAGGCCGCCAGGACCCAGTCCCGCCACAGCCAGATCTGGCGGCCGTTGTCCATGTGGATGCCCGACGTGTCGCCGTAGCGGGCGGCGTCGAGCCACGACGTCGCCCAGTGTTCGGCGAACCGCGAACGATACGGCTCTTCCGTCAGGAGACGATCGACCCAACGCTCGTACGCGTCCGCGTCATCGTCCTCGAGGAATCGGTCGATCTCATCCGGCGTCGGCGGCAGACCCGTCACGTCGAGGAAGAGACGGCGGATGACCGTCTCGGCGGAAGCGTCGGGCGCGGGATCGATCCCGTGGGCGTCGAGGCGGGCGAGGATGAACCGGTCGATGGGGGTGCGGACCCGGTCGGCGTTGCGTACGTCGGGAAGCGGCGGTCGTTGCGGCGTCACGTACGCCCAGTGCGGCTCGTACTCGGCGCCCGCTTCGATCCATCGACGCACGAGCCTCTTCTCGTCATCCGAGAGTGGCTTCTTGGCCGAATGCGGCGGCGGCATGATGTCATCGGCGTGGGTCGCGTTGATGCGTCGCCAGAGCTCACTGGACTCCGCATCCCCGGGCACGACGACGGCGTAGCCGCCCCGGTCCGCGGTGACGACATCGAACGCGTCGAGCCGCAGCTCCGCCTGGCGGGTCGCGGCGTCCGGGCCGTGACACTTGAAACAGCGATCGGAGAGGATCGGCCGGATGTGCTCGCCGTACCGGACCTCGGCCCCGGCCGGTGTTGCCGCCGCCGCTTCCGCACTCGGGAGCCCGGAGGCGACGAGGGCGAGGCCGATCACGCAGAACCGCTCCGATCGGCCCCACGTTCCGGCGACGCGATTTCCGACGTTGAGCCCCACGCACCGACCTCCTTCACCGCGGACTCGTGCCGCACGCACCATCGTAGAGCGTGGGCGGGGATCGATGTCTCCGTTTTTGGCGAAGTGTGGACGCCGGGGGCGGCTCCGAGGGATCGGTGTACCCCACGCATGCGGCGTCTGATCGTCGTATCCTGAGTTGGACGGTGAGTCGGGGTTTGGGGGTCGGGGTCGGGGTCCGGGGTCCGGGGCCGGGGCCGCGTCCGTGTCCGGGTCCGTGTCCGCGTCCGCGTCCGGGTCCGTGTCCGGGTCCGTGTCCGTGTCCGCGTCCGTGTCCGTGTCCGTGTCCGCGTCCGTGTCCGTGTGGCGTCACAATCGGTGTCGTCTGCGGATGGGAACCGACGCACGTGCTGGATAAGGTGTGGTTCTCACCATCGGACACCCCCGGGCAGCAAACCAAGTAAAGGGGTTTGTGCGATGAACAGCTTCCCAACCACGCTGACGACAATGCGGCGGGCGTCTTGCGTCGCCGGTATTGTCGCTGTCTGCATCATGGTCGGGCCCGCGTCGGCGCAGGACTGCGAAGCCGAGCCGGCCTGGCTTGTTCCCCCAGACACACCGTACCTCGAGATCGCCGACAGCCCGTGGCTGGCGGAGGAGGGGTGGGGCTACTTCTGGCTCGACAACTTCGAGATGGGGTACGTGATGACCCCCGGTCTGACGATGAGCGCCGACCCCGGCTACGTCCGGGCGCCGGGCACGTTCACCGACTCGGTCGACGGAGATGACGGTGTCATCGACGGCTCGGGTGCCGAGGGACACTCGTACCACGCGATGTACACGGACACCGGTGGCGTCTGGCTGCTGATCGAGTTCGATCCGGAGTACCTGGAGGTGCTGCCGACGCACGTCGGCTTCGTCTGGACCGATGGTCTGGAGGGCGCCGAGCTGATCGTCGAAGTCTTCGACCTCGAACGCACGCCGATGGACGCGCGATCGGTGCACTTCGGCAACGCGGCCTACACGGGATCGACCGCCGAGGACCGCTTCATCGGCGTCTCCCACCCCGATGGCATCGCGGGGGTGCGGCTGACGACGACCGACGGTGGTCTCGAAATCGACCACGTCCAGTACGGGTTCATGCCCGAGTGCCCGTCCGACACGAACGGCGACCGCCGCATCGACATGGTCGACCTCCTGACCGTGCTGAGCGCCTGGGGACCGTGCGAATGCTGCCCCGCCGATCTCGACGGCGACCAGAGCGTCGGCTTCACGGATCTGCTCGAGGTCCTGAGCGCCTGGGGAGCGTGCTCATGATCGACTGGTGACCTCGAGCCTCACGTATGCCGCCTCGGCCCGACCAACCCGGGACCGGGGCGGCGTCTCGCGGACACGGACACGGACACGGACACGGACACGGACGCGGTCGCGGGCACGGACACGGACGCGGACCCGGACACGGACGCGGACACGGACACGGACGCGGACACGGACACGGACACGGACGCGGACCCGCTCACGGACGCGGTCACGGACGCGAACACGGACCCGGACGCGAACACGGACCCGGACGCCGTCGTCAGGAGCCCGACGGACCCGACCCACGCCCGCGACTCGTCCGCACGCCGCGGCCGATGCTGCCACGCCCGAACCGCGCGTGAATCGCATCCGTCGTCGCGTCGATCTTGCGGCCGCGGATGGCCGCCTCGTCGGGAAAGAGCTCGAGCTGGGCGGGCGGTTCGCTGGCCATGTTGCTGGTCGAGACGCCGATGAGACGCACGGGCACGAAAGAGGTCTTCGCCCACGCGTCGAAGAGACCCCGCGTCGCGGGCCACAGGGCGTCGGTGCGATCGGTCGCCTGACGCAGCGTGACCGACCGCGCGATGGTCTGGAAGTCGCCGAAACGCACCTTGATCGAGACGGTTCGCGCCCGCAGCCCGGCGCGGCGGAGCCGTTCGGCGACGTGTTCGGTCTGGCGGAGCAGCACGCCGCGGAGATGATCGCGTGACTCGACGTCGATCCCGAACGTCTGCTCGTGTCCGATGCTTCGCGCGCGGCTGTCGCGAACGACCCGCCGGCTGTCCGCCCCCCGCGCAAGCCGCCAGAAGTGGGCGCCGCCGGAGCCGAGGATGCGCTCCGCGTCTTCCTGCGTCATCCGCTGAAGATCACCAAAGCAGCCGATCCCGACCGCGCGCAGCCGCCGCTCCTGCGCGGGACCGACGCCCCACATCCGGCCGATGGGCAGCGGGGCAAGCCGGGTGAGCGTCGCGGCGGGCTCGATCACGGTGAGCCCGTCGGGCTTTTCCCAGTCGGAGGCGAGCTTGGCGAGGAACTTGTTCGCGGCCACCCCCACGCTCGCGGTCAGCCCCAGCTCGCCCGCGATGCGATCCTTGATCCGACGGGCGATCGTCGGCGGCGCGCCGAACAGCCGCTGCGACCCGGTCACGTCGAGAAACGCCTCGTCGATGCTGAGCGGCTCGACCACCGGCGTCACCGCGTGAAGGATCTCGAACATCGCCTCGGAGAGCTCGCGATACCGAGCGAAGCGACCGGGGCGGACGATCGCGTGCGGGCACTGCCGTTTCGCCACCGCCATCGGCTGCGCGGAGTGACAACCGAACTCCCGCGCTTCGTACGACGCGGCGGTGACGACCCCGCGTCGTCCGTCGTGACCGACGAGCACGGGCTTGCCGCGGAGGGCGGGCTCATCGAGCTGCTCGACGGACGCGAAGAACGCGTCCATGTCCACGTGCAGGATCCAGCGTTCACCGGAATCGCCGGCGGGTCGGGTCATGACCGCTCCATCACCGATCGTCGGAGAGCGGCATCAGGATCCAGAGAACGATGTACACGATCGTCCCGGGGAAACCGGCCGACAGGATCGACACCAGGACGAAGAGGATGCGGACGAGGGTGGGGTTCCACCCGAGCCAGTGCGCGAGACCGCCGCAGACGCCGCCGAGGAGTCGGTTGTGTCGGGATCGGTGAAGGGGCATGGGAGCGGGCCTCTCGTTGTGGGGATGGTAGCTTGGCGCGGGCGTCGACGCGGACACGGGCGCGGACGCGGGCACGGACGCGGACGCGGGCACGGGCACGGACGCGGACGCGGGCACGGACGCGGAC
>JABDLI010000254.1 GCA_013003065.1 Phycisphaerales bacterium | reverse complement strand
CGGCACGGACGCTTCGCTGTCCGTGGCACCATCGAGGTTGGGTTGTCCGGGTCCACGTCCGTGTCGACTTTCCAGCCTCCCCCCCCACCCGACCGACACTTACTGGTGCCCTCCTCCTCCTCCTCCTCGGAGCCCCACCATGACCACCACCCTGGTCGAGGACGCCGTCCGCTCTCTCTACGAGCGGTATCCCTACCCCCCGCCCGAGCCCGACCTCGACGCGTTTCGCGACGGGCGGCAGATGATGAGCGGGAGCCCCCGCTACTTCTTTCACCAGTATTGGCCGCGTCGTCCGTTCACCGAGAAGCTCGACGTGCTCGTCGCCGGATGCGGCACGTCGCAGGCGGTGAAGTACGCCCTCCAGCAACCCGACCTTCGCGTCACCGGGATCGACGTGTGCGCGGCCAGCCTGGCTCGCGCCGAGGCGTGGCGTGAGCGGTATCAGCTCGAGAACCTGACGTTGCGTGAGCTTCCGCTGGAGCGGGCGGAGGAGCTGGAGCAGTCCTTTGATCTGGTCATCTCGACCGGAGTGTTGCACCACCTGCCCGATCCCGACGCCGGACTCCGCGTCTTGCGCAACGTCACGCGTCCGGAAGGCGCGTTGCACCTGGGCGTCTACGCCACGTACGGCCGGCGCGGCGTCATCATGCTGCAGGAGTACTGCCGGCGGCTGGGGCTGGAAGCGAACGACCAGACGCTGGCCGAGCTCATGGCGACGATCTCCGAGATGCCGGCCGAACATCCGCTGGCGATCTTCATGAGCTACGGCGACGATCTTCGGTCTCCGGGCGCCGTCGCCGACGCCTTCCTGCACCCGCTCGATCGCCCCTTGACCGTGCCCGAGGTCTACGCGTGGCTCGACCGCTGCGGCGTGCGGCTCATGCGGTGGCAGCACCAGGCCCCGTACCTGCCCGTGTGCGGTCGCCCCGCCACCACGCCGCACGCGGAACGGCTCGCGACGCTGCCCCCCGCCGAGCAGCACGCGGCGATGGAGCTGTACCGCGGCAACATGATCATCCACGCGTTCATGGCGTGCCGCGACGATCGCCCCGAGACCGATCACGCGGTCGACTTCGAGGGTGACGCGTGGCGTGGCTCCGTGCCGTCGCGATTCGAAGGCGCCGAAGTGCGTCCGGGTCCCGTCCCGGAAGGGGCCGCGGCGGTGCTGCACAATCGCGGTCACCACGATCCCGATCTCGTCCTGGCCCTCACGCCGGCCCACGCGCGGTTGTGCGCGCTGATCGACGGACAGCGAACGATCGACGACATCATGGCGGCCAGCGGCATCGAGGCGACGCCGGAGAAGCTCGCGCTCTACACGCGGAGCTTCTTTCGGGCGCTCTGGGACCACGATCAGGTGCTGGTGCGCATCCCCGAATGAAGATCGCGCGGACGCCGTTCGGCTACGGCGTCTTGCGCGTCTTCGAACCCTCGCTCTTCTTCCGCGTGGGACGACGACGCTTCGAACCGTTGGGCTTCTCCTTGCGGAGAAACCGGCTCGGGCGGTCGTCCATGAGGTGGCTCTGGAGACGCCGCAGGGCGTCCACTTCGATCTGCCGGACCCGCTCGCGGGTGAGCCCGACTTCCTTGCCGATCTGCTTCAGCGTGAGCGGCTCCTGACCTTCCAGGCCGAACCGCAGCTTCAGGACCCGCGCGTCGCGTTCGTCGATCGCCTCGAGCAGCTTCAGGATGGTCTGGAACTCCTCGCTCTTGCCGATCGACTCCTCGGGCTGATCCTGGCGGTTGTCGACGAACAGATCGGCGAAGTCGATGGCCTCGCCGTCTTCGCCGGTGGGCGCCTGGGGCGGGGAGTGAAACGCCTTCATCGCGCGGCGGATGATCAGGAGCTTCTTCGGCGGAACCTCCATCGCCGTCGCCAGCTCCTGGTTGTTCGGCGGGCGGCCGAGCTCTTCCTCCAGTCGCCGCGACGTTTCCTTCCACCGCGCGATCAGCTCGACCATGTACGCGGGGATGTGAATCGGCTGCACCGCGTTGATCAGCGTGCGTTTGATCGCCTGCTTGATCCACCACGACGCGTAGGTCGAAAACCGCGCGCCCTGCGCCGGGTCGAAGCCTTCCACGGCGCGAATGAGACCGATGTTGCCCTCTTCGATCAGGTCGGAGAGCGGCAGTCCGCGGTGCACGTAGTTTTTTCCGATCGACACGACGAGCCGCAGGTTCGCCTTGATCATGCGTTCCTTGGCTTCGTGATCGTTGTCGTTAATGATGCGCCAGCCGAGGGTCTTCTCCTCGTCAGCGGTGAGCAGCGAAACCTCGTTGATTTGCCGGAGGTAAAGCTGCAGATCGGTTTGGAAACCGGAGCGCGCCATGCTCGTCGTTCGATCACACCCTCTGGGCTGACTTCCGCGCCCGGCGTCGTCGGGGGGAAGGGAAAAGACATGCAACGGGTTATTCGGACCGAACTTGGGAACGGATCCGACTGGTCTCGATTCGCGTGCCGATTCGGCTCTGGCGGCTCGCGTCGATGTACTCTCGGCCCGATCGACGGGCTGCTTGACCTCGGCGTGCCCGGGGAAGCCCCTCTGGTGCCCAGACCCCCCGGACGGACTGAGGCGGACGTCCGCAAAGGTCGACAAGAGCGGTGGACGCGGCTGAAATGGGCATCGTCGCAACCGGGAGAGCACGCATGGCCTCGGAAGATCTGTCCGGATTCCTCGCCGCCTGGCCGCACGAACCCGGCCGCGTCAACGCGCGACTGATCACGGGAGACGACGAGCGGGAGTGGGTGCAGGTCCGGCTCGACCTCGGTGTCCTCCAGATGTCGGCAGACGGCCGTCCCGACGGCGTGTACCCGGAGAACCACGAGTCGCTCCTCGACTACCACGTGCACCGCCGCGAGCAGTACGTCCGCCAGACGTCCACGAGCGCGGGCTTCGTCCTCAGCCCCGATGAATGCCGTTCGCTGCGGGAGGAGGCGGTGCAGTACTACCACCGCTATGTCGCGCTCTTCGCGATCGGCGACTACGACCGCGTGATCCGCGACACCAGCCGAAACCTGCGGCTTTTCGACCTCTGCCGCGACTGCGGCGCCGCCGAGCCGGACCGCACGCTGCTGGAGCAGTTCCGCCCGCACGTGATCACGATGCGCGCGCGAGCCCAGGCCGAGCTTGCCGTCGCCGAGCAACAGCCCAAGCAGGCGCTCGCCGCCATCGACGCGGGTCTCGCCGAGCTGCGGGCCCATCTCGAGGAGGGCGGCCAGACCGAGGCGTTCGAACGCTCCTCGGAGGCCCAGCTCCTCCGCGGCATGCGGGACGCGCTGATCCCGAAGCTCCCGGCGAGCCAACGCGTGGAGCTGGAAGAGCGTTTGCGGGCCGCGCTCGACGCGGAGAACTACGAGCTGGCGGCGATCCTGCGCGATGAGCTGCGGCTGCTGCGCGACTGAGACCGTGCGTGGGGGAACCCGCATCTCGATGGTGCCACGGACAGCGAAGCGTCCGTGCCGTCAGCGTCCATCGCGAAGGCGTGCCTGACTCCCCCGCGCAAGGTACGACGCACGGCACGGACG
>JABDLI010000253.1 GCA_013003065.1 Phycisphaerales bacterium | reverse complement strand
GTCCGCGTCCGTGACCGGGTCCGCGTCCGTGTCCGTGTCCGGGTCCGCGTCCGCGTTCGTGACCGAGTCCGGGTCCGTGAACGCGTTCGGCCTCGCGGGGACCGGCGGCGTCCATGCCGCCTCGGGCAGGTTGGGTCGGGCGATTGCGCGTCCGTGTCCGAGTCCGGGCTACTCCCCCAACACACGTCGCGTCTCGCCCAGAATCGACTCCCAGGCCGCCCGGTGATGGATCAGTTGCGGGAACACCTGCCGCACGATTCCCGTCTTGTCGATGAGGTACGTCGTGGTTCGTCCGTAGCGGCCGGTTTCCGCCCGCGAGAGATCCGCGACGATCTCGAAGCGGGGCGCCGGTTTGAAGGCCGAGTGGAACTTGCCGTGGCTCGCGAGGTCCTTGTCTTCCTGGGCGACGGCGATGACCTGCACGTCGAGGGCTTCGAACGCGTCGTACATGCTTTGCAGCTCACCGAGCTGCCTGGCGCAGAACGGTCACCAATGGGCGCGGTAGGTGGTGACGATGACGTGTTTGCGATCGCGGTAGTCACGCAGGGCGATCCGGGTGCCGTCGGCGCGTGGCAGGGAAAAGTCGTCGGCTCGGTCGCCGACCTGAAGACCGCCGCGCTCGCCGCCCCAGGACGTCTTCTTCGGGTCGACGCCGACCCCTTCGGCCCCCGGCGCGAGGGGCAGCTCGAAGCGATGCCGGATGAAGTGCGCCCGGCCGTCCGGGTCACGGAGGTATCCCACGACGTTGACGCCGAACCGCTCCGCGGCGTCGGGCGTTCGATCCAGCGTGAAGGCGATCTCCGTCGGTCCCGGCTCGACCAGGCGTTCGAACGGCGCGATGAGAAACTCGTTGCGGGCCAGGGCGCGACGGCTCTCGAGGATCTTGCCCTCGAGCCGCGCCGAGGATGGCACGTCGAGTTGGATGAAGATTCCCGGGATGCCCGCCGTCGTCGCCGACCAGCCTTCGGCCACGTCGATGTCGACGTGAAGGCGGTGGCTCACGCCAGGCTCGAGCGGGGTTTCGGGAAGCCGAACCGTCACGGGCATCGGTGCGGCTTCGGCGGCGGTCGCGAGAACCGTGGCGGCGAATGCGAGTGGCGGCATGGGATCGGTCTCCGGTGGGCGTGTCGCGATCATACGCAACGACGGGACCGAAGGTCGGTCCCGTCGTACGGATCGAATCTGCCGGGGCGACGCCTTACTCCCGGCAATCGACGCCCCAGGTCCCGAGGACGCTGACAAGGTCGGTGAACCCCACCTCGCCGTCGCCGTCGAGATCAGCGTCGCAACCCTCGCACTCCCCCCACGCCGCGAGCACGCCAAGCAGATCCGTCAGGCCCACCTGCCGATCGCCGTCGACATCGCCGGGGCAAACGACCGCGTAGTTGTACGTCACCACGAGCTCACCATGACAGAGATCCTCTCCCGTGGTCACCGTTCCGAGGAGCGTGCCGAACACGTGGTACTCGGCCTCGAGCGCCACCATCACGTCGATCGTGTCCTCGCCGGTGAAAGGCGATGGAATCGCGACCGTCTCCCTCCACGCATGGGTGGGCGCCGACACGCGGCCGAAGTCCCAGAAGTCCGGGCCGCTGCCGGGAATTCCGTCGCTCGCCTCCACTCCGCTCGTGAAGTACATGCGGTTGAGCAGCCGAAACGCGGCGAAGTCCTCGACCCGCGCCGCGGCGAAGCCGGTGATCACCACCGCGAATCCGGGCGCCGGCTCAGCGGCGTCGTTCTCAGCGGTGAGATTGGTGAGCACATCCGCGAAGACATCCATACGGACGTTCAGCAGCTCGTAGCGACCACCGCGGGTGTCGAACGGGTTGATCTCCACGTCCATCAGCATGGGAAGCTCCCCGGCCGTGAACGCGTGCCGCTGCTCGACGGGCACGACTCCCTGTCCGACCGCCACCGGTGCACTGGCGAGGACGCCCAATCCGACCAACAAGCCAAGGCAGTGAATTGTGGGTTTCGTCGTCATCGAGGCCCTCCTTTTGTTTGACCTCGGACACAGGCGTATTGCCCCGCGCCGAACTACGTGATTCGAGCGGGATGACGCTCCGTGGGCTCGAGCCACCGACGTTATTCTCACCCGCGGGTGGGGGGAGGAGAACAGGGAGGCCGCGGTGATTCGGCGGGTGGGGCGCAGATCGGGTTCGGATGCGGGTGAGCGCGATTCAAGACAGTCAACGACCGGGTGCCACGGACAGCGAAGCGTCCGTGCCGTCAGCGTCCATCGCGAAGGGGCGTTCGACTCCCCTGCGCATTGGACGACGCACGGCACGGACG
>JABDLI010000252.1 GCA_013003065.1 Phycisphaerales bacterium | reverse complement strand
GTGTCCGCGTCCGCGTCCGTGTCCGTGTCCGTGTCCGGGTCCGTGTCCGTGACCGCGTGCGTGACCGTGTCTACTCTTCCCGCTTCCACGGCACTTGCACCCGGCCGTGCAGGGACGCGCCGTCGCTGATCTTCAGCGTTCGGCTGTGCAGCACCGTTCCCTTCCAGCTTGCTTTCGGTCCCAGCTCGACGTTGCCGTCGGTCTCGATGCTGCCCTCGAGCGAGCCTTCGCAGCTGATGCCCTTGCCGGACTGGATATTCCGGGCCGCGACACGCCCGCGTTTGGTGATCCGGATGTGCCCGCAGGTCTGAAGGTCGTTGACGGGGAGGTAGCTCTTCACCTGCACGTCTTCGACCTTGATGGCCTTGTGGCACTTCGCGCAGGTCGTGCTCATCGTCTTCTCGGAGACCTCGAAGCAGTGACCGCACAGGTAACACCGGATCGCGCGGCGGGGGAGGGGCTTGCCGCGTGATTTGAGCTCCGTGACGCTCGCTTCCTTGGCTCGGCCCGCCGCCGCGCGGTCCGGGGCGGGTCGCCGGGTCGACGAGGTCAAGCGACCCTTCGGGCTCGCCGCCGCCGCGGTCGTCTTCTTCTTGACGGTGGTCTTCCTGGCGGTGGTCTCGGCCGCCGCTTCGCTTTGGGGGTCTGCGGCGGTCGCGGCGGGGGTCGCCGACGGGGGCGGGCTCGCCGCGGCCCGACGGGTGACGCTGGTCGCGGTCTTCGCGGCCGTCGTCTTGGCCGCGACCTTGCTGGTCGCGGACTTCTTCTTCGTCCCGGCGGTGGTCGTGGTCTTCTTGGTCGTGACCTTCTTGGCCACGGTCTTCTTGGCCGCGGCCTTTTTGGTCGTGGCCTTCTTGGTCGCGGCCTTCTTGGTCGACTTCGCCGCGACCGTCTTCTTTGTCGTGACGGTCTTCTTCTTCGACGCAGCCTTCTTCTTGGTCGTCTTGGCAGTTGCCTTCGTCGGCACGCTCTTGGCCGCCGCCCGGAGACGTTCCGTCACGGCGCTCGTCCGCGCACGGGCAGCGGCCTTGCCGTCCGAGCCGGCCTTGGTCGTCTTCCGGGCCGACGCCGCCGCCGGCTTCGAGTCAGCCTTTCCCTTCGCCATGATCGATACGACCGATCTCGCGGCAGATCGAGCCGGTGACGCCCGTCGGCGGCCCCATCCTGCTCGCAGCCAACTGGTCCAGGTGCTGGGTCAGGTGCGGCTCTTGACGGGTTGGGCCGCCGCTGCCGGTTTGGTCTCGGTCGTCGAGGTGGCCTTTCCGGTGCCTTGGCCGTTCGGGCCGATCTGGCAGTGACCGTTGATCGACGCGCCCTCGGACATGGTCATCCGGCTGGCGATGATGTCGCCGTTGACGATCCCGGTCGGCTTGAGCTCGATGCGATCCCCGGCCTGGACGTTGCCCTCGATTCGGCCCGCCACCGCCACTTCCTTGGCGCTGATCGTTGCCTTGCAGGCGGATCCATCCGCGATGTGGACCTTCCCCTTGCTGTTGATGGAGCCTTCGAACTGACCCAGCACGTTGGCGGCGGAGTCGAAGGTCAGGTCTCCCTTGAACTTGGCGTCGGAGCCGATGACGGTGCCGTATTCCTGGCTCGATTCGGCCATGGGCTGTGTACCTCCAGGCAATTGGGGATGCGAAGCCGCGCATGCTACCAATCCGGCCTCCCGATGGCCGTTTCGGACAGGCTGTGAACAAGTTGTGGATTGAAAAGCGGGGGCCGTGGCGACCCTCAGGCGGCTTCGGCTTCGTCGTCGCTCTCGGCCACCACCGGAGCTTCCAACGCTCGGCAGCACGCCACCAGGGCCTCGACCCGCGGCTCGAGCTGCTCGCGTGGTTCGCGCCGATCGAGCGAGCCGAGCACCGAGATCGCGGCCACGGTGATGTTCTGAAAGCCGTACCCGCACCCCGCTCCCTTGATCTGGCAGCAGTACTCACGCAGCTCCGCGGCCTCGTTCTCCGCGAACGTGCGTTCGATCTGGTCGGCGACACGGCGGGCGACCTCGACGAACTTGCTGATGAGTGTGGGCATCCCGGACTGGCCCGCCGCCGTGCTGTACACCGGCGCCTGACGCTGCGGGCTGGAGAGGTGCGCCTGGAGCTGCGCGACGAGAAGGTCGAGGTAGTAGGGTTTCGCGATGACATCGGTCGCGCCGGCCTCGCGTGCTGCGTTCAGGAGCTGCGCGTCGGTCTCGGGGGTCAGCACCAGCACGGGGGCGTTGTAGCCGTTCGCACGGATCTCGCCGATCGTCTTCACGGCGTGCTGGGAGGCGAGGTTGAGACCGAAGATCACGAGGTCGTAGTTGGTGCGTTTGATCGCGTCGAGCGTCGCGCCCGGGGTCGCGGCGGACATGATGTCGAGGCCGAAGATCTCGAGCTGGTGCTGGAGCAGCAACCGATCCGGCGGAAAGTCGTCGGCGATCAGGATGGCGCCGGCGATCGGCTGGAAACCGTTGTCGCCGACCTCGGTCGGCTTGTCGGACGCGGCGTTCTCCGAGCCGAGCAGAAGGGCCGGATCGACCTCCTGGTGGAACTGCACGCCGATCTCGTGGCAGGATCCGGCGACGAGACGGCAATGGCGGACCACCCCGGTCACCGCGAGCTTGTCACCGTCCACCTGCGCGAGCATGACATGGCACTCGGAGCCGGGATGCACGTACCCGCCGTGCAGGACCGAAAGGCCGTTGCGCGAGATGTTGCGTCCGAAGACGAGAAAGCGGCTCGTGCCGCCTTCGGGGTGATCGATTGCAAGCGGAATGTCCGGGACGTGGTAGTCGTGACGCTCGTTGCGTCGATCCTCGGCGGCCGCCGACGGCGCGCCCGCCGACATCCGCAGCAGTACCTCCTGGTACTCCTGCTTGTTGAAACGCAGCCGCCGGGTGAATGAGGAGAAGCTCATGGATCGACCCCCGCAGTGACGCCATCGGACACGCGTCCTGCTCCCTCTCTTATCGAGGTGACACAACCGGGGCTTCACCCCCCGACCTCAGCGGTCGATTTCGGGGGGCAGGCTGACGCGTCTGGCGCGGAAGGTGAGTTATCGGCATCGGCCGTCAGATGCCGCTGCCCATCTTCTCGCAGAGGAAGCCGCTCACGCGGTCGAGACCGATCCGCTCCTGCTGCAGCGTGTCGCGATGACGCACCGTGACGGTCTGATCGGCGAGCGTGTCGGCGTCGATGGTGAAGCAGAAGGGCGTTCCCGCCTCGTCCATTCGGGCGTAGCGTTTGCCGATGTTCTGCTTCACGTCGAGCTGGACCGGATGCGTGGTTCGCAGCTCGCGGTACAGCCGCTCGGCGATCTCCGGCATGCCGTCTTTGTTGACCAGCGGGAAGATCGCCGCCTTGATGGGAGCCACCCGCGGGTGGAACTTCATGTAGACCTTGCTCGGTCGTTCGGGGTCGGGCGTGTACGCCTCGCACAACAAGGCGAGCACGCCCCGGCTCAGCCCGGCCGCCGGCTCGATCACGTGCGGCAGGTACCGCTCGTTCCGTTCCGCGTCGAAGTACTCGAGCTTCACGCGGGCGTGCGTCTGGTGCTGGCCCAGATCGAAGTTGCTCCGGTGGGCGACGCCCTCCAGCTCGCCGAACCCGGGGGCGGTGAAGGGGAATCGATACTCGATGTCGAACGTACCCGCCCCCTCCTTGGCGTAGTGGGCGAGCTCGTCGGCGTCGTGCGAACGCAGGTGCAGGTCTTCATCGCTGAGCCCGACCGAGTGCCACCACTGCTTTCTGGCGTCGCACCAGAACTCGTACCAGGTGCGCGCGTCGTCGGGATGGCAGAACCATTCCATCTCCATCTGCTCGAACTCGCGGGATCGGAAGATGAAGTTGCGTGGTGTCACCTCGTTGCGAAACGCCTTGCCGATCTGCGCGATACCGAACGGGATCTTCACCCGCGTCGTGTCGACGACGTTCTTGAAATTCAGGAAGATCCCCTGCGCCGTCTCCGGTCGCAGGAAGGCGACCGACTCTTCATCCTGGACGGCGCCGACGTAGGTCTTGAACATCAGGTTGAACTGCCGGGGCTCGGTGAGCGTGCCGCGTTCCTTGGCGCCCGGTGCGATCGTCTCCGCCCGGATGGCGGGATCGTCGATGGCGTTCTCGATGCGGGCGATGCGGTAGCCGGCCGATTCGAGGTCGTTCTTGCGGATGATCGACGCCACCGCCTTCTTGTGCGGATCGATCAGCTCCTCGTCGCTGGCGGCGATCGCATCGGCCGTCGACGCGAAGCAGGGCCCGACCCGCTCGCCGGTGTCGGTCCGCTCGATCGCGAAGATCGTGAGCTGGTCGGCGCGGTATCGCGCCTTGGTCTCCCGATCGTCGACCATCGGATCGTTGAAGCCGCCGACGTGCCCGGAGGCCTCCCAGACGCGTGGATTCTGGATGATCGACGTGTCGACGCCGACGATCGACAGCGGCCCGTCGGGCCCGAGCGGCGGGCAGGTGACCATGTCACGCCACCAGGCGTCACGCAGGTTGTTCTTGAGCTCGATGCCGAGCGGGCCGTAGTCCCAAAAGCCGTTGAGACCGCCGTAGATCTCGCTGGCCGGGAAGATGAAGCCGCGTCGCTTGCAGAGCGCGACGATGTCGTCCATGGACTTGGAGGGGAGAGTCGTCACCATGGCCGGATGGTAGCGGGATGCGGTCGGAGGGGCGCGGAGGGGCGGACGCGGGACCGGGGGCGCTCACGACGCGTAAAACCGGTGCCACGGACAGCGAAGCGTCCGTGCCGTCAGCGTCCATTGCAAAGGGGTGTTTGACTCCCCCGCGCGATGGACGACGCACGGCACGGACG
>JABDLI010000251.1 GCA_013003065.1 Phycisphaerales bacterium | reverse complement strand
CAACGCAGTCCGGACCGAACCGGCCCGCCGGTCCCGCGGCGGCGGGGCGACCGCGGCCGTGGAGGGGAGAGGCGGGCGGGCGGGCACGCCGCTGGGAGCGCCGCCACCCGCCACGCCGCCACCGACGACCTTGCTCGCGGGACCCCGCCGTCCGCCGAAGGCTTGGTCGGCGTCGACGCTGTCGCCACGGATCACGCCGAAGCCGGGCGTGTTGCGTTCCAACTCGTCACGCACCGTCTCGCCGCCGGCGGAGCCACGCTCCCGGGTGGATCCCGCAACCGCGCCGGGCGTGATCGACTGCTCCTGCGTCATTGCCTCGAGCCGCTTTCGTCCGGCACCCTGAAATGCCTCGGCGCCGAGGTCGGCCTCGGCGGTGACTTCGGTGACCGCGTCGTTGGGCGAGGCTTGAGAGAGCACTGCGAAGGACTCGTCGTTCGCCCGGTTCTGCATGACGACGGGGATGAGGGCGACGACGGCAAGGCACGCCGCGGCCGCGAGGCCGATGCCCGCCCAACGCCGGAACGAGAAGATCACCGGCGGCTCGTCCGCGGGGGCGGCCCCTGCGCTGATCGCGGTGCGCTGGGCGGGCGTCAGACCCGGCGAGGGCTCGGCCGCGAACGCCGCGCTGAGCTGATCCGTCGTGCTGCGGATCGCTTCGACCTCGCGACGCAGGTCCGCATCGCGGGCGATCGTTGCTTCCAGCGTCGCCACCTCCTCGGGGGCAAGCTCGCCCAGCACGTAGGCGGTCAGCTTCGCTTCGTCGTCGTTCGGGTTGGCCTGCATGTCGTTGGGATTCGTGTTCATCGTTCTCACCTTGTCGCGATCTCGGGAGATGCGTCCGCGAGCCGCGTGCGCATGTTCTTGACGGCCGTGTGGATCAGCACGCCCACGTTGTTCGCGGTGGTGTTCATCACCTCCGCGATCTCGCGGTAGCTGAGCCCGCCCTGAAACTTGAGCCTCACCGCCTCCTGCTGCCGCTCCGGCAACCCGTCGACCAACGCCAGGATGGGCGTGGCGGTCGGGGGCTCCGGGGTCGTGGGTGCGGCGGTCTCCCGCTCCATCGTCTGTCCGTCGACGGCGTTCATGCGCTGCTCCTTCCTGCGAACGTCCAGCGCGCGGTTGCGGCAGACGGTGTAGAGCCACTTGGCGAGATGACCCTCGACCGTGGCCCGGTCCGCCTGCCAGAGCTTGAGGAATGTGTCCTGCACGACGTCACGTCCCCGCTCGACGTTGCCGAGCAGCCGCGTGGCGTAGAGGGTGAGGGGCCGTTCGAACTCGTCGACGGCGGCTTCGATCCAGGCTCGGTCGGTCGGGCTCGTTTCACGCACGGGTTGCTCGCCTTCTCCGCGGCCCTGGTCACGGGCCACCGGTACGACGCTTGATCGGACGACGCCTTAGGAGGCGACTTACAAAAACGCGGCTTCGGCCGCGTCGCCCCGACCGTCCGGAAATCGCCGGCCCTGCCGGGGCACGCCGGCCCTGATACCATCCCCGGTCCATGTTCCAGAACCTCTCAGACCGGTTCGGCGTCGCCCTCCGCAACCTCTCGGGTCGTGGCCGCATCACCGAGGACAACGTCCGCGAGGCCATGGGCGAGGTCCGGACCGCCCTGCTGGAGGCCGACGTCCACCTCGACGTCGTCAAGAAGTTCTGCGACGACGTCCTCGCCGACGCGGTCGGCCGCGACGTGACCAAGAGCCTCAAGCCCGGTCAGGAGATGATCGGGATCGTCAACGAGCGGCTCGTCGACCTGATGGGCCCGGTCGACAGCCACCTCATGATGGTCGATCCCCCCCCGACCATCGTGATGATGTGCGGTCTCCAGGGCTCGGGCAAAACGACCACCTGCGGCAAGCTCGCCGCATACCTCAAAGCGCGGGGCAAGAACGTTCTCGTCGCCGCCGCCGACCTCCAGCGCCCGGCCGCCGTCGAGCAGCTGCGGGTCGTCACCGAGCAGGTGGCCGCCGAGGCCCGGGGCAACGCGGACGTGCGTTTCTACGCGGAGCCCGAGAAGTGCGCCGAATACGGTCAGGCCGTCGGCGTCGCGATCGGCGTCTGCCAACGCGCGTTGCGGGAAGCGCGAACCCAACGTTCGGACGTGCTCATCCTCGACACGGCCGGCCGGCTCCACATCGACGACGAGCTGATGGGCGAGCTCGACGGGATCAACCGTGCGCTCAAGCCCCACCAGATCTATCTCGTCGTGGACGCGATGATCGGGCAGGACGCGGTCAACTCCGCCAAGACGTTTCACGAGCGGCTCGCGATCGACGGCGTGATCCTCACCAAGTTTGACTCCGACACCCGCGGCGGCGCCGCGTTGTCGGTGAAGCACGTCACCGGCGCTCCGATCAAGTTTCTCGGCACGGGTGAGAAGCACGATGCGTTCGAGGAGTTCCACCCCGAACGCGTCGCGGGACGCATCCTCGGCATGGGCGACGTCGTCTCGCTGGTCGAGAAGGCTCAGCAGGAGGTCAGCGAGGAAGAGGCCGAGCAGATCGCGGCGAAGATGGCCGAGGGCAAGCTCACGCTCGACGACTTCCTGAAGCAGCTCCGCTCGATTCGCCGCATGGGTCCCATGAAGCAGCTCCTGGGCATGCTTCCCGGGGTCGGGTCGGCCCTCTCGAACGTCGACGTCGACGAGCAGCAGCTCGATCGGCTCGAGGGCATCGTCCACTCCATGACGCCGGCGGAGCGTCAGGACGTCAAGCTCCTCAACAAGTCGCGGGTCAAGCGGGTCAGCCGCGGTTCCGGCACGGCGGCCAGCGACGTCAACAAGCTCACCAAGCAGTTCGAGGTCATGCAGAAGATGACCAAGCAGATGTCCGGGCTCGGCGCGATGGGCAAGATGAAGGCCATGCGCGAGCTTGCCGACGCGGATCCGGCGATGCTCCCCGGCGTCCGCGGGCTGCCGCGTCTTGGTGGCCGGACGTCGACGAAGACGGCGAGCGTGAAGAGCGGCTTCAAACGCCGGAAGCGGAAGAAGTGACCACATGCGTCTCGACCTCCTCGTCCGCATCGTGGTGACCGCCGGCATCCTCATGACGATCCTGGGTGTCGTCGTTCTCTTTGGCGGAGGACGCGATGCGAGCGTGGTGGGCACGACGCTCGCGACCGCCGGAGCGATCCTCACCGGCACGAGCCTGATCGCCGCCGCAGTCCTCGAGCGTCCGCAACGCTGAAGCAAACCCACGACTGGTGCCACGGCCAGCGAAGCGTCCGTGCCGTCACGCGTCCATGGCGAGGGGCAACACAACTCCCCCGCGCGGCGGACGACGCACGGCACGGACG
>JABDLI010000250.1 GCA_013003065.1 Phycisphaerales bacterium | reverse complement strand
GCCGTGGGTCGTCCATGGCGCGAGGGGCACTGACTCCCTTGCGCGATGGACGCTGACGGCACGGACGCTTCGCTGTCCGTGGCACCATCGGGGGTCTACTTCGAACGTCGAACGGGCGTCTTTACGTCGAGCACGGCGCCGACGTCGGCGTCACGTGAATCGTCGGCACCGGCGGCTCGCGGCGGCGGACGAGATGCGGGAAATAGTCCTGCAACGCGGCGACCGACCACGCCCCCGCCCGCAGCGCCGCGATCGCAGCGACGGCGGCGCGGCCGCCGGCCGTGGTCGTGATCATGGGCACGCCGGAACGGACGGCCATGGCCCGGATGCGGCCCTCGTCGGTGTGGGCGCCCTTGCGGGTGGCCGTGTTGATGATGAGATCGATCTCGCCGTTGGCGATCTTGTCGAGGATGTTCGGGCGGGCGCCCTCGGAGATCTTTCGCAACGCCGTGGTCTCGATGCTGTGGGCGGTGAACAGCTCGTTCGTGCCCTCGGTGGTGAACACGCGAAAGCCCATCGAGACGAGGCTGCGGACGAAATCGACGCACTTGATCTTGTCGGCATCCTGCACGGACAGGAAGACGTTGCCCCCGGTGGGCAGTGTCATGCCGACGCTCATGAGCGCCTTCGCCATGGCCACCGGCAACGAGCGGTGCATGCCCATGACCTCACCGGTGGAGCGCATCTCGGGGCCGAGGATCACGTCGACACCGGGGAAACGGTCGAACGGGAACGCGGGCACCTTCACGGCGGAGAATCCGGTGTCGGCCACCTCCTCCACCTCCAGCTCCGCGAGCGACGCCCCCATCATTACCTTCGCGGCCAACCGCGCCCACGGGACGCCCTTCGCCTTGGCGACATACGGCACCGTACGGGAGGCGCGGGGGTTCACCTCGATGATGTAGACCGCCTCGTCCTTGACCGCCATCTGGACGTTCATCAGCCCGCGGACCTGCAGCCGCTCGGCGAGGCGGCGGGCCTGGTCCTTGATCGTCTCCTGCCGCGCCGGCGAGAGCTCGTGCGGCGGGATCGAGCACATCGAGTCCCCGCTGTGGATGCCGGCCTCCTCGGTGTGCTCCATGACACCGCAGACGAGCGCGCGGGGCGGATCGGCCGAGAGCGTGAGCTGGCTCGAGGCCGAGGCGGCGCCGGGCGTGAAGTCCGCGATGATGTCGATGTCCACCTCGATCGCTTCGGAGAGGAATCGATCGATCAGGACCGGTGCGTTCGCAAGCTCTGAAACGTCCACGGCCTCACGCATGTACCGTCGCAGGGCCGCCTCGTCGTAGCACGTCTCCATACCGCGACCGCCCAGCACGTAGCTGGGGCGCACCAGAACCGGGTACCCGATGCCGTGGGCAATGCCGACGGCCTCCTCGAGCGAGTACGCGATGCCGTTCTCGGGCTGACGCAGCCCGAGCTCCTCGAGCATCGCCTTGAATCGGTCGCGATCCTCGGCGAGGTCGATCGAATCGAGGCTCGTGCCGATGAGAGGCACGCCCGCCGCGACCATGCCGTGGGCGAGATTGAGCGGGGTCTGACCGCCGAACTGGACGACGGCGCCGACGACGCCCCCGCTTCGCCCCGACCGGCTGACGCCGCCCCCGTTCAGACGCTCGATGATGTTCAAGACGTCCTCGAGCGTGAGCGGCTCGAAGAAGAGCAGATCGCTCGTGTCGTAGTCGGTGGAGACCGTCTCGGGGTTCGAGTTGATCATCACCGACTCGAAGTCCATCTCCCGGCACGCGAACGCGGCTTGCACGCAGCAGTAGTCGAACTCGATGCCCTGCCCGATCCGGTTGGGGCCACCGCCGAGGATCACGATCTTCCGGCGGTCGCTCACCCGCACCTCGTCCTCGGTGACCTCGACGCCGTCGGGGTCCGTGAACGGTGTCTCGTACGTGGAGTAGTAGTACGGCGTCGTCGCCTCGAACTCGCCGGCGCAAGTGTCCACGAGCTTGAACACGGGCTCGACCCCGCGTTCCTGCCGGTGCCGGCGGACCTCGAGGATGTTCGTGGTGTTGATGGCGCCGAGGTAGATCTGCGCCAGCTGCGGATCGGAGTAGCCGAGCTTCTTGGCTTCCAGCAATGTCTCCGTCGGGACATCCTCCAGGCGATCGAAGCCCACGAGCACGTCCTCGAACTCGACGAGCTGCTGGATCTGATCGAGAAACCACGGGTCGATGCCGGTCAGCTCGTTGATCCGCTCTCGCGTCCAGCCCATCCGGTACGCGTAGCGGATGTAGTACAGCCGCCCCTGGCTGGGAACGCTGAGCTTGCGGACCAGCTTCTCCGTCGGGATCGGCCAGGCCGCGGCGTCCTCTTCCGTCGCGGCGTCGCGGGTGGCGTGCCACCAGAGGTCGCTCCGGTCCAGACCCAGGCCGAACCGCTTGACCTCCATCGATCGGACCGCCTTCTGGAGACTCTCCTTGAAGGTGCGGCCGATGCTCATCGCCTCGCCCACGCTCTTCATTTGCGTCGTCAGCGTCTCGTTCGCCTCCGGGAACTTCTCGAACGTCCACCGGGGGAACTTGGTCACGACGTAGTCGATCGAGGGCTCGAAGCACGCGCTCGTGGTGCCCGTGACGTCGTTCCGCAGTTCGTCGAGCGTGTATCCCACGGCGAGCTTGGCGGCGATCTTCGCGATCGGGAACCCGGTCGCCTTGGACGCCAACGCGGACGAGCGGCTCACGCGGGGGTTCATCTCGACGACGACGAGGTCGCCGTTGGCGGGGTTGATCGCGAACTGAACGTTCGATCCGCCCGTCTCGACGCCGACGGCCCGCAGAATCGTGATCGCCGCGTCGCGAAGCCGCTGGTATTCCTTGTCGGTGAGCGTGAGGATCGGCGCGACAGTGATCGAGTCGCCCGTGTGGACGCCCATCGCGTCGATGTTCTCGATCCCGCACACGATGACGCAGTTGTCGTTGCGATCGCGAACGACCTCGAGCTCGTACTCCTTCCACCCCAGGAGCGACTCGTCGACCTGGACCTGCCCGATCATCGACGCGTCGAGACCGCGGCGAACGATGTCCTCGAACTCCGCCCGGTTGTACGCGATGCCGCCGCCGAAGCCGCCGAGGGTGAACGCGGGGCGGATGATCGCCGGCAGACCGACCTCCTCGAGGAACTCCCAAGCTTCATCGAGCGAGTGCACGCTGCGGGCGCGGGGCAACCGGAGACCGGTCGTCTCGACGATCTGGCGGAAGGCGTCGCGATCCTCGGCGCGGTAGATCACGTCGCGGTTCGCGCCGATCAGCTCGATGCCGTGCCGCTCGAGCATCCCCTCGTCGTGGAGCTTGCACGCGCAGTTGAGCGCGGTCTGCCCGCCGATCGTGGGCAGCAGGGCGTCGATCGGCGCCCCCTGCTGCTTCTCGAGCTCGATGATCTTCTCGACGGCCTCGGGCGTGATCGGCTCGATGTACGTGCGATCCGCGAAGTCGGGATCGGTCATGATCGTCGCGGGGTTGGAGTTCACCAGCACCACGCGGTAGCCCTCTTCCTGGAGCGCCTTGCACGCCTGCGTCCCGGAATAGTCGAACTCACAGCCCTGACCGATGACGATCGGGCCGGAGCCGATGATCAGGATGGTGTGGATGTCGTCGCGGCGGGGCATGGGGGCACGGGTCGGGCCGAGAGAAATTTGCGTCAGGATACCGGCGAAGGCCGGGGGCCGGGCGGATTTCTTCTCTTCTCGGCCCGCGAACCGCCGGGTTGACAAGGCCGCGGCCGACCCCCACGCTACCGCCCGATGTCGATGCCCCAGGTGCTGCTCGTCGCCGCGATCGTCTGGGTGCTCCTCGTGCTGCTCGTGCGGCTCGGGGTGTGGCCCTGGCTTCTCCGCGCACCGGGAGGCGACGCTCTCACCGGCTTCCTCTGGCGGATCGCTCGCTTCTACTGCCGCTTCTGGCACCGCGCGACCTACCACAACACCGCGATCCTCCCCGCCGACGACGCCGACCACGACGGTCTGCTGGTCGTCGCCAACCACACCGGCGCGCTCGATCCCGTCCTGATCCAGTCCGCCTGCGGTTTCATCGTCCGCTGGATGATGGCGGCCGACATGATCGGCCCCAACCTGGCCTGGCTCGAGTCGCACGGGTTCGTGATCCCGGTCGAGCGGGACGGGCGGGATTCGGGCCCGCTGCGGCAGACGATTCGGCTCATCAAGGCGGGCGGAGCGATCGGGCTCTTTCCCGAGGGGCGCATCACGATGCCGGCCGGCGAGCTGCGTCCGTTCATGCCCGGCGTCGGCTTCATCGCCGCGAAGGCGAAGGTGCCCATCCTGCTCGTCTGGATCTCGGGCACGCCGGAGACGAACAAGCTCGGCGAGGCCTTCAAGCAACGCAGCCGCGCGCGGGTCGAGTTCATCGACCTGATCGAGCCCGGCGAAGAGCGTGACCCCGCCGCAATCGCCGAGCGTCTGCGTCGCCGCATCGCCGAGGTCAGCGGGTGGCCGCTGAACGACGAGGTGCTGCCGCCGGGTGGGGAGGCGGAGGCGAGCGAAGCGGCGTAGTCGGGGGGGCGGGGTCGGGGCCGGGGCCGTGTCCGTGACCGTGGCCGGGGCCGTGTCCGTGGCCGTGTCCGCGTCCGTGTCCGCGTCCGTGTCCGGGTCCGCGTCCGTGTCCGTGTCCGCGGCCGGGTCCGGGTCCGGGTCCGTGTCCGCGCGGATCTCCGGCGGCGTCCATGCCGCCTGGCACAGGTTGGGTCGGGCGTGGACCCCTGCGCTGGCGTCCTGCCAGGGGACGGTGGTTGTGCTTGCCGGACGCGGGTTGCCGCGTGGTTCACGCCGCGTCGTGCGGCTCGACCCCAGTTGTCGTGGATCTCATATGACGCTCGCATCCTGCGAGCTGGTCAGTGAAGATTCGGGCGTGGGTTCGGACTGTTTTTTCGCACCGCCTCCGGCGGGTGCAGGGTTGCGCGGGGACCGGCGGCGTCCATGCCGCCTCGCACAGGTTGGGTCGGGCGATAGCGCGATGTGCGTCCTCTCCGCGCTCTGGTAGGATCGCGTTCATGATCAGCCGCATCGAAGGCAAGCTCGTCGCCGTTGGCGAGGGGCGGGCGCAGGTCGAGACCAGCGTTCTCACCGTCGAGCTCTTCGTTCCCGCCGCCGACGAGCAGCGGCTGCACGCACGCCTCGGCGAGACGCTCGATTTCCACACGCTTTGCTACCTGGAAGGTCAGGGGCAGGGCAATACGTTCATCCCGCGTTTGATCGGTTTCACGAGCGGATCGGAGCGGGCGTTCTTCGAGCTGTTCACGACGGTCAAGGGGCTCGGCAACCGGCGGGCCCTGCGGGCGCTCGCGTTGCCGTTCGATACGATCGCCCAGGCGATCGCCGCTCGCGACGTCGATATCCTCAAGAGCTTGCCCGAGGTCGGTCCTCGCACCGCCGAGACCATCGTGGCCGAGCTGCACGGGAAGGTCGATCGCTTCGTCGAGGTGAAGCCGCTCGACGGCGAGCTGCCCGACGGCGTCGGCGTCAGCCAGTCCGGGCTGGCCCGCGATGCGGTCGCCATGCTCACCCAGCTCGGGGAGTCCGCCGTTGCGGCCCGTCAGCTCGTCACGCGGGTCATCAACGCCGATCCCGCGATCGACACGCCCGAAGACCTGGTGGCGGCCGCCTACCGGCTGAAGGAGCTCACCTGACGAGCCCATGGCCGACCCCCGCGCACGATTCGCGATGATCATGGCCGGCGGCGCCGGGACCCGGCTGTGGCCGATGAGCCGGCGTCGGCGTCCCAAGCAGCTTCTGCCTTTCATCGACGGCCGGTCGCTGCTCGAGATCGCCGCCCATCGGCTCGACGGCGTGGTGCCGCCCGACCACCGCCTGATCTGCACCGGCGAGACCTACCGCGACGTGATCCGGAGGGCGTTGCCGGAGTTCACCGACGAGCAGATCCTCGGCGAGCCGGTCGGACGCGACACGGTCAACGCGGTCGGCCTCACCGCGGCCGTGCTTTCCGCCCGCGATCCCGATGCCGTCTTCGCCGTCTTGACCGCCGACCATCTCATCGAGCCCGACGCGGAGTTTCGCCGCGGGCTCGACCTCGGCTTCGGGCTCGTCGAAGCCGAACCCCACCGGTTCGTCACGTTCGCGATCGCACCCACGTTCGCCGCCACGAGCTACGGGTGGGTCGAGCGGGGCGACCCGGTGCCGGGCGTCGAGGGGGCGTTCACCGCCAGGCGGTTCATCGAGAAACCGCCGAAGGCCGAGGCGGAGACCCTGCTCGCCTCGGGGCGGTGCGGGTGGAACAGCGGCATGTTCGTCTTCCACGCGGGCGTCTTCCTGGAGACGCTCGCGCGGTACGAACCCGCGGCGCACGCGGGCCTCACCGAGATCGGCGCTGCCTGGAACACCCCGGACCGCGTCCGGACGCTGGAACGCGTCTACCCGAATCTCCCGAAGATCAGCGTCGACTACGCGGTCATGGAGCCCGCCGCCAAGGACGATGCGATCACGATCTGCGCGGTTCCGATCGACGTCAAGTGGCGGGACGTCGGCAGCTGGCCGAGCTACGGCGCAACCCTCGACGCCGACGACCAGGGCAACCGCTCCAACACGCCGCTGCTCACGATCGACAGCCGGAACGTGCTGGCCGTGAGCGACGACCCCGAGCATCTCGTCGCCACGATCGGCTGCGACGATCTCATCGTGGTGCGCACGGCCGACGTGACGCTCGTCTGCCGGGCGAAGGACGCGGAGAAGGTGAAGGCGATGGTGGACGCGGTCGCGGAAGACCGGCGGTAGGGGGAGCGGCGTCCGCGACCGTCTCTCGGGTGCCACGGGCAGCGAAGCGTCCGTGCCGTCAGCGTCCATCGCGATGGGGTCTCTGATTCCCCCTGCGTAGCGGACGACGCACGGCACGGACG
>JABDLI010000249.1 GCA_013003065.1 Phycisphaerales bacterium | reverse complement strand
CCTTCGCGATGGACGCTGACGGCACGGACGCTTCGCTGTCCGTGGCACCATCGTGGTGGGTGTTGTGCGTCGTCCGTTGGGTGGGTGAGTCAGATTCCCTTCGCGATGGACGCTGACGGCACGGACGCTTCGCTGTCCGTGGCACCATCGTGGTGGGTGTTGTGCGTCGTCCGTTGGGTGGTGGAGTCAGATTCCCCTTCGCGATGGACGCTGACGGCACGGACGCTTCGCTGTCCGTGGCACCATCGTGGTGGGTGTTGTGTCCCGTCCCGGCCGCCATCACGGCACGAGGGTCGTCCGCTCCTGCGGGATCCGGTACACCGTTGGTCGCAGGTAGTTCCGGTTCTTGTACATCGTCACGACGCCGCTCATGATCACGGCGCGGTCGGAGCCCGCGTGGTCGATGTACTCCGCGAGCCGCTCCAGGAGCAGGCACGGCAGCAGCGTCATCGGCGGATCGGCCAGACCCTCGGCATCGGCGTCGAAGAGGAGCTGGTATGCCCCACCGCCGGCGCGGCGAATACGCCCGCGGCGGCCGACGACGAGGGTGCTTTCGCGGCGAAGGTCGACGCTGGGATCGGGGGTCCCGTCGAGCCACCGGTCGGCCGGGTTGGCGGCGGGGTCGGCCGCGGGGCGGCGGGCGATGGGACCGACGTCCCGCTCGAGCTCGCGGATGATCTCGCTGGTGCTGTCACCGCTCGGGGGCGGCGGGCTCGCCGGCACCGCCGCCGGCGTCCGCGCGGACTGTTCGATGAGCACCGGGGGGTGCGTCAGCAAGAGGTAGTTCCGGCCGTGAAACACCGTCACCTCGCCCGTGACCTCGAATCGCTGCGCGCTGCCACCGGCGGTCGCGACGATCCGTTCGAGCTCTTGCAGCACCGAGCACGGCAGGAGCGTCATCGCGTGGTCGGGTGAGTGCGGATCGGTGGAGGCGATTCGAAACTGCCAGGTTCGGCTTTCTTCGTCCGCCTCGACGCGTCCGATCACCCGCACGACGTGGCTGCCCTCGCGGAGCAGCGGAGCGACGGGCGCTCGCGGGGGCGCGGGCATCGATGTCGGCCGGTCCCCGCCGGGGGGCACCGACTGACCGGCCGGAACCGGCGTCTGGCCGTTGACCGGGGTGGCCAGCATCACCAGCATCATCAGCATCATCGCGAGGAGAAAGGCGGCAGGTCTCACGCGGTCAGCATAGGTGATGGGCCACGCCCCCACCAACCCGGGCCGTCCCGAGATTGGAGCCGCTCGCCTGCCGCGGTCGATGCTCATCCTTATGCGGTCGTCTCACATCCGACGCCCGTCGGCGTGTGATGCGCGGCGGCTGATCGTCTTCGCTTCGCTGCTCGCGCTCGCGGGGTGCGGCTGGTCGTACAACGCGCCGCCGACAGTGCGGACCGGGCAACCGGTCGACGTCCATACCCGGGCGACCAAACCGGTGGTCGTCGTCGGACAGTTCGCGAACCCGCCGCGATCTCCGCTGGCGTGGGACGACGTGGGCAGGGGGATGAGCGAGGCGCTCGCGCGGACCATCCTCAACCACGGGTCGTTCGACGTTTGGGTGGATGACGCGATGGCCCGTCACGTCACCGCGGCGATGTCACAGCCGGTGGCGAAGCGTCGGATTGCCCTCGATCGCATCCGTCGCGAGCACCGCCGCGTGAGCTACGTGGTGGCCGGTCGCGTCACCGACTTCACCCACACGACGGACAAGCCCAAGGAAGTTCGCCGGTGGGGGTTGTTGGGACGACGCCGGGAAGCGGTGGTCGCGTTGGAGCTCACCGTCTTCGACCTGCACACGGGGCACGCCGTCACCTCGGATCACCTCGTGGGCACCGCCCGGGCTCCCCGCACGCCGACGGCCGAGCTTTACGCGAACATGGCGTTCGGCGAGTACCTCTTCTGGAGTACGCCGCTGGGCGCGGCGAGCGAGTCGGTCCTGGAGCGGGCAATGGCGATCCTCGACCGCACGGTGCCGGACGGACAAGGCGTCCGGGTCGTCGCGCAGCTCGCCCCACGCGAGCTGCGGATCGACACGCTGGACCCCGAGGCGGAACCGGGCGAGCGGTACTTCGTCTGCCTGGTCGATCCGGCGACCGGCGACCACCGGCCGGTCTTGGACGCCGATACCCATCGGCCCTTGACGGCTCGAGTCGAGACGACCCGGGGTCGCACCGATCGCGCGTGGCTGCTCGGTCGCCGTCCGCGGGCGGCGGACCTGACCGGAGCCCGGCTCTGCCCGATTCCACCCGTTCGGGCCCCGCAATCGGCGTCTCGCTGATTGCCGCCCCGTGACCGGCCGATTATCCTTGTCGCCCTGCTCGCGGCCGAGTAGCCAAGTGGACTAAGGCAACGGATTGCAAATCCGTCATTCGTGGGTTCGAATCCCACCTCGGCCTTTGCTCGTCGATCGCGCCCAAACGCCTCAGCTTCTCCAGCTTGACATCAGGCCGCGACGCCTTCGCATTCGGCGAGTTGTTGATCATTTGATCCACGAAACGTGGGGCCTGTTTGGCTACACTCCTCGCCCGGAGGAAGGAGTGCCATGACTGCACATCCGCAAGAAGGGTGGATCAGCGGAGGAAGTCCGACGGTCTTCGTCGGCAACATGCAATCCGCGGTCGAATTCTACACCGAGGTTCTCGGGTTCCGCGTGCAACATCGCGCGGATGATCACTACGCGTTGATCGACGCCGGTCACGGGTTGACCATCGGTCTGCATCTGCCGTCCGCGAATGCGCCACCGCCCGGAACACCTGGCGCGATCGAGATCGGGTTCAACGTCTACCGGCCGATTGCCGAGGTCGTGGACGCATTGCGTGCACGTGGGGTCGAGTTCCGTGTCGACGAAGCCGGTGATCCGATCGTCGACGACGGGCCGGTGCAGTTGGCGTTCTTCAACGATCCCGACGGGAACACGCTGTACCTTTGCGATCGCAGTTGATCCGGACGCTCAGGAGCCGGTGACGGACGCGACTTCTCCGCGTCGCTCGGCGATGCGTGCGCACGTGTCCCGTTGGGCGCGTTCGAGGTCGTCGTTGACGATGAAGACGTCGTAGCGACCACTCTCGCGGGCCAACGCGATCTCGCTGCGCGCCTCGGCGAAACGCCGGGCAATCGCGTCCTCGTCGTCGCGGCCTCGCGCCCGAAGGCGAGCGAGCAGCGTCTCCTCGTCCGGCGGCTCGATGAAGACCATGAACGCGTCGGGGGCGCCCTGCTTGACCTGCAGGGCGCCCTGCACGTCGATCTCCAGGATGACCAGTCGCCCCGCGGCCAGCGCTTCGACGACGGGGCGGCGGGGCGTGCCGTACCAGTGGCGTCCGAACACCTCCGCGTGCTCGAGCAGCTCGCCCCGTTCGAGCATGCCGACGAACTCCTCCTCGGAGAGAAAGTAGTAGTCGACGCCGTGACGCTCCATCTCGGTTCGCGGCCGCGTGGTCGCCGACACGCTGAACATTCCGCCCAGCCGATCCTTCACGGCGCGCACGATGGTGGTCTTCCCGACCCCGGAGGGTCCGGATATCACCACCAGCAGGCCCGGGGTGGCCGGAGTCGGACGATCGGTCGTGCTCATCATGCTCAAGTGTAAGAAAAAAGAAGCGCCCGGGGACCCTGGCCCCGGCCCGCGGTCGATAGATCGGGCGATGGACGTCATACAATCGTTTCGTTCGAACCCCGGGCGGGTCACGGAAGCCCGGTCGTGGTTCGGAGGGGTGTCCTGATGCGTGTCGTCTTCGTCATGCTCTTCGTCATCGCCGGGTTCGCGACACCGGTCGCCGGTCAGACCGATCAGCGCAATGCCGCGGTGTGGTACGGCCGAGCGATCAAACGCCACGACCAGTTCGCGCGGACGCTCAGTCCCGTGGAGCACCGCCGCCGCGTCGCGGCGATTCGCCACGCCGTCGCCCGGCCGGACGAGACGCCGAATGCGGACGTCGCCGCCTACCTCGCGGAGCTGCAGCCCGTGCTCGGTCTGGTGCGTCAAGCCGCGCGACGCCCGCACCACGACTTCGACCTCGACTACGACCGCGGGGCGGAACTCCGTCTGCCGCACCTCTCCCGCATGCAGGTGTTTTCCGAGTACCTGGCCGCGGAGGCGATCGTGCAGTTGCATCAGGGCGACGCCGGCTCCGCCGCCGATCGAATCGAGAGCATCTACCGGATCGCCGATCAGGCCGGACGCGATCGTCTGCTCCTGAGCTCGATGGTGGGGTCGGAAACGTTCGACCTCGCCGAGTCGCTCGTCGACACCGCGATCGACCGCGGGCAGCTCGGGCCGTTCGAGTGCGCGAGCATCCTCCGCGCACTCCGGAACGTGGATGGCGGGAGTCCGTTCGGCTTCGCCGAAGGGCTCAAGAGCGAGCGGTCGCTCATGATGCCGTGGTTTCGCACACAGTTCTCGGGGGAGGGCGGGTTGCCGCGGTTTCGGCGGCAGTTCGACTGGCTGCTGGTGGATCCGGTCGATGCGGCGGCGTTCCGCGTGATGCGTCAGGAGGATCTGGATGCCGCGCTCGTGGCGGCGGAGACCGCGAGCGAGCTTCTGATCGAAACCCTCGCCATCGAAGATACGGATCGCGCGCGACGGGAGCTGCGCCGGATCGACGCCACCATCCGGCGGGGTGACCACGGGCCGTTTGCGCGGCTGCTGCTCGGCGACTTCGCCGACATGGTCGGTGCGATGGACCGGCGGCGAGCCGCGTTGCGGGCGCGGATCGAGCTGCTCGACGCGATTGCTTCGGGCCGCGTCGACCCGCGGGCCGTCGCCAATGCGGCCGTGTGGTATCGCCGCGCGATCGCCGCCTGGAACAAGGTCCTGCCCGACGCCCGGGCCGAGGTGCGGGCGTTGGCGGACCGCCCGGCCCAGACCGTACCGCCGTCGCTCCGCATCACCCTCGATGTCTCGCAGCCCGCGATCGACGTCATCCGCGAGGCCGCGGCGATTCCGAGATGCGTCTTCGTGAACGCCGACGCCGCCCCGCGTGGCTTGAGCGACGAGCATGCGTCCCTGCGTGATCTCGTCGCGTTGCTGCACGCCGACGCCGTGCGCTGGATTCAAGCCGGCGATTTCGATGCGGTGGTCGATCGATTGGCGCTCGCGTTCTCCTGCGCCACGCACCTGGGCGAAGACCCGACGATCATGAGCTCGGTGCTCGCCCACGCGACGTTCCGGAGCACGGCTGCGTTGGTCGAGCCGGGGCTCGAGGGCAATCGATTCTCGCTCGCCCAACGCCGGCGGCTGCTCCGCGCGGCGCGGGGCGTGGGTGGTCCCGACTCCTTCGGATTCCGCGTCGCCGAAGTGGCGGATCGCGCCCGCATCGAACGCTGGATCCTGGCGCGTTGGCGGGTCGCGAAGCCGTCCCGCGCGAGCCTCGTCGGCGAGATGCTGGCCGCCTGCCGCGGCGAGCAGCTGTTTGCCCTGGCGCTCTGCATCGATCGGATCGAGCGTGGTGCGGCCGCGGCCGAGGCGACCGATCGCAGCGCGGCCGGCTTGAACGGGATCATCCGGGTCGCCGGGATCGCCGAGACCCGGCGTCGAGCGGCCGACGTCGCGGCCATCGTGAGCGGCCAGCGGTTCGAGGAACTGCCGGTTCCCCTCGCGGCGCCGATTCTCCGGGTGGCGGAGCGTCGCGCGTCCGCCGCTCGCGTCGTGCGGGAAACGCTCGTCAGCCTGCGGGGCGAGGACGGGCACAACGGTTCGTCGCTGAGCCGCACGGAGGAGTGATGCGTCCATCGCGATCAGGTGTTTGACTCCTCTGCGTCCCATCCCGGTGCCACGGACAGCGAAGCGTCCGTGCCGTCAGCGTCCATTGCGGAGGGGTGTTTGACTCGGCTTTACGAGCGGACGACGCACGGCACGGACG
>JABDLI010000248.1 GCA_013003065.1 Phycisphaerales bacterium | reverse complement strand
CGTCCGTGCCGTGCGTCGTCCGTTGCGCGGGAGAGTCAGGCACCCCTTCGCGATGGACGCCGACGGCACGGACGCTTCGCTGTCCGTGGCACCATGTCATGGGAATCCGGCACCCGGGCCCGGCCGCGAAAACGGACCCCGCACACACGATTCCCCAACCTCCCCACCCCTCCATCATCACATCCATCACATCCGTGACAGCCCCGGCATCCTCCGGCGTCCGGCTGCGTAGAACACTCAGGCACCACTCGATCACCAACAGGGGAAACACGCATGTTCGAGGCACGGGCGGCAACCGCGGCGATGGTCGGCATCCTCTTGTCCGCGGGCGTCCTGACGGCCGGGGACGCGGCCCGGATCGAGTGGCGGGCGAACGAGTTCACCGAATCGACTCAATCAGAAGCGACGCTGGCGGTAGACGAGGCGGGGCGAGTGTTCGTGGCGTGGTCGAGTCGGCGTCAGCAGGGCGGACGCTACGGCGTGTACGGGCGGTGGTTTGGTCCCGACGGGACGCCGCTGTCATCCGAGATCACGATCAACGGCTGGACCGACTCGCACCAGCGTCGGCCGGCGGTGGCGATGCTCGGCGATGCGGATGGCGTACAGCAACCGTGGGCGGTCTGGGCGTCGCACGGTCAGGATGGCGACGGCTGGGGCATCTTCGCGCGCGCGATCGACGGCGGCGTCGAATTGCCGGTGAACCTCGACGGGCGTGGCGATCAGACGATGCCCGTCCTTGCCACGCATCCGCGTGCGGCGTCGGGGGTCGTGGTCTGGGTGTCAAGTGGTGAGACCGACGACGAGGACGATCGCACGCAACTGCGTGCGCGACGCATCGACGCGTCCGGGCTCGGGCTCTACCTCGATGTGTCCGACGCCGCGTGCCGCGTGCAGTCCACGCCGGCGGCGGCCGTGAACGCGGACGGCGTGAGCGCGATCGCCTGGTCGGTGCGGGAGCCGGGGACGACCGACCTGACGCTCGCGGTCCGTTGCTTCGACCCAGATGGTCGTGCCCGCGACACGACCACGCTCGGCGGCCCCGGCGCGACGGAGCCGGCCATCGCCGCGATCGACGGTGGTTTCGCGGCCGCATGGATCGAGCCGATGACCAGCGGCGCCGGGCACCGCGTGTGGGCCCAGCGGCTCGATGCGAACGGTACGCCGCTGGCCGCCGCCGTCCCCACCGACGCGAACGCCGACCATCAATACGGGGTGGCGGTCGCGGCCACCGGCGACGGCGGCTTTGCGGTTGCCTGGAACGTCCGCACGCAGCGGGACGACGGCGACGTCGTCGTGCGTCGCTACGGCCCGCGCGGCACGCCGCTCGGCGGGGCCGAGCGCCTCTCGGGTTTCTCCCGGGGCGGGCAGGAGCTCGCACCGTCCGGCGTCACGCGGCTCGTCGCCACGCCCGGGGAGACGCTCCTCGGCGTGTGGTCGGGCAACGGAACCGGCGACGGGTCGGGTGTCTACGTGACGCGTCACGGCACGGCAGGACCGAGCCCGACCCCGCCGCTCGACGCCATCGCCGTCCGCACCCAGTTGCCGGCGCCGCACGCGCCGCCGACGTTCGACCCGGGTCGCACGCGTCGCCCCGATTCGCCCCGCGCGATGGTCGTGGGCGACGGCAGCTTCGGGTTCGACGCCGTGTTCGACACGGGGTGGGATCCGCCCGATCCGCACATGGCGGTGGGTGTCGACCATCTCGTCGTGATGACGAACGGTGCCATCGCGTTCTTTACGAAGTCCGGTCAGCTGACGTTCGAGGACGAGATCGAGGGCGGCGGCGGTTTCTGGGGAAGCCTCGGCGCTTCCGGTTTCATCTTCGATCCCGAGGTCATCTACGACCCGATGACCGACCGCTTCATCGCCATGGCGTCGGACCGGGACACCGGCGTGGGTCGCTCGTACGTGCTGCTCGCGATCTCCGACGACGGCGACCCGAACGGTGTCTGGTTCAAGCACCGGCTCGAGACGACCGCGCTCGCGGGCCAGACGTTCGACTCGCCGAACATCGCGGTGGATGACAGCGTCGTGTACGTGACCGGCGACCGCGGCGGTGGCGGGGGGCCGACCTATCCGGTCTTCATGTACGACAAGGCCTCGTTGATCGCGGGCAACCCCCCGGCGATCACCCGCAGCGCGTTGCTGCCGACGACCACGGAGTCGGCGGGCATTCCGCCCGTCGTGCATGGCGACGCGCCGGCGTTGTACATGGTCGAGCACGGCGAGGGGTCGTCGAACGCGGTGCGTCTCATCGCGCTCCAGGATCCGCTCGGCACGCCGACGTTCACGACCATGTTCCTGCCCGTCTCGTCCTACACCCATCCCGAGGATCCCCCGCAGGCCGGCACCGGCGTGCGGCCGGAGACCTTCGACGCCCGGTTCTGGTCGGCCGCGTACCGCGACGGCTCGCTCTGGGCGACCCACCACGTGAACTCGTCGCGGGTCGTCGTTCGGTGGTACGAGATCGCGATGAACGGCTGGCCGGATTCCGGCCAGGAGCCGGAGCTGCTCCAGGAGGGCACGATCACGCCGGCGGCCACGGCCCGCACGTTCTTCAGCGCGATCACCCCCGACCGCTTCGGCAACGCCGCGCTCGTTTACTCCCAGTCGAGCCCGACGGACTTCATCTCGATGCAGACCGCATTCCGTTTCCAGAGCGATCTCGTGAACAAGATGCAGCCCGGTGTCGAGCGGCGGGTGAACACGGGTCCGTGGTTCACCAACCGCTGGGGTGACTACGCCCGAATTCAGGTCGATCCCGTCGATGGCAAGACCTTCTGGGCCCACCACGAGTACGCCACGAGTGGCGGGAGCTGGCGAACCTGGGTGCACGCGTTCACGCCGGCGTTCCCGACGGGAGACGCCACGTGCAACGGTGTCGTGGACTTCGAGGATCTGCTGACGGTGCTTGCGGCGTGGGGACCGTGCCCGGCGCCGCCGGCGGCGTGTCCGGGGGACGTGGATGGGGACGGGAGCGTGGGGTTCTCCGACTTGCTGGCGGTGTTGTCGGGGTGGAGTTGACGGCCGCGGAACGCGGACGCGGACGCGGGCGCGGGCACGGACGCGGACGCGGACGCGGAC
>JABDLI010000247.1 GCA_013003065.1 Phycisphaerales bacterium | reverse complement strand
CGTCCGTGCCGTGGGTCGTCCATCGCGCGGGGGAGTCAAACCCCCCATCGCGACGGACGCTGACGGCACGGACGCTTCGCTGTCCGTCGCACCCGGAAGAGTGCCGTGGGTCGTCCATCGCGCGGGGAGTCAGACCCCCCATCGCGACGGACGCTGACGGCACGGACGCTTCGCTGTCCGTGGCACCCGGAAGAGTGCCGTGGGTCGTCCATCGCGCGGGGGAGTCAGACCCCCCATCGCGACGGACGCTGACGGCACGGACGCTTCGCTGTCCGTGGCACGTGCTGGCGGAGCCGCTCCGGAGCGCTCTAGATGGTCGACTCGGTGACGCGGAGGACCTCTTCGACCGTCGTGATGCCCTTCGCCACTTTCATGAACCCATCCTGCCGCAGCGTGGTCATCCCGCGTTCCGTGCACTGGCGGCGGAACTCCGTGACCGATGGATTGCGGGCGACCTGATCGCCCAGGTGATCGTCGAGGACGAGCATCTCGTACAGGCCGGCGCGACCGTGGTAGCCCGTCTCGCGGCACTTGGCGCACCCGGCGGGGTGCCGGACGGTCTCGGCGGTGATGCCGTGCATGATCAGGAAGTCGGAGATCTCGTCGGTCACCGGCACTTCCTCGGCGCAATGCTCGCACATCCGGCGCACGAGCCGCTGGGCGAGCACCGACCGGACGGCACCGGCCACGAGGAAGGGCTCGATGCCGATGTTGATCAACCGGGTGATCGACGACGGCGCGTCGTTGGTGTGCAGCGTGGAGAGAACCAAGTGACCCGTCATCGCCGCCTGGATGGCGATCGTGGCGGTCTCCATGTCTCGGATCTCGCCGAGCATGATGACGTCGGGGTCCTGTCGCATGAGAGATCGGAGCGCGACGCCGAAGGTCATCCCGATCTTGTCGTGCGTCTGGAGCTGGGTGATCCCTTCGAGGTTGTACTCGACCGGATCCTCGACCGTGGACACGTTGAGGCGACGCAGATCGAGCTGCTGCAGCGAGGCATACAGCGTCGTCGTCTTACCAGAACCGGTGGGGCCCGTGACGAGGATGATGCCGTGCGGCTGCCGGACCTGGTTCTTCCAGATCATCAGCGTGTCTTCGGAGAACCCCAACTCGTCCAGTGGCACGCGGATCGAGCGGTTGTCCAGGATACGAAGAACGGTCTTCTCGCCCTTCGGCGTCGGGATCGTCGACACACGCAGGTCGATCTGACGACCCATGACGCTCGCCCGGATGCGGCCGTCCTGCGGGAGCCGACGCTCGGCGATGTCCAGGTTCGCCATGATCTTCAGACGCGAGGTCAACGACGCGTGCATCGCGCGCGGTGGGTTCATCATCTCGAAGAGAACGCCGTCGATGCGGAAACGCACCTTCATCGACTTCTCTTCCGGCTCGACGTGGATGTCGGACGCGCCTTCCTTGAGCGCGGTCTGGATGATGTGGTTGACGTACCGGACGACGGGAGAGGACTCGGCCTCGTCCATCGTCGCCTCTTCGGCCGTGTCCTTGACGAGCTCGACGTCGTGCTCGCTGACGTCGGCGAGGATCTCGTTGACGTCGACATCGGGCGTCTGCTCCTCGCCGATCTCCTCGAGGATGGCTTTGATGTCGGCCGCCGTGACGAGCACGTGCTTGATCGACGGAATCCGCAGCCGACGCTTGACGTCGTCGAGGCGAAAGACGTCATCCGCGTTGACCGTGCCCACGACGAGACGCGAGCCTTCGGTCCGGAGCGGCATGACGAGATGGGCCTTGCAGAACTCCGTTCCGAGCTTCTCGAGCGTCTGGTCGTCGTACTCCTCGATGCGTTCGAAAGGAAGCCGGGCGAAGTCGGCGACGACCTGCTGCACGGCGACCTCGTCGATCCCGGAGTCCATCAGGATCGCGGGCAACCGCGAGCCGGGCGACTGCTTCATGACCCGCTGGGCGGTGGCCAGCTGTTCGGTCGTGATGATGGCGCGTTCGAGCAGGCAGCGGCCGAAGTCGTCGGTGCCCTCGGGAACGTCCTGAGCGTCGGGCTTGTAGATCGCGGTCAACGCATCGTCGGGCTTGACCCGCGTCGGGTCGGCGTTGTGCGGAGCGATCTGGGTGTTCGCGTTGCCGAGCCCTTCACCCGAGATGTCGGGGGGGCGTGGGGTTTCGTTGGGGTCGTTGCGGACGAACGCATCGTCCTCCGCCGCCGGTTCGTCCGGCGTCGGCGGCTCGAGCGGCTGGCCACTCGGCGTACGGCCGAGATCCTCCAGCAGATCATCAAGATCGAACTTGCCCACGGGCTCCCCTCCTCGTCGGTCCGGCGATCGCTCAGCGTTCGAGCTGGAGCGTGTACGTCTCCGTCATATCCAACTCCGGAGCCTCCGCGAGCAGTTCGACGGAGCCCTTGCTGATCTCCGAGACGCGGAACGTCGTCTGGTTGGTCTTCCCGAGGATCGTCTCGCCGACACGCACGGTCTCGCCGTCGATGATGGCGAGCGGGTTGCTGCCGCCCATGACCGCCTTCAGACGCAGCGAGCCGGCGTCCGTGGACCAGATCCGCTGGCGGTTCTCGCGTTGCTGGTTCCAGAGCCGCTCCTGCTCGCGGGTGCTGATCGCGGTCTGATCGATCGGCGGCGGGACGACGGTGGTGTCGATCTGGTCGATCACGAACGGGTTGCGAGCGACGTCGCGAAGCGGCACCTGCCGCTCCGAGTACGACTCGCGGAGCAACGCGATCACGACCTCGTCGTTGACGCCTTCGGATCCCGCGGCCGGCACGGGGCCGACGTCGGCGAGGGAGTCGAGGAACTTCTCGATGGTCGCCTCGATCTCCGCGTCGATGCCGGCGGCCGCGGTGACGTCGGCCAGCTTTCGCATCGAAAAGAGACCCGCGATGGCGGTGAGCACGACGGCCACGATGATGATCGTGCCGCCACCGACGCGACGGGATGCGACGTGACCGGTCACCGGCCCGAGGCCGGGCACGGTGCCGAAGTCGCCTGGGTCCTCGCCCTGTGTCTTCGGCGCCAGATCACCGTTGTTCGCGTCCGCACTCTTTGGCGCGAGGGCGGAGTCGCCGTTGTAGTCGTTCAGGTTCACGGTGCGGTCTCCGGGGTGCTTACTGGGACTCTTCCGCGTCCGGCTCGAAGTAGATGCTGAGGGTGAACTCCGCCGTCATGGCGCCGGGGGCCAGGTCGGCCCGGCGTCCGGCGGCGTGGGCGCTCGCCCGATCGAGCGACATCTCGTGGATGCGGGTGATGCGTTCCAGGTTCTCCAGCTCCAGCAGGAACTGGTAGAAGCCGTCGAACTCACCTTCCACGATCATCTTGAGTGGCAGCTCGCGGTACTGCGCCGCGGGTGCCATCTTCTCGCTCTTGACGCTCTTGACCGTGAGCCGATTGCGGGCCGCGATCTGCCAGACCTGCTCCATGATGCCCTCGACGTCCTGATCGGACGGGAGCTTGGCCTCGATCATCGCGATCGAATCACGCCCTTCCTCGATGGCGAGCCCGATGTCGTCGATCTTCGCCGTGACCTCCTCGAGCTTGTCCAGGCGGGTCTGCTTCACGGTGATTTCATGCAACGCTTCTCGAATGTCCTCGTTCCGCGGCTTGAACACGTAGAACAGCGAGACGGTCGGAACCGCCAGCAGGACGATGAGGAAAATTGCTTCGCGCAGTCCGAATGTCATGGATCAACCCTCCTCACCCGGATCGGGGGTGGCTTGCACAGTGCTCTTCTGGGCGCCGGGAGCGCGGAGCCGCAGCTCGTCGCTCATGGGGTCGCGGCCGCGGGGGACGATGAGCGGATCGACGTCACGAACATCGGCGTCCTTGTTCAGCTTCATCGTGATGTTGAACTTCTGCATCGTCTGGCCCTCGATCTCCTTCTGCTCGGAGTATTCGAGGCTCACGTCGTACAACAACGCGTATGCGTTGAGCTCGGCGAGGTACCGTGTCACTTCCTGACCGCGCGGTGCGACACCGACGAGCGAGATGGCAACGTCATACTTCGGCGGACGGATCTTCTTCTGGACCTCCTGGGCGTCTTCCTTGGTGGGGGCCCGCGTCGGCTTCATCCGGGAACGCTTCCGCCCCTTCTTGTCCGGGTCGATCCGCTGCACGATCGGTTTGATCTTCTCGCTCGTGAGCTCGAACTCGATCAGGCTGAGCTTCTCGGGCATGCGGTTCACCAGCTCGGCGAGGAGAACCGAACGCGGGACCCGCTCGACGAGCGCTGCGGCCAGCTCGGCCTTGTGCAGCATCTCTTCTTTCTGGGTCTCGAGCTCCATGAGCTCGGTGATGTCCGAAGCTGCCTTCTGATACTTCACGTTGATCGTGGCCTGTTCCTGCTTCACCTGCGACCATTTCTGGTTCGTGAACAGGAACGCCATGAAGACCCCGAGCATCACGACGACAAACAGCCCGAGGCTGATGAAGTTCGTGCGACGCTCGGCCTTCTGGCTGAGGTAGTCGTCGGGAAGGAAACTGGCGTTGTTGCTCATCCGCGGATCCCTTTACAGATCTGTTGGGGCGGTGCAGAGTCCGTACGCGACGGCCCAGCCTGGTTGTGTCTGATCGAGTTTGAGGCCCGGCGTCTTGAGCGACTTCGGACGGGCGGCGCGGGAGAGCGGATCTCCGAGCTGGGCCGGGACCCGCAACGCCTTGACGACGTGCTGGCAGAGCCAGGTCTGCCGCGCTTCGCCACCGACGAAGATCGCCCGGTCGATGGCGCGACCGGGGAAGAGTCCGGTGTGGTACCGCAGGCACATGGACAGCTCGTCGGTGATCGTGTCGAGCGGTTCGGTCAAATCCACGTTCCCGGCGCGACAGGGCGGGTCACCGTCGGGGACGGGATGACAGCTCGTCGCGGGGGTCAGGCCTTCGCGTCGCTCCGCCTGCGTGGCGGCGGTGGCCGTCTTCGTCTGCTTGGAAGTGCTCGCATGCGCGGACGCGGCCGCCTTGAGAATCGCGGCGCCTTCGGTGGCCGCCATCTCCGGGGCCGGAACCGTCGGCTCGGGGGCACCAGAGAGCTTCATCCGATGGGCGCGAGCCAGGGCGATGTCGCAGTGCAGCGTGCGCACGATGAGCTGGTCGAAGTGGCGGCCACCGATCGGAATGTGGCGGGCGAAGACGATCCGGCGACCGTGGCTGATCACGACGAGCGTGCCGCCCCAGCCGATGTCCACGAAGAGGGTCGCGAGCTCGCCGTCGGATTCCCGACGCGTGATGTGATCGAAGGCCCGGACGAGGGCGGTGGCCTCGGTGTGGACGCCGACGACGTTGAGCTTGCACCTCTTGAGCAGCTCGACGTATCCCATGACCGTCTCGCGACTCGTCGCGAAACAGATGATCTCGCTCTGGACCTGACCGTCGCGATGCACGTCGGCGACCTCGATCGAACGCACGACAAGGCTCTCGGGGGGATGTCCGAGCTGGTAGTGGAGCTGACTCTTGATGGCGTCGTCGCGGTTGGTGCGGCCGTCCTTGACCACCTGGGTGTGCTGAATGAGCGACTGCCCGCTGGGGATGGCGAGGACGGCGCGGCGGCTCTTGAAGCCGGCGGCCGCGATGATCTTCGGGAGCTTCTCGGCGTAGAAGGCGTTGAGCTTGTCCTGCTCCAGACGCACGGAGTCCGGAATCGTCAGCTCCGCCGCCGCGGTGAGCGTCGGACGCTCACCGGCGTTGATCTGCAGGAGCTTGACCGACGACGTGCCGAACTCGATCGCGATCGGCGAAGTCGCGTTGGAGAACATCCGGAGTCCCATTCAGCCGCCTCCGAGTCTGTGCAAGAACGTATGCACCGGGTCCGTGGGGTCTCTTCATCCATCGACCCCTGATCAGGACGGGTTGAGCCGGCCTGCGCAATGGTGGCGATCGGAGTTGACCAGGGGGGTCGATAAGTCGTCACACGATCACGCTCGGATCGCAGGTCGCCCACGCGCGGCCGTGGTTGCGACACGAGCGTGTTATCGGATGCCCGCGAGGGTCTGCGCGGTGGTCCGCAGGGCGGCGAGCGCGGCGGGCATGTCCCACGCCTGAGACGGGCGGTGGCCGGTGAGGTTGCTGATCACACGCACCTCGATCGCGGGCACCCGGCGGCGGCGGGCCGCGTGCACCACGGCGGCCCCCTCCATCGCCTCCGCCATCGCGCCGGTTCGTTCCGCGACCGTGGCGGCGGCGGCGTCGGTGCCCGAGGCGGTCGCCACGGTCGCGATCGGTCCGATCGGGAAGGCGTCGCCGAATTGCTCGAGAAGCGCCCGATCGACGGGGACCGTGTTGCCGGAGAAGTCGCCGAGCGCGAAGCCCATGGACTCGAGATCGCAGAAGCCGTCCGGCGTGATGAGCCCTTCCTCGGCGTAGATGCACGCGGAGGCGACGAGGACATCGCCAGGCTTCAGGTCGCTGCCCGGCAACGCGCCCGCGATGCCGACGCTGATGACCGCCTCGACGGCCGACTCCGCGAGGAGCGACTCGGTCGTGGCGCACGCCGCGTTCGTACGTCCGATGCCGCTCACCACGATCCGATCCCCCGACCCGGTCGGGATCGCGGCGGCTTCCATGTCGGTCGCGACGATGATCAGCCGCATCGGCGGTCCATCTCAGTCAAGACGCCGGATCCAGATGTTCCGGTACTGCACCGGGTTCCCGTGGTCCTGGAGCATGATCGGACCGGTCGGCGTGATCGTGTCGAACAGGGCCGCCGTGGTCGTGTGCGGCAGCTCCTGGTTGTTGTGGATGACGATGCCGTTGTGGACCACCGAGACGCGGGCGAACTCGGTCACGGTTCCGTCGTCGTCGAACCGCGGCGCGCGGAAGACGATGTCGTAGGTCTGGAAGTCGCCGGGGGGTCGCGTGGCGTTGACGAGCGCCGGTGCAATCGAGTAGATCGCGCCGCACGTATTCATGGCGGGTGGGTCGCCGTGGCTGTCGAGCACCTGCACTTCGTACCGCCCGTGCAGGTAGACGCCGCTGTTGGCGCGTCCCTGGCCACGGCGTCCGGGCATCTCCGGGCAGAGGAACTCCAGGTGAAGCTGGAAGTCTCCGTACTCCCCGTCGGTGATTGCATGACCGCGGGTGACGGTGACGACGCCGTCACGCACGAGCCACGGACTCGGCGTGCCGTTCGGCTGGTGCCAACCGGCGAAACGGCTGCCGTCGAAGAGCACCTCGGTGCGATCGTCCAGCGTCGGCGGAGTCGCCCCGAACGTGGGCGAGGGCCCCGGATCCGACGCGAGCGCCGCCGCCATGGCGACGATCGCGAGTGTCGCGCTGCCGAGGGAGTTGATCGAGGCGTTGATCACGGCTGGTCCTCCGGTTTGGCGTGACAACGATCGCGCAGGGTCGTCGCCAGCGTGTCGAGCGTGATCTCCTCTTCTTTCGCCGCCGCGAGATCCTTGACGACGGCCCGGCCCTCCTCCGCCTCGCGGCCGAGGATCACGGCGAAACGCGCCCGCAGCTGGTCCGCCTCGCTGAGGAGCTTGCCGAGCTTCTTCGTGGCGCGGTGGCTGTGGCGGGCGTGCAGGCCCGCGTCGCGCAGCTCGGCGACCGTCCGGTCGCGGAGCCCGGTGGTCTCGAGGAGGTTGATGACGAAGACATCCGGACGCGGGAGGTAGGTCTCCGGCGTCGACAGCCGGCCGGTTTCCTCCAGCACGAGCCGGAGGACGACATCGCCCATCGCCACGCCCACCGCCGGCGTGGGGGGCCCGCCGAAGAGCTCGACGAGCCCGTCGTAACGCCCGCCGCCGGCAATCGCCCGCTCGCGACCGGACGTCGCGTGCACCTCGAAGACGGTGCCCGTGTAGTACGCGAGGCCCCGCACGATGCCGAAGTCGGTCGTGTACCACGACGCGAGCCCCGCGTCGTCGAGCGCCGAGAGCAACTGACCGAAGTGCTCGCTCACCCCCGCCGGGTCGATGCGGCTCTGTCCGCCGGGGCGGAAGACCTCGAGCGTTCCGGCGTCGAGCCCGAGGGTTGCCGCTCGTTCATCGAATTCCGCCGCGGGCAGCTTGTCGCGTCGGTCGAGCAGATCGAACGCGGCCGGCAGGCGTGCTTCGTCCAATCCGGCTCCCAGCAGCAGCTCGGTGACGACCTGGCGGTGGCTGAGCTTGATGGTCACGTCCCGGTCGGTGAGCCCAAAGCGACGCAAGACGCCGATCAGGACCGCGAGCACCTCCAGCTCGGCCGCCGGGGAGGCGTCGCCCACGACGTCGACGTTCCACTGCACGTGCTCACGCAGACGGCCGCGTTGGGGTCGCTCGGCGCGGAACATCGTCGGGATCGAGAACCACTTGACGGGCGGGGACAGGCGTTTGATCGCGCTGGCGACCATGCGTCCGAGCGTCGGGGTGAATTCCGGACGCAGGGCGTATTCGGTCTTGCCGCCGGCCCGCCGGAAGCTGAACAGCTCGCTCACGATGCCCGGCCCGCTCTTGACCGTGTAGAGCTCCAGGTGCTCGAACGTCGGGCCGTCGACCTCCTCGAATCCGTGGTTGATCGACACGGAGCGCCACACCGACTCCAGGTGACGACGGACGGCCATGTCGGGCGGATAGAAGTCGCGTGTGCCCTTGGGTGCCTGGAAGGCGTGGGTCATGCGGGAGAGTGTAACGGCGGTGACAAACGAGCCCGCGGCCGTTGGGCCACGGGCTCTGCTCCGACCGCCGGTATGGGGTCCAACCCAGCGAAAGGTCGATCGTGTCCCGCGGGAGGCGGGCGTGCTTGTCGTTGGTCCTTCCCCGTCGCGTGGTTCAGGTGAAGACGAACTCGGCCTCCGCTCCGATCGACAGCAGACGCGATCGCAGGCAGGCGAGGATTGACTCGAGACGCTGCGAGACGCGGGACTCGGAGATCCCGATGACCCGGCCGATCTCGCTCATGGTGAGCTGCTCGTAGTAGTACAGGACGATGATGAGGCGATCGCGGAGATCGAAACCGCGGGTGACCCACCGCTGAAGGTCGTGCTTCTCGGCGAGGCCGGCGGGCCCCGGGTCGAGGTGATCCTCGAACACGTCCATCGCATCGGCGTCGCTGTCCGCGTTGGCCCCGTCGGGGTGAGCGCCGGAGAAGGTCACCATCGCCCGCGGATGCTGGTCGGCGAGGAAACGGGCGAGGGTCGGGCCGGAGACGCCCAGCAGCGGACGCAGCTCCTCCTCGGAGGGCGGGCGGCCGAACTGCTTGCGAAAGCGTTCGCCGGCGGCGTGCACCTGCTTGCTGCGGGCGCGGGTGAGCCGGGGGATGGGATCGATCGACCGCAGGTAGTCCTGGATCGCGCCGAAGATGCGGCGGCGGGAGAACGTCTCGAAGCGTGTCTCGCGGTCGAGATCGTACCGGTCCATCGCGTCGATCAGCCCGAGGTAGCCCTGCTGGAGGAGATCGTCCAGCTCGACCTGCTGCGGAAGGCCGGCGTGCAGCCGGGAGGCGATGGGGCGCACATGATGCGCCATGTAGTGGGTGACGAGCCGGTTGCGGGCGACGGTGCACCCGTTCTGCCGGTAGTCGATCCAGGCCTGATCGATCTCGGGAGGGTTCGGCGTGGCGTCCGCGCCGCCGCGCCCACGGCGGTGCGCTCTCTCGCCAAGAGCGATCGGCATCGGTCGTTCCTTGACCAACGGTTGCAGTTGACCGCCAGGCCGATCCGTGGCCATGCGGAGCTACTGACATCGGCAACGGCGTGCGATTTCCCCAGTATTCCGGCGGGCGGATCGCACTCCCCGATGGGGGTCGGTTCAGGCCCGCTGAACGAGGGGTGCCGATGCGGCGGGCGGCGACGGATGAGCCGGCGTCAGGCCCGCTTGGGGGGACACCGGGAGGAGCGGAATCACGAGCCGCACCCAGATCGCCAGACCGATCGCGAGCGCGATCATGGCCACCACGATCTGGGTCGTCATGACGAAGACCTCACGCCAGAACGCGTCGAGCGTCGGGAGACGCATCGCCTTGTAGATGACCGCGATGCCGAAGCTCAGCGGCACGAGCAGCAGGTACCACCAATCGTGCACGGCCGCGATCGGGTGCAGGAACGGTATGAACGCGAGCATGCCGATCACGAGGGACCGCTCCGTGTCGGGGAGGCGGCGTCGAGGATCACCACGAGGTTCATGAGGCCCGCGAGGGCCACGAAGAGCGTTCCCATCTCGTTGACGCGGCCCAGCCCCACACGACGGAGGGGTTCGATGATCTCCGGGTCGCCGGCGAGAAACTGCCGCCGGGCCTCGCGATCACGGTGCCAGTCGATCGGCTCGGTCTGGACCAGCCGTTGATTGCCGAAGTCGGCCACGAACGCGATCGGGCCGCAAAGGCTCTGGGCGAGGAACCACAGCCGGTCGTTCTTGCGGTCGACGCAATCCAGACCCCCGACGAGCAGACCCGCCAGGAACAAGAACAGCACCCCGAACATGATCAGAAACCCGCGATGGCGTTCCCCGCGGCTGATGTGGCCGAGGCCGGGCCAGAGCCAGGCCAGCACGGCGGCCGTGGGGCTGAATTCGGTGTCGGAGGTCGCCATGGAGCGTCGAGGGAAGGTCGATTCCGCGGGCGTCAGGGGTGGCGGTCCGGAAAGGAGGTTCAGGTACCCCGGGCACCTGCCGAAGAAAGCGGGAGTAGTGTAGCCATCCCCGATGCTCTTGCGACGAGGGCCCCGCCATGGACAGCAAGCCCACCACCGAGACCGAGTTCGAGCGAAACCCCACACGACGCGATTCGGTCCTGGATCGCCGGGCCGGTCTGGATCGACGCGACGCGCCGAACGCGGCAGCGACGAACCTCGAGCGGCGACGCGGGCCCGGGCGGCGACGCTCCGATTTCCTCAAGGCTGCCGACGAAGGCGAGATGACCCAGGAACAGTTCATGTTCGTGATGGCCATCGACGTCTTCAAGCAGGTCAACGAGAAGACGTTTCCGTCCTGGACCGACGTGCTCGAGGTCATCCGCAAGCTGGGATACCGCAAGACTTGCGCATCCGAGCTGAACCTCGGAAGCCGGGCCGAGGACTGGACCGAGCGTGCCGACGCCCCCAGCGGCGTGGAGCCCCCGGGCGAGCGTGACGACGACGAATAGGCCTGTTCGGCCGCGTCGGGCCGGATCTCGGTCAGCGGCCTGCTAGTCCTGCTCCTTGTACCAGTCGGTGTTGACCTCGAGGTACTTCTGCCACTCCTCGGGGAGGTCCTCCTCGGGGAAGATGGCCTGGACCGGACATTCGTCGACGCACAGACCGCAATCGATGCAGGTGTCCGGATCGATGTAGAGCATCTCCGCCTTCTCGAACTCGGTTTCGTCCGAGGTGGGGTGGATGCAGTCGACGGGACAGACCTCGACACAGGCCGTGTCCTTGGTGCCGATGCAGGGCTCTGCGATCACGTGCGTCATGGGCGACTCCCTCTCAGGCTCGGCGCTTCGCGGGCCTCCCTCGGCCCGGACGGATGGGGGGCGATTGTAGGGCCATAGAAGCCGGTCAGCGATCGCCGGAGGCCATTCGAGACCCCGGAACGCCAGGTTCAAAAAGAACCACGGGGCCGGCCGGAGCCGACCCCGTGGGGATTTCAGTACCCGAGGCTACCGGCGAGCCTTCTTGCGGGTCGTCTTGCGGCGGGCCGTCTTGCGACGAGTCGCCTTCTTGCGGGTGGCCTTCTTCCGCGTCGTCTTCTTCTTGCGACGGGTGGCCTTCTTACGGGTGGTCTTCCGGCGTCCGGTCTTCTTGCGAGTGGCCTTCTTTCGGGTGGCCTTCTTTCGCGTAGCCTTCTTGCGGGTCGACCTCTTCTTCGTGGCGCGTTTCTTGGCCATTGGCATGACCTCCTGTGTACACATGGTCGGAGCTTTGGTGCGACTGCGTGCGCAGCCGCCATGGCGAGAAACTCGCCACGTCAAAATTTCTACCTCTATCGGACGTATATTGGAAGTCTCTTGACAGAAAAAACTTGACAGGGCGATCCGCGAGGAAACCGAGCTCCCGTGATTCACTTGGTCATCATCGGCGCGAACGGACGAATGGGACGACGCCTCGTCGCGCTCGCAGAGCTCGATGAGAACCTCTGCGTCACGGCGTCGGTCGGACGCGACGACGCGTCGCCGGCGAACGTCGACGCCGACGTTGTCATCGACTTCTCGACCCCGAAGGGCACGCGACGAGCCCTCGCGATCGCGGCCGATCTCGAGTGTGCGCTGCTCGTCGGCACCACCGGGCTTCCACGCGAGATTGCCGAAGAAATGGGCATGTTCGCGCGATCCCATCCGGTCATGGTCGCACCCAACCTCGCGCCGGGCGTGGCGATCTGCAAGCGTCTCGTCACGGACGCGGTGCGGGCGATGTCCCCCGACGTCGAGGTCGATCTGGTCGAGATCCATCACCGCGGCAAACGCGATCGACCGTCCGGAACCGCCCTTGCTCTGGCGGCCGCGATCGAGGCCGAGTTCGAGGGTGCGTTGCCGGCCGATCGCATCGACTCGATCCGCCGCGGGACCGTCATCGGCGAGCATCGAATTATTCTCAAAGGACCCGACGAAGAGATCGAAATCGTGCACCGGGCCGCGTCTCGAGATCTCTTTGCGCGGGGCGCCCTGCGGGCCGCCAGTTGGCTGAGCGGTCAACCGGCGGGGCGATACGCGGTCGAGGACATGCTCGACTCTCCCGCGTGAGATGCGATCGGGGGCGGATGCGAGATGCGGTCAGGGGGTCGGAAACAGGCTGCCCAGGCCGCAGTCGTTGACCTCGTTGTAGAGGGCCAACGCCTGCGAGTCGGAGATCCCCTCGGGCACCCGCGCCCGGACCACTCCGTTGGCGGGGTTGTACCAGAAGGCGGCGATCTCGTCGGATCCGGCCGTGAGGTTGTGCGGGTGCAGGCGGGTCTTGTCGTGAGCCGCCGCAACCTCGACCCACGGGCGTTCCGTGCCCAGCAGCGGGTTGATCGGGAGGTTCTCCTGAAACCAGCTCGGATCGATGACCGGCGGGGGTGCGTCCTGCTGATCGGGGGACGCCAACGCGGCCCGGAGGTAGATCTGCTGCTGGAAACGGTTGACCTCGGCGCGGGCGAGCTCCCGGTCGGAGGCGTCACGACGCACGTTGAGGTAATAGAGGAGAATCCCCGTCGTGATTCCGAGGATCATCACCGCCAGCAACATTCGAATCAGGATGCGCACGACATTGGCTCCGGACGCGCTCGACTCCGGGTCCGCATCGACCGTCTTCGGCCGGCGGTCCAATCAAATGGGCCCGGGGTGGGCGTCGGGCGTCGGTCTGGGGCGGCCGGATGGTCGGAGGGCCCCGAGCCGGGCACTTATCATGAACCTCCTCCCTTGTTCTCGGAACCACCCATGAGCGTCATCATCACCCACCGTCTCCCCTCGGGGGCCACACTCCTGATCGAGCCGATCTCGGGCGTTCGCTCGGCGGCCGTCAACTGGCGGGTGCCCGCCGGCGCTGCCACCGATCCGGCCGACCGCCAGGGGCAGGCAACCATGCTCAGCGAGCTGATCTTCCGCGGCGCGGGCGGTCTCGACAGCCGATCGCACAGCGACGCGCTCGACCGTCTCGGCGTGCAGCGGGCGGCCGACCCCCTGGCCCATCACATCCAGATCGAGGCGACGATGCTGGGCAGCCGCCTGGACGACGCCGCCGGACTGATCGCGTCGCTCGTGTGTGGCCCGACGCTGGACGATGCCGAGGTCGCGCCCGTGCGCAGCCTCTGTCTCCAGTCGCTGCAGGGTCTCGAGGACGACCCCCAGCATCTGGCGATGCTGCGATTGCGGGAGCAGCACCTGCCGCCACCGCTCGACCGGCACGGCTACGGCGACGCGGGCGTGCTCGAGTCGATCACCGGCGCCGAGCTGCGGGAGGCGTGGAAGCACCGCTTCGTGCCGCCCGGATCCATCATCGCGGCCGCCGGCGCGGTCGACGCCGACCGGTGGATCCAGACGCTCGAACGCGAGCTCGCCGGTTGGCAGGGGGCCGCCCCGTCGCCGCTCTCGTTCGGAGATCCGCGTCGCGGATCGCGTCACATCGAGCAGGACACATCGCAGGTGCACATCGGGCTCGCCTACGACGCGCCGCCCGAGTCGGATCCGAACGCGATGCTCGAGCGGGCCGCGACCGCCGTGTTGAGCGGCTCCTCGAGCGGGCGGCTCTTCACCGAGGTTCGTCAGAAGCGGTCGCTGTGCTACAGCGTGGGGGCCTCGTACCGCTCCGGACGCGAGGGCGGGTGGGTCGCGCTCTACGCCGGTACGACCCCAGAGCGGGCGCAGGAGACGCTCGACGTGTGCGGGCAGGAGATCGAGCGGCTGCGGGAGGGCGTGACGGCGGAGGAGTTCGAGCGGGCCATCGTCGGAATGAAGAGCCACCTCATCATGCACGGGGAATCGACGCCGGCCCGGGCGGCCGCGTTGGCGAACGACCAGTTTCGTCTCGGTCGTCCGAGATCACTCGCGGACGTGGCCGCGGAGATCGACGCCCTCACACGCTCGGACCTCAACGCCTACCTCGCCGATCGCGGGTTCGGACCGTTTACCGTCGTGTCGATCGGACCCACCCCGCTCGAAGCCCCCGTGGCCTCCGCGGAAGCGGGAGCGGCGTGACGTTGACTTTTTCCGTCGCGGGCGTTGTCATTGGGCCCATGCTCCTCGCCACCGACGTCCTTCAGCCCGGTCACCGCGTCCGGGTCCTCCAGCAGATGCCGCACCGGGATCGCACCTGGTCGAGTGCGGTCGAGGGCGAGGTCGTGCGGTACCGGCAGGCCAAGACCGGATCGTGGTTCGCCCATGCGAAGGACGATCAGCTCTGGCTCGATCGGCTCGAGATCCGACTCGACGACGGCGAGCTGGTGACGCTGAACCTCGATCAGTACACGGTGATCGAATCCGCCGCGTAAGCGACGGGCGGGCGGCACGCCCGCGTCACCGTGTCCGCAACCGCATCGCGTCGCGGAGCACGCTGCCGGCCGGCGTGTCCATCTCGACGGCGAGCACCGGATGTTCCGGCAACTGCTCGGGCTCGAGCTCCAGCCGCAGCAGGTAGGTCCGCGTGACCTGGTCGAAGTGCAAACGGTTCGTCTCCGGGTCGGCGAGATCGACCGCCCACCCGGCAACCGCGTGTCCGTCGGTGCCGCTGACCCCGGCCGCGCGCAGCTCCACCGCGAGCTGCCCGACCCCCTTGACGCCGTCGTCGTCCCGATCGAAGAGCTCGATCCGCGCTTCCAGCAGATGCGCGTCGCCCCGGGCGTTCGTCACGAGTCGGGTGAGCGGGTGGACCCGCAGCCGCACCGGCCAGTAGGGCCACACCGGCGTCAGCGTGTCGACGATCTGTCCGGGCGCCGGATCGGCGGTGAGCGACGCGGAATCGTCGAGGGTCTGGTTGCGTTCGCCGCACCCCGTCAGCAGACTCGCCCCGAGCGAAAGCAGCAGCAACGCGCACCGCGAGCGGTGATCCCATGCGCTCATGCGCATGAGCATACCGGCGGTTTGGCGACCCGGTTGGGCGAGTGGTCTGGTCAGGACGCAGGGCGGGCGGGCAGGCCGGAGGTGAGCTCCGTCTCCGAGCGGTCGCCTTCGGCAAGCTCGGCGAGGCCGACCCCGAACGATCGGAGCAACGCCGCGTCGACCCCGAACTCCACCCCCACGAGGTGAACGGCTCCCTCGACACACCGGCAGAATCGGCAGACGCCGGTGACGGTGGAGACGACAACGCCGTCGGTGTCGAGGTGGATCTGCCAGAGCGTGCCGATGGGCACAGGGTGGTCGACAAGTGCGCTCATCCCGCCGCGGCTGATGTCGCGGACGGGAACGCGGGGCTCGCCGGTCGACTCCGCGGTCGTGATCGACTCTGTCTCAGGGCGGCCGGTGCCAAGCGTGGCGTTGGCATTCACGGGGAAACGCCGGAAGCGACGCTGGTGGTCGCCGGCGAGATCATCCTGCCACCCGCTGAGCTTCTGCAGGGCGGCCTCGTAGTCGCGGTTCTGGTGCACGGTCATGGTGCCTCCGTCTTGGTGTTTGGTTCATGGAGCCGCGGGCCCGGATGCCGTGGTCTCATCCCCGGTATCGGGCGATCCGCTGCGTCGATTCACCGCCGGACCGGTCGATTCGCGTGCGGCCCCCGCGGTGTGGTCCGGTAGAATCGGCCGACGTCCTTGGAGAAACAGCCATGATCAGCCGATGCCCTCGCCCCCGCCGGGCGGGTACCGCCGTTCCCGTCGCCGCCGCCCTGGTCTTCGCCGCCGCGTCCGCATCGGCCCAGTTCGAGCCGGCGAACGGGATGCGATCCACCGACATCCGGACGCACGCGATCGTCGACGCGACGGTCATCCCGGCGCCGGGTCAGCGTCTGGAGCACGCGACCATCGTGATGCGGGACGGCGTCATCGTGTCCGTGGGCACCGCCGTGGAGATCCCACCGGAGACACGCCGCTGGTCGGGCGAAGGGTTGACCGTGTACGCCGGTTTGATCGACGCGGCTCTTCTCATCGACGCATCGGCGTTGCCGGAGGACGCGACGACGCGACACCCCAACCCGAAGGTCCATCCCGAGGTTCGCATGTCGGCCCAGACGCCGCCATCGGCCTCCGTGCGGAAGAGCCTGCGTGAGCTGGGATTCACGGCCGGGGCGGTCTACCCCGCCGGCGGCATCTTCCGCGGGCAGGGGACGGTGATCGCCCTCGCCGCCGATGACGAGCACGTGCTGACGTATGCGGATCCGGTGGCGCAGGCCGTCGCGTTCGAGCGATCGGGGTGGGGACAGGCGACCAAGCCGTCATCGCTCATGGGCTCGATCGCGGTCATCCGGCAGACGCTGCTCGACGCGCGGTGGCACGCCGCGGCGAATGCGGTGTACGCAACGCACCCCGAAGGCAACGAGCCGCCGATTCCGGCGGCCGCGCTCACGGCGCTGGCGGAGGTCACGCGTGGGGGGCAGCCCGTGCTGTTCGACGTGGGAAGCGAATTGGACGCGTTGCGGGCGTGGCGGATCGCCGAAGAATTCGGGCTGCAGCCGTGGCTGCTCGGCAGCGGGCTGGAGTTCCGCCGGTTGCGGGAGATCGTCGAGCTTGGCGTTCCGATGATCATCCCGCTGTCGTTTCCGGACCGCCCCGACGTGAGCCGACTGCCGGAGTCCGACGCGGTGACGCTTCGCACGCTGCAGACGTGGGAGCAGGCCCCGACCAACCCACGCCGGCTCATCGCGGCCGGCGCGACGGTCGCGCTCACGACGCACCGCCTGGAGAAACGCAGCGAGTTCCCGGAGCGGATGCGGGAGGCGATGAAGCACGGTCTCGATGCCGACGCGGCCCTGACGGCGTTGACCGTCACGCCGGCGCGACTGCTGGGGCTCGATAAGGTGATGGGCACGATCGAGCCGGGCAAGCTCGCCAACCTGGTGGTCGTGGACGGGGAGCTGTTCGCCAAGAAGGCGAAGGTGCGTGACACGTGGATCAACGGCCGGCGTCACGAGATCACGCCCGCCCCCGATCCGGTGCGGTCGTTCGCCGGCACCCTGCGGACCGACGATGGCCGTGAGATCGCGGTGAACCTCGACACCGGCAAGCCCACGCTCCACGTGGGAGCCGGCGAGGCGAAAGTGAAAGCGAAGAAGATCTCGGTGCTCAAGGACCGCGTGACCGCCGTCATCGACGGCGCCCCGTTCGGCGTCGAGGGATACGTTCGCATTGCCGGCGCCGTCAGCGCGGGCGAGGTGACCGGAACCCTCGCGTTGCCCGACGGCGCCCGCGTGCCGTTCTCGATCCGCGCGGAGATGCCGGTGGCGACGGTGGCACTGGAGGACGACGACACGACCGCCGCCGCCGCTGACGCGATTGGCCGGTGGGAAGGGGAGCTGGAGACCGACGAGGCCAGCCGGTCGTTCCAGCTCGATCTCGAACGCGACGAAGCGGGCGCGATCACCGGCCGCTTCGAGTCCGGCACGCTCGTCGGCGTCGTCGCGACGCTCGAGACCGATGCGGCGACGGGGGTCATCACGATTGCCGTGGACTCGGACGACGAGATCGTGCTGGAGATCAGCCGGGGGGACGCGGGGCTGACCGGCGAGGCGCGGATCGGGCGGGACGCGTACACGCTGACCGGTCAGCGGGTGTCCGAGACCCCGGCGCGAGCGGCACGCAACGACGATGACGACTTCCAGATGCCCGCGGAGCTGTTGCCGATTCCGCTCGGCGCGTACGGACGCACCGGCACGCCCGAGCCGGAGACGCTGCTCGTGCGTGGCGCGACGATCTGGACCGCGGGCCCTCGGGGCGTGATCGCCGAGGGTGACCTGCTCATCGAGGGCGGACGCATCGCGGCGGTCGGGTCGGTGCCGTCGCCACCGGCGGGCGCTCGGGTGATCGACGCTCGCGGCAAGCACGTGACGCCGGGGCTGCTGGACTGTCACAGCCACACCGGCATCAACGGCGGTGTCAACGAGTACCCCGAGGCGAATACCGCCGAGGTGCGGATCGGCGACGTCATCAACCCCGACGACATCAACTGGTATCGGCAGCTCGCCGGCGGGCTGACCGCCGCGAACCAGCTCCACGGATCGGCGAACCCGATCGGCGGTCAGAACTCGGTCGTCAAGCTGAAGTGGGGCGGGACCGTCGACGACCTGCGTTTCGCGGAGGCGAAGGGCGGCATCAAGTTCGCCCTCGGCGAGAACGTGAAACGCCGGAGCGGGCGGTACCCCGACACCCGCATGGGTGTGGAGTCGTTCATCCGCGACGCGTTCGTCGCGGCCCGCGAGTACGAGGAAGCCCACCGCCGCTACCGCCTCATGCCGACCGAGGAACGCGAGAAGACGATGCCGCCGCGGCGTGACCTGGAGCTCGACGCGCTGGTGGAAATCATGAACGGCGACCGGCTCGTTCACTGTCACAGCTACCGGCAGGACGAGATCCTCATGCTCATCCGGGTCGCGGAGACCTTCGGGTTCACGATCGGCACGTTCCAGCACGTGCTCGAGGGCTACAAGGTCGCCGAAGCCATCGCGGCCCACGGCGCCGGGGCAAGCTCGTTCAGCGACTGGTGGGCGTACAAGGTCGAGGTGATGGACGCGATCCCCCACAACGGCACGCTGATGACCGACGTGGGCGTGCTCGTGTCGTTCAACTCCGATTCGAGCGAGCTCGCCCGCCGGATGAACACCGAAGCGTCCAAGGCGGTCCGCTACGGCGGGCTGGATCCGCACGAGGCGCTCAAGCTCGTCACGCTGAACCCGGCGCGGCAGCTCGGCGTCGATCACCGAATCGGCTCGCTCGAGAAGGGCAAGGACGGCGACTTCGTGATCTGGTCCGCCGACCCCCTCAGCACCTACGCCCGGTGCGAGCAGACGTGGATCGAGGGCGCGTGTTATTTCGATCTGGAGAGCGACCGGGAGTTGCGGGCACAGGTGCAGGCGGAGCGGGAACGTCTGATTCAGAAGGCGTTGACGCAAGCGCACGGCGAACCACCGTCGCTCGCGGGCGAGCGGCGAGCCAAGGACGCCAAGCCCGCCGCGGAGTTTGCCGGCCTCACCGAGACCCAGCGGGCGTGGATGCTCGAAGCGGTGCGGCTCGGTCTCGATCCCTTCGAGGTGCGCCCCGGTGAATGTGGGTGTGGGGGCGTGCACGGATTGGCGGAATGAGACTCGCCGCGTCGGAGAAGACGCGAAAGGACGGACAGAAGATGAACCGATTCGAATTGACCATTCCCCGGGCTGCCGGCGTCGCGTTGTTGACGCTCGCGATCGGTCACGTTGCCGCCGCGCAGTCGCGGCAGGTGCCGGCTCCCGCGCAGAGCCAGCCCGTCGTTGTGCACTCGGCGCACATCCACACCGTCGGCGCCGGCACATTCGAGCCGGGGTACGTCGCGTTTGCCGGCGGGCTGATCACCCACGTCGGACGGGGCGCGGCGCCCGAGATCGCCGACGCCCGCGTCATCGACGGATCGGGGCTGCACGTCTATCCCGGGCTCATCGGGTCCGACACTCGGCTCGGTCTCGTCGAGACCGGCGCGGTGGACGTCACCCACGACCATACGGAGCACGGCGACCTCAAGCCCGAGGTGCGGTCGATCGTCGCCGTCAATCCGGACAGCGATCTCATCCCGGTCACGCGGGCGAACGGCATCCTGAGCGCGATGGTCTTCCCGTCGGGCGGTCTGGTGTCGGGGCGTCCGGCGTTGATCCGCCTGGACGGCTGGACGTGGGAGCAGATGGCGATCGACGGAAACGCCGGCCTACTGATCAACTGGCCGCGGGTGACGCCCGTCACCAGCCGGTGGATGAACCGCAGCGCGTTCAAGCAGGAAAAGGAGATCCGCGAGAACCTGGCGGAGATCGACCGCGTGTTCGATGACGCGCTCGCGTACGTCGAAGGCCGCGCGAACGATCCCACCGTGCGGACGGACCTGCGGTACGAAGCGATGCGTCCGGTGCTCGACGGCGATCGCCCCGTCTTCGTGCGCGCGGCATCGGCGGCCCAGATCGAGTCGGCCGTCGCATGGGCCGTGCGACGCGGCTTCTCGATCGTCATCGTCGGCGGGGCGCAATCGAGCCGCGTCCTGCCGCTGCTGAAGAAGCACGACGTGCCGGTGATCGTCGGTGGTCTCCACCGCATGCCCGCAGCGCGGCACATCCGGTACGACGAGCCGTTCACGCTCCCGGCCGAGCTTTACGAAGCGGGCGTGCGGTTCGCGATCGCCTCCGGCAGCGGTCCGGCCCACGAACGAAATCTGAACCACAACGCTGCCACGGCCGCGGCGTACGGCCTGCCGAAGGACATCGCGCTGCGGGCGGTGACGCTCGCGCCGGCGGAGATCTTCGGGCAGGCCGACCGGCTCGGGTCGATCGAGGTCGGCAAGGCGGCGACGCTCATCGTCACCACCGGCGATCCGCTGGAGATCGTCACCGACACGCTGCTCGCCTTCATCGACGGACGCGCGATCGATCTCGGTTCTCGGCACAAGACGCTCTACGCCAAGTACCGCGAGAAGTACCGCCAGCTCGGCGTCGACGGACAGGCGGTCAAGACCGAGCCGGCCCCCCGCCGCGTCGGCGAACGCTGAGGCCTTACCCCGTCCAGCTCGACAGCACCTCGAGCAGATCGATGAAGTCGACCGTCCCGTCGCCGTTGAGGTCCGCCGGGCAGGCGACGTCCGGCGGGCACTTGCCCCACGACGAGATCAGTATCAGCAGATCGCTGAAGTCCGCGTCGCCGTCGCCGTCGACGTCACCGGGAACCTCGTCACACTCTGCGGCAAAGAACCGGACCGCGTCGATGGCCGCCTCGGTCACCGAGTTGTTGGGGTTGTCCGTCGCGCTGAAACGCACACGCACGGTGGAGGTCGGGGTGACGAAGTCGGCCACCGCGAAGGTGACCTGCGTCCAACCCGTCCCGCCCCCGACCGACTCGACCTCGGTCCAGCTCGCGCCATCATCGTCCGACAGCTCGACGGTCAGTCGATCCTCGTCCTGGTCGTCGTTGGTGAACCAGCGGGCGTACCCGAGCTGTGGATCGGGGAGACCGCTCACGTCGATCGCGGCGGAGACGAGCCGGGTCGGTCCGCCGTCGACGTCGGAATTGCCGGCCTGGTTGCCGGTGAGCGCGCAGGCGCCGGAGCCGTCGAAATCGGCGACCGGATCACCGCGATCGCCGTCGCCCGCGGGGACACCGATCTCCCACGCGCCGTCGGAGAGGTCCACGTTCTCCACGGCCCACCCGAGATCCAGCTCGAAATCGTCGTCGTAGACGAGCGTGAACTCGACCGCGTCGGCCGCATAGACCGTGGTCGGGGCGTCCGTCGGGTTCGCGTAGGTCACGCCTTTCAGCGAATCGATCTGGAAGTAGAACTCGACCCGCTGACCGCAGTCGAGGGCCGGAAGGGTGCCGGTGAAGCTCGATCCGCCGGCGCGGACCATCTCGGTCTCGATGAAGGCGTCACCGTCGACCGACACGAACATCCGGGCCGACGCCGGATCGAGCGGGCCGCTCGTGATCGCCTGCACGTCGACCGACACGGAAGAGGCCACTCCGGCTTCGACGAGCGTCGGCAGTCCGGCCGGGAAGGAGAAGACCGCTCCCTGCGCGACGGCGCCGGCGAGCGTCAGGATCGCCGGGAAGTTCTCTTCGGCCGTCGGGCGGATCTGTTCCGGCGGGAGGAGGAACCCGAACGCTCCGGTGTCGCGAAGCTCGATGGTGTACGAGATCACGCCCTGATCGCCCCACGTCCAATCGATGCTGCCGCCGCTCGCCTGGTACAGCGTCTCGAAGACGGGCCCGGCCACGTAGCTCATCCCGTGGACGGCCGCGATGTCCGACGACATCGATCCGCCGATCGCATCGTGCTGACCGTCGTCACCGGGGCCTCCCTCCTGGAACGCCCACGGGAAGAGGACGAGCTGGCTGTACGAGTGGAAGTCGATCGAGGCGACGATGTCCGGATGCGACTGGTAGAAGTCACGCATCGCCCGCGTCTCCGGCTCGGAGAAGGGCGCGGTGCCGCGGTAAGTCGGGTCGCTCGTGTCGCCACTGGAGCCACCGCCACCCCACCCGAAATCCCAGTTGCGGTTGGTGTCGACGCCGACGGTGCCGTCGCCGTTGGGCCGGCGGTTCTTCCGCCAGAGCCGATCGTCGGTCCACGAGAACTCGTACCCGTCGGGGTTCACGATCGGGATGATGTAGAACTCGACCGTGTCCATGAGCGTGGTGATCGCGGGGTCGTCGCCGTAGCCGCTCGTCAGCTCTTCGGCGATGAACGTGGTCACCATCGGCGACACCCACTCGCGCGCGTGCTGACACGAGTTGAACAGGACCCCGGGTGATCCGGCCGGCGCCGCGCTGATGCGGTAGCCGAGGATCGGGCGGCCCTCGATGCTCTCGCCGAGCGTGGTGATCTCCACCAGCTCCGGGTACGTCGCCGCGATCGTCGCGAACCGCGTGATGATCGCGTCGCGGTCCTTGAAGTCGGCGTACCAGTCGCCGCCGTCGGCGGCACCCCCCGCCGCCCCGCCGGCCGCGAGCCGCGTCTGCTCGGCGTCGATGCGGGGTTGGATGTCGTCGATGAGGATCTCGAACGGGATGCCCGAAAGAACGAGCGTGTCCCACGCGGCCGGCGGAATGCGGAAGTCCACCACGCCGAGGCCGACGCTCTCGCTCCACACGTCGGGGCTGATGTGACGCATGGTTTCCACCTGCTCGGCCGTCGAGAGGTGGGTCCGGACGATGGTGTGCCCGTCGTAGCGAACCGGCGTGGCCGCGGCGACCGCGAGGCTCAACCAAAGACCGCCGGCGATGGCCAGCGTCGAGATCGTCTTCATGGAACGTGCCCTTCGTTTTCGGGTCGCACCAGCGCGACCGCCCCCTCCGGAGGCATTATGCCGGGTCGATCGACGCGATCCAGCGTCGATCGCGGAAGGCGCACGAAACACCCGCGGCGAGACGCCGCGGGCATGATCGGTCTGTGTTCGGGCAGCCGTTACTCGACGAGGTCGCGGATCAGGGCGTCGATCGCCTGATCCAGCTTCGCGTCGGTCACGTAGGTGCCGTTCTCGATCTCGGATCGAATCGAGGTCACCTGATCCACCCGGATCGGGGGCGCTTCCCGAAGCTGGTCCAGATACCGCGCGTGGTCTGAGAGCTCGACGCGATCGCCGGGGCGGACGGGCGGGGCGGCCGGACGATTGGTGGGTTCGGCTTCCCGCCGCGAACTCACCGATCCGGCCCTCTCGAGCGGTCCCACCGAGCTCTGAGCGTGGTTCGGAATGGACGAAATGTCAGCCATCAGCGGTGTAACTCCTTCGACTCGCTTGAGGTCCGCGAACTGGTCGGTGGCCGGTATGTTCGTCGCAGCGGGGTGCCTGGGAAGTCCCGCGTTGGCGCTCATCCTATCGACGTGGCAGTCCGCAATGCTTGAACTTTCAGCTCATCGTCGCTTTTGACACGTTCGCTTCGAACCCCCAAAATAAGCGGTTCTCGGACGGTTCCACCCACCTCGGAGGGGGGAATCACCGGGCGGCCAGACCACCCGCCCCGGGAGGCCAGATCGATGCAATCCGATAAAAAATCGCTTCGGACCCACGGGCTGGCGATCGGGCTGCTGATCCTCGCCGGCTGCAGCGATGCGGGGGGCCCGGACGCCGGGGGCTTGAGAAACGGCGACACGGATCCGATGGGGGTCCGAGAATCCGACGAAGCCCTCGGTCTGGACTTCGGCGAGGACTGGATCGAGCTCGAATCGACCGCCGACGCGACCGCCGCAACCCCGGTCGGCACGCCGCGGCGGGCGGTCCGCACCGGTTATTGGACGGTCGTGCTCCGCACCTTCAGCGGCGAGAACCAGGGCACCGCCGCCAACAACATGGTCGGAAGCGTCGGCCGTCTCGATCCGAGGCTCGCCGACGCCCACATCCACGCCACGCCCAAGGGGTCCATGGTGGTCTACGGCATCTACGACGACGTCGATGATCCGGAGGCCCAGACCGCTCTCGAGTGGATCAAGGCCATCGAGATCCGCGACCGTCCGGTCTTTCCCCGGGCGATGCTCACGCGGATCGGCGCGATGGGGGCCCAGTTCCGGCCGCACGAGCTCATGTCGGTTCGCCGTAAGTACCCGAGGGTCAACCCGCTCTACACGCTCCAGGTCGCAGTCTGGATCCGCGACGAATCACAACGCGCCGACGACGCCCGCCGCGCCGCCGAGGCCTACGTCCAAGCCCTGCGTTCCCAACGGCACGAAGCCTACGTCCATCACGATGACGCCAAGGGTCTGAGCATGGTGACGGTCGGCCTCTTCGATCACACGGCGATCGACGGCCAGAGCGGGTTCCTCGCTCCCGAGGTCGAGACGCTCATGCGGAGCTTCCCCAGCCACCTGGTCAACGGCGAGCCGCTGATGGAGTACATCGACCGCCGCCAGCCGGCGCTCGGGACGCGGGTGCAGGCGCCGAAGTTGGTTTTGGTGCCGGAGGGGTAGGGGCGCTGGGCCGGCATCTGACGAATTCCAATTCGCGATTCCCCGGGTCCCCGTTCTCCGGGTCCAATTCCACTTCCCCTTCCCATTCCCATTCCCATTCCCATTCCCATTCCAAATCCAATTCTCCCCCAACCGCGCAAATACGCGGGTGACCTCCGGACGCCCTGCGTGTCCACGGGCGGCGTCCTGCCGCCCTCCGACTTCCAATTCACGATTGCCCGGGTCCCAACTCTCCGGGTCCAATTCCACTTCCCCCTCCCATTCCCCTTCCCATTCCAAATCCAATTCTCCCCCAACCGCCCAACACGCCGGTGACGTCCGGACGCCCTGTGCTTCCACGGGCGGCGTCCTGCCGCCCTCGGCCTCACCAAACCGCACGCTGAACGCTGAGTCGTCCGGCGCGCAACCGGCCTCAGCGTGATCCGCCGCATCCTGCGGCGAAGCACAGGACGGCCCGGACGCCCAAATACACCGCCCGCATCCTGCGGGCTGGCGTCTGGATGGTTCAGCGTGGGTATGACTGTTTTTCGCACCGCCTCCGGCGGGTGCAGGCTGCGTGGGGACCGGCGGCGTCCATGCCGCCTCGGGCAGGTTGGGTCGGGCGGTTGCGCGACCGCGTCCGCGTCCGTGTCCGTGTCCGTGTCCGTGTCCGTGTCCATGTCCGTGTCCGTGTCCGTGCCCGTGCCCGTGTCCGTCTATGAAAACCTGCCGCACGTCAAGTCGCTTCTTGGCCCCTTTCGGGGGTAGCCGGGTTCGGGGCGGCGACTGAGCCCCGAGGGATACCGCGTCTGGCGTTCGCACGCCAGGTTGGTCAGGTGTCGGGTCACCGCAATCGGATGCGGTTCTGTCGTGACGTGGCCGGTTGCTGAACGGATCCCAGTCGTCTATCCGAGCGCCCAGTTTGTCGTGGTGCCCATGGTGGATGCATTCAAGACGATGAGGCTGCCCTTTCGTGACACGAGCCGCGGGGCCCAACGGACACTCGAGCGCACCTCACCGCTTCAGGTCCTTCAGCGGTGGTCACGTACTCATGCCATGCAAGATTCCGTTCGCATGGACGCTTCAAACTCCTTCAGTCGATGGAACAACCAACGAACCCAACGGTTCGCGACCGCTCCAACTACGACGCACGCCGGCTTGCCCGCTCGCTCCAGCCGGTTCGCGAAGACGCTCCAGCGTGGGTCACAACGCCGCAGACGTTGCGCCGCCTGGATGATCACGGTCTTCAGATGCGGATTCCCCGCTCGAATCAGGCCGCTGTCCGCCACACGTTCGCCACTCGAGCAGTTGCGAGGCGATGTTCCGCAGAACCGTGCGAGCTGCTTCCCCGTTCTGAATCGACTTGCCCGAACGATCTCCGCCCGCATCACCCAGGCGGTCACAGGACCGATGTTCGGGAGTGTCTGCAGGAACGCGACCGTCTGATCGTCACGAGTGACCATCTTCAGTCGCGTCTCCGCACGACGGATCTGGTTCTTCAAGTACGCCAGGTCTTCGAGCATCGAGTCGATCGTCCAGCGCTCATTCTCGCTCGCAGCGACCGTGCGGATCCACTCCATCCACCGCAGGCTCCATCTCGACCCAGCCCACTCCGGGGACGTCATGCGCCGGGTTCGAAGCAAGCTCGTCAACTGCAGCTTCGCTGCCTTCTGCCGCTCCACACAACTCTGTCGACGTCGGACCAACGTACGCAGCTCGCGGATCTCACGCGGGGCAAGCCACACTTTCGGGATGTACCCAACGCGATCCAGATCCGCGAGCAGACGAGCATCGCTGAAGTCCGTCTTGTCGGGATTCACTTTCATCCGGTTGACGTACCCGGGATGGGCGAGGGTCACCGGCCAGCCCGTCGCTGCATGAAGCGTCTCCGCGAACTCGGCCGCGCCACAACACGATTCGATCGCCACCGAGCGAACTTCGCCACGCGATCGGATCGCCTCCGCTACCTCGACCACGTCGTTACGACAGCGACGATTCAGCAACTGACGCCCCGTCTCGTCGACGACGCACGTTTGAATGGAGCCCTGGTGATAGTCAAGTCCGGCATGTACGGGTAGATTGGTCATGGCCTGCTGTGCCCTCGCTTTGGGGATTTTGGATCATCCTTATCCTCTGGGGAGCAGCAGGCCTTTTCATCCCATCGTGTCCGTGAC
>JABDLI010000246.1 GCA_013003065.1 Phycisphaerales bacterium | reverse complement strand
GACGACGCGCGTGCGTGAAGAGACGGCGGAGAGGATGAGGGCTCGGCATGTGGCGTTGAGGATAGCGGCCACGCGTACGCACACGCAGCCGCCCGACCCAACCTGCCCGAGGCGGCATGGACGCCGCAAGGGTCCACGTCCAGATCTTCCCAAGCGAGGCGGCATGGACGCCGCCGGTCCCCGCGCAGCCCTGCACCCGCCGGAGGCGGTGCGAAAAACAGTCCGAGCCCACGCTGAACCATCCAGACGCTAGCCCGCAGGATGCGGGCGGTGTATTTGGGCGCTACGCCGTCCTGTGCCCCGCCGCAGGATGCGGCGAGATCGAGCGGGGGTCGGTTGAGCGCCGGACGACTCAGCGTTCAGCGTGCGGTTTGGTGAGGCCGAGGGCGGCAGGACGCCGCCCGTGCAAGCAAAGGGCGTCCGGAGGTCACCGGCCTCACCACACCGCACGCTGAACGCTGAGTCGTCCGGCGCTCAACCGACCCCCGCTCGATCCGCCGCATCCTGCGGCGAAGCACAGGACGGCGGAGCGCCCAAATACACCGCCCGCATCCTGCGGGCTGGCGTCTGGATGGTTCAGCGTGGGTATGACTATTCATGTGCCGCCATGCGGCGGCAGGAGCTGCGCGGGGACCGGCGGCGTCCATGCCGCCTCGAACAGGTTGGGTCGTGCGGTTGCGCGATGAGTGCGGTTGCGCGATGAGCGCGGTTGCGCGATGAGCGCGGTTGCGCGATGAGTGCGGTTGCGCGATAAACACGCTCGCGCTGACGCGTCCGCGCCCGCGCCCCCTACCGCGGCTCGAGATCATCGATGTCGATGATCGGCCGCGTCGGGTCATCGACCTCCGGCGGCGTCGGCTCGATGATCGGCACGTCGGGCATCGCGGGCGGCATGTCCCGGGTCGCGGGCGGGGAGCCCTCGAGGACGTTCCAGACGTCGGCGAAGTAGCGGTCCGCCTCGCCCGCCGCGTGCATCGGCACCGCGGCGCCGCGGCTCACGACGGTGGCGACCGGTGGCTCGGTGGAGTCGAACCAGACCTGCAGACGCCAGGTGCGTTGCTGGCGGACCGGGCGGGTCCGCGGCTGGTGGAGCACGCGATCGAGGGTGCGGTAGATCTCGATCCGGGCGTTCTCCTCGTCGACCCAGACTTCGTTCTCGCGGACGGTCCACCGCTCGGTGGGATCGTCGGTCTCGTACTCGGGCGTCTCTGCCACCGCGACCATCGCAGCCCAGACGTGATCGGCCCGCTCGCCGGGGAACACTTCGGTGACCGACGTGCAGCCGGTGGCCAGGACCAAAGCAGCAAGAGCGGCGAACGGGATGATTCGAAAGACGCGGGTCATGGGCATGCCGGCGGCTGCTCCCGGTGAAGACGGCGCGCGGGCACCGCGCGCGAGAAACGGCACCCCCAGTATCGACGTGATCAGTTGCGAAACTTGCGAGACGGGGGTGGGGGCGATAACTCGCCTTCGACCCGGGGCCGGCCCGCCTTCCGGGGGACCGGTCACCGGACGGCGAACCCGCTGAACTCGCCCGTGGCGACGCCCGGAGTGACCTCTTCGTCCGTGATGTTCCCGCGTTTGGCCTCCCGCACCGCGTCGAGAAACCGGTCGATCTCCCCCGGGTCGCCTTCGACGACGCACCGGACGCTGCCGTCGGCTTCGTTGCGGACCCAACCCGTCACCGCGTAGTCCTGGGCCAGGGCGCGGGTGGTCGCGCGGAAGAAAACGCCCTGGACCCGTCCCCGAAAGATGACCGTCATGCGTCGCACGGCGCCGTTTCCGCTTGGCCGACCCGCGGCGGGTCTCAGCCGATGCGTTCGAGTACCTCGTCGGGGATGTCGGCGTTGGTGTAGACCTTCTGGACGTCGTCGTGCTCCTCGAACGCGTCGACGAGCCGCATCACCTTCTCCGCCGTCTTCTCGTCGCAGGCCACCGTGGACTCGGGGATCATCGTGATCTCGGCCGAGTCGGGCTCGATCCCGGCCGCCTCGAGCGCTTCCCGGACCGCCA
>JABDLI010000244.1 GCA_013003065.1 Phycisphaerales bacterium | reverse complement strand
CAGCTCAAGATCTCAACCACCTCGAACCGCTTCGGCCCCCGCCGCAAATCCACCCGCACCACCTCACCAATCCGCGCCTTCATGAGCGCCTGACCCATGGGCGAGTTGGGCGTCACCTCGACGTAGTCGTGATCGAGGCTGCCGGACGCCTCTCCGACGAGGCGGTAGAGATCTTCATCGCCGCTCTCGACCTCGCGCAGCTTGACGGTCGCGCCGACGAAGACGATGTCGTCGGGGAGGTCTTCGCTGTCGGTCACCACCGCCTTGGCGAGCTTCGATTCCAGCTCACGAATCCGCGCCTCGTTCATGCCCTGATCTTCGCGGGCGGCGTGGTACTCGGCGTTCTCCTTGAGATCGCCGAGAGCGCGGGCTTCCTCGATGCGTTTGGTGATGATCTTCCGCTTCGAGACGCATTCCTTCACCTGCTCTTCCAGGCGAGTCTTGTCTTCGGCGGTGATGTAGTCCATCGACGGGCTCCGGATTGTCCCAGCCCCCAACACCCCCCCGGCCGGGAACGCCCAGCCTAGGAGGTCGGGGCGGTCAGCGTCAACGACGATCGGCCACGCCGAGCAGTCTTTTCGCCGAATCGGAGGGCGAGACCGTGCGATGACACCCGCTGCGGGGCCGCGACCCGTCGGGGCGGGAATTCACCGCTCGCCGAGGCGACCGTGCGCGACGACGAACTGGTGGCGAAGCGCGGGGATCGGTCTCAGCCACCGCATCCACCGCCACCGCGTCGGCGTTTCGTCGAGCATCGCCCGAATGACGAGGTCCCGGACCGGCGCCGCGAGCCGCGTCAGATCGGCGCTGGTTCGGAACCCCCACGCGAAACGCGTCGTCGTGCGGGGCAGCGTGTCGTGCAGCCACGGGCAGCGGACCATGAGCGGTCCGATTGCATCGAAGATGACTTCCGCCGCGACGCACGTGGTTGCGATCTCCGCCAGCAGGGCTTGCACACGCCGACGCGGCAGAAACATCAGCACGCCCTCGGCCACGAAGAGCGTGGGGCGGTCAACGTCCGGGACGACCCGATCGATCCAGCCCGAGCACAACAGCGACGCCCCGTGGGTGGTCACCCGCTCTGCGGCCGGCAGCAGATGCGCGCGCAAGGCGATCATCGCGGGCAGGTCGACGTCGATCCAGCGGACGCGTCCGTCGTCCAGACGGTGGAACCGCGTGTCGAGCCCCGCCCCCAGGTTCACCACCTGTCCGCCGGGGTGGCGGGCCATGAAGTCGGCCACGCGTTCGTCGATGTACCGACCCCGCACGGCCACGCCGACCTGGCTCTTCCACCCCCCGCGGAATCGGGCGAAGTCGTAGGCGAGTCGCTCGCACAACGCGACCGCCATCGGATCGCGGAGAAGCGCGTCGGGCCGGTGCGTTTCCTCGGCCCGCGCCCAGAGCGTGATGAGGGCGGTCTCGGCGACGGCCTCGCCGGGAGGAAACCGCGGTGTCAGCGGCGGACGACACCCGCGGTCCGCGGCGACGCTACCCACCCACGAGCCCCTCTTCCCCCGGCAGCAGGATCTCCCGCCCCTTGGGGCCGAAGACGGCTCCACACGACGCGCACTGCCACCGCTCCGCCGGATCCCGCATCGTGTCCATACGCGTGCCGCAGCGGGGGCACCCGCCCCGGTTCAGCAGACGCCGCGCGCTGAGCGCGAGCACCACGCCGAGGACCTTCGCCGCGATCACGACGCCGACGAGACCGACGAGACCGATCCACAGCAGCAGGATCGTCCCGGGGGGAAAGATGAACATCATCGCCAACGCGGAGAACAGCAGGACCACGTAGATGCCGAAGACGACCACCGGGTAGTGGCGAACGACGGAGCGAAGGAAGCGGTGGAGGACCACGCCAGCAGTCTACGCGGGATCGGCCACCGCGGGCGCGTTACTCGGCGTGGTAGGGTCGTTGGCTCTGGTACCGGACCCGTCGCTGCACGTAGGCCTCGCGGCTGGGCGAAGAGACCGGGGTGGCCGCGATCGCCTCGTCCATCGCCTTCACCGCCGGCCCGAACCGACCGGTTTCCGCGTACGCGGCGGCCAGCGTGTCCAGGTGCGACGGCGTGCGTCGGGCGGGATCGGCGACGAGCGTTTCCGCGTGCGTCACCGCGGCTTGTCCGTTGCGGACGGATGCATCGGGACACGTGGCGCGAAGCCACGCAAGGTCGTTCAGGAGACCCCACGCTTCCGGATGCAGCGGCCACGCCCGCTCCAGCCGGACGGCGGCCTCGCGAAAGCGGCGTGCGCCGATGAGGGCGGCGGCGTGGGCGCGAATCAACCCCGGGTTCTTCGGGGCGAGCGTGGTGGCGGCGGCGAGGGCGGTCTCGGCTTCGGCGAACGCCTGCCGCCGCATCTGGGTGAGACCGAGGATTGCGAGCGTCTCGACGTCGCGCGGGTTCGCCTGCGCGACGGCGGTGAGGTGCGTCACGGCCTCATCGAGGCGACCCTGCCGGGCCAGCAGCTGTCCCAACCGCAGGCGACCGGCGTCGGCATCGGGCTTGAGCGTCACCGCGACCTCGAGGTGACCGATGGCGGCGTCGATCTCCCCGCGTCGCGTCAACGCCTCGCCGCGAATGACGTGGAGATCCGGGTCGTCCGGCGTCTCCCGCAACGCGATGACGGCGTGGTGGTCCGCCTCGTCGAAGTGATCGAGCTCGAAGTGAACGATTGCCAGCACCTGGTGGAGGTCATCGAACCGCATGTCCGACGCGAGCGCGCGGCGGCCGGCGGTGACGGCGGCGAGAAGGTTGCCCTCCCGCCAGTGGATCTCGGCGAGCGCGGCTTGGACGGAGGGATCGTCCGGCGCGAAGCGTTCCGCCCGCACCAGCTCCCGCCGGGCGGCCGCGAAATCGCCCTTGTCCCGCAGGGCCGTCGCCCGCTGCTGGAACGCCCGAATGTTCACCGCTTCCCACCGCACCTCGGCGTAGAGCGGATCGGAAAAGGGCGTTTGCGCCTCCGCGGAGCGAGCGCGCTCGGCGACCGCCCGCGCGTCCGCCCGGCGTCCGGCCCGCTGGTAGACGCGGGCGAGCGTGGCCAGGACGGCGCGATCCTCCGGGGCGAGCCGCGCGGCCGCCTCCAACGCGGTCACGGCCACGCTCAGATCGCCGTTCTGCAACGCGAGCTTTCCCTGGTGCAGGAGGGCCGGGCAGCTGTCCGGATCGAGCTCCACCGCCCGCGCGTACGACTGCTCTGCCGCCTCGCGATCGCCGAGCGTCTCCAGCAGGCGGCCGCGGTGGATGAGGGCGGGGACGTAGTCGGGATCGATCGCGCGGGCCGCGTCGAACAGCTCGAGCGCCCGGCGGGGATCGACCTTCTGCGAGACGATCGCCTCGAAGTAGGGCCACCGGTACTCCTTCGGCGACAGACGTCGCGCGGCGGCGTACGCGTGCGCCGCCTCCGTGAGGCAGGAGTGGGCATGCAGGACCATGCCGTACCGTCCCCACGCCTCCGAGCGACCGCGGCCGGCCTCGACCCGCGCGTGGCTGGCGAGGATCTTCTCCCGCACCTGCGGCTGGGCGTCGCTCAAATCCGGAAGCGGGATGTCATCCGCTCTCGCCGCGACGCCGGCGGTGAGGATCAGGGCCGCAAAGATCGCGATGATCCGTTGCCGGTTCACGACTGGTCCGCCTCGACGTCGGGTGACGCGGGCTGCCCGGCCCCCTGCCGCACCTCGACCCGCTGTCCCGCAGCGACCCCGGGAAAGGCCTCCCGGCGACCGTCCGGCCAATCGACGATGAGGCGGCTCACCTCCGCTGCGTCGCCCAGGCCGAAGTGGGCCTCCGGCTCGACCGCGGTGAGGTACCCGAACGACGCGATCACGGGACGGATGAGCCGCGTGCCGTCGGGGCGCACCGCCGTGATCGTCGCGCCGAGCGCATCGCGGTTCGACCCCGCCAGGCGAACGCGAACCCGCAGCCAGTTCGAGCCGGCGGCGGGCGCGTCGTTGCGGTACACCCGCGCCGGTCCCTCGATGTTGGTGACGATGAGATCGAGATCGCCGTCGGCGTCGAGGTCGGCGGGAATGACGCCGCGGCTCAGCTCGAGCGTCTCGCCGTAACCGCCCGTTTGCGGCGTGACGTCGACGAAACGCCCGGTCCCGTCGTTGCGAAGCAGCAGGTTCGGTTCGACGTAGTCCGACAGGAATCCCGCCGCCGACGTCATCGCCTGCGGGCGACGGCCGACGGCGCCGTTCACGACCGCCACGTCGAGGGCGGCGTCGTGGTCGAAGTCGAAGAACGCGACGCCGAACCCCGTCAGCCCGACGCTCGCTTCGCCCAGGTTGACCGCACCGGTCGCGTCGTCGAACCCCAGCGACCCGAGGTTGCGATAGTACGTGTTCGTCTCTTCCATGAGATGCGTGACGTACAGGTCGAGGTCCCCGTCACGGTCGGGATCGCCGACGCCGATCCCCATCCCCGCCTCCGGCTGACCGTGCCGGTTGAACGCGGCGCCGAGAATGATCGCGTCGTCGAGGAACGTGCCGTCGCCCTGGTTGATCCAGAGATCGTTGGGGTCGGCGTCGTTCGCGACGTAGATGTCCACCCAGCCGTCGCGGTTGAAGTCGGCGCAGACGACGCCGAGACCGGCGTACGCCGCCGCGGCGATTCCCGCGGCCGCGGTGACGTCCTCGAAGCGACCCTCCCCGAGGTTGCGGTAGAGCCGGTCGGTCACCCCCGGGAACGCCTTGGGCCCGCAGTAGTCGGGCCGGCCCGCGTCGTCGGTGCAGATCCGCGCCGGATCGAGGTCGATGTAGTTGGCGACGTACAGGTCGAGATCGCCGTCTCGGTCGTAGTCCAGGAACGAGGCCGAACAGGCCCACGACCGGTTGTCGATTCCCGCTGCTTCGGTGACGTCCGTGAACACGCCGTTGCCGTCGTTGCGAAAGAGCGTGTCGGCGCCCCAGTTCGTCACGTAGACGTCGAGGTCGCCGTCGTCGTCCATGTCGCCGATCGTGCAGCCCATGCCGTACCCCATGTCGTCGAGACCGCTTCCCGCGGTGGCGTCGCGAAAGACGCCGCCGGGCTGCTGGAGGTAGAGCCGATTGGGGGCCGTGTTGGCGGCGGCATCGGTCGGGAGCCGATCGCCCGCGTTCACGAAGTAGAGGTCGAGGTTGCCGTCGCCATCGGCGTCGAAGACCGCGGCGCCGCCGCCGAGGATCTCCGCCATGAAGTGCGTCCCGTCGACGTGACCGGATTGATGGCGGAAGTCGAGGCCGATCTCGGTGGTGATCTCCGTGAACAAGCCGGGCGCTCGCGTCGACGGCGTCGACCGCGTCGGCGGGGGGTCGGCGGGGGGAGGCGTGGTCACCGCAGACGCCGGTGACGCGGTCTGGGGTGACCGCTCCTCGCATCCCGCCAGGGCCACCGCGGCCGCCAGCAGACCGGTCGCCACCGGCCGCGTCCATCGCTGCGGATTCGTCATCGCTGGCAGTGTAGGTCCTGTCCGATGGCTCAGAATCCGCATGGGCACGGTCATTTCCGCCGTCCAATACGGCGTCGGCTCGACTCCTTGCCACGACGAAGAGCACCGCACTCATGCGAATCCTGAGCCATCGGACAGGACCTCGTCACACGCGGGGGCCGGGCGCCAATGACAAAGGCACCGCGGGCAAGTGCCCGCGGTGCCGTGTGTTCGTCTCGTGGAATGTGCCGGTCAGGCGCGACGACGGCGGCGACCGCCGACCACACCAGCCACCGCGAGGAGGCCGATGGCTCCTGGCGCCGGAATCTGATTCCACTGAATCGTGATGTCTTCGCCCGCGGCGATCACGTCGCTGACCAGCATGGTCACGCGGATGTTGCCGCCGTCGATGCCGTTGTCGTTGAACGGCACCGCCCCGCCTCCGAAGGTGCTCTTGATGGCCACCTCGTCAATCGGTTGGGGGTCTCCCGGGGCTTTGATGCCCGTAATGTCCACGTGGAATAGATCGCTGCCTCCGAAGAAGCCGATCGAGAACGGCACCACGTTGAACCGAACCTCGAAGTCGAAGCCGGGACGCGTCGAAAGGGCCGAGTCGACCTCGATCGTGTAGATGCCGCCACCGAGGATCGTCGTGGCTCCGCCGAAGACGTGCGATCCGCTGAAGACGCTCGAGATGCCGTTGATCGACGTGGTCAAGCCGAGCGTGCCCGGATCGGCCATCGTCACCTCGGCGGTCATCGCGACCGACGCGAGCAGCGCACCGCAGATCAGCGGAGCAGATTTCTTGCAAGTGTCCATTCAGTCCTCCATTGCCTTCTCAACACCCAAGGTCGGCCGCCGAAACGTCCGTTTTCGCCGTTTGTGAACGCCACAACCGGCGACACCTGAGTCGAGCGTGGCTCGAGCTCGAGGTCCCGGGGCCGGAGCCCCATCGCTCTGCTCTCTTCTGGATCCCCAGCCGCCGGCCCGGAGGGCCAACTGTGGAGGACTCTTCGTAAGCTACCGGACCCTCTCGGGCTGTCAAGGAATTTGTGTCCACCGGGCTAAAATCGCCCTGACGGAGCCGGCGAGAGCTTCCGGAGCCCCCGATGAACGATCTCCAGACCCGCATCCACATCCAGCGGGCCTACAAGCTGTTGGACGCAAGCGACCCCTTCAACGCCGATATCGAGGCCCGCAAGGCCCTGAAGGTGAGCCCCCGCAACCCCGACGTCCTCCGGGTCCTCGGCAGCATCGCGGCGATGAAGAACGACCTCGCCGAGGCGGCGAGCTACTTCAAGAAGACGATCGCGCTCCGGCCCCGCGAGCCCATCCTTCAATGGGAGCTTGCCCGCGTCCGCTCCTCCCAGGGGCAGCTCGATGAGGCCATCGCCTGCTACGAGAAGGCCCTCAAGCTCAGCCCCGGCTTTCACCGCGCGATCACGGGCAAGGCGCAGGTGCTCGAAGTGCGGGGCGAGTACGACGAGGCCCGGGCGGTCCTCCAGCCGTTCATCGACGAGGGAACCGAAAGCTCGGGCATGGCCGTGGTGTACATCCGCATCGAGCAGCACGACGGTGAGTACGAAGCGGGCATCGAGCGGGCGGCCCGCCACTTGGCCGACCCCGAGGTCGACCCCGTTGCCAAGGTGCACCTGTACCGGCTCCAAGCCCGCGCGTACGAGCGGCTCGGCCGGTACGACGCCGCGTTCGCCGCGTACGAGCAGTCGAATCAGTCGATGGCGGTGCCGTTTCGCCGGAAGGAGTACCGCGAGCGCATCGACGCGCTCATCGCGACGTTCTCCGCCCAGAACATGCCGCAGCTCAAGCGATCCCGGATCCGTTCGGAGCGTCCGATCTTCATCGCGTGCATGCCTCGTTCGGGAAGCACGTTGGTGGAGCAGATCGTTCAGTCCCATCCGAAGGCGTACGGGGCCGGCGAGATCACGACCCTCGAACGCATCGTGGCGACGCTGCAGGAATCGATCGAGTCGTTCCAGACCTACCCCGCGTGCGTGGCCGACCTCACCGAGACGCACCTGGACCGGTTGGCGAAGTCGTACCTCGACGCCTTGCGTCGCCTCGATCGCACCGCGACGCGGGTGACGAACAAGAACCTCGGCAACTACCAGCAGCTCGCGATGATCGAGCTGCTGTTTCCGGAAGCGCGGGTGATCCACATCCACCGCGATCCGATGGACAATTGCTTCTCCTGCTTCATCGCGGCCCTCTCGCCTGCGCAGGCGCCGTTCACGGCGGATCTGGCTCAAATGGGATTCGCGTACCGGGAGTACCAACGGCTGATGGAGCATTGGCACGAGGTGCTCTCGATCCCGATTCTCGATGTGTCCTACGAGGCGCTCGTCGCCGAGCCCGAGCCGTGGATCCGCAAGATCATCGACTTCTGCGGGTTGGAGTGGGATGATCGTTGCCTGCACTTCCACGAGTCGGGGCGTGACGTCATCACGCTGAGCTACGACCAGGTGCGGCGGCCGATCTACAAGACCGCCATCAAGCGGTACGAGAAGTACGACGAGTTCCTCGGCCCCCTCCGCGCCGCGCTCGCCGGCGAGGACGCGGCGGACGCGACCTGACGAAGAACGGCAAACGTCCCCGCCATCGGACGGGGACGTCAGCCAAGGAGTCATCGGCTTTGGAGGAGAGCCGGGTGGGGGTGTGATTCAGCCGCGGCGGCGGCGATGGCGTCCGGCCAGACCGGCGACGGCCATGAGGGCGAGGGCGCCGGGCGTCGGCACGCTGGCGGCGTTCCACGCCACGGTGACCTGGTTCGGGGCGAGGGGGTCGTTGACGACGGTATCGATGTCCCACGAGACGGTGAAGCCGTCCGCGGACTCGGAGACGATGCTCCCGATGTTCGTGAACGGGCCGCTCGCGGTGAACACCGCGGCGCTGCCGAGCTCGATGTTCTCATCGAGGTTGGCGACGTCGAGGATGCTGCTCTCGGGGCCGAAGAACGTGTAGGCCGCGTAATCGAAGTCCGAGAAGTCGAACGTCATGCTGTGGTCGTACGTCAGGTACGTCGCGCCGCTCGTGACGGTCCAGCCGAGCTCGGAGGCGTTGGTGAACGTCTCGGTCGTCCCGAACGCATGCGTGCCGCCGCTGGGGCCGCCGAGGCCGCCGACGACGCCGGTCTGGTTGAGCTCCAGGTCCGCCGTGGTGAGGGCGGCCATCGCAGGAGCGGCGAGCAGGGCGGTCGCGGCGGCGGTGAGCATGAGCTTCATGGGGGGGACTCCTCTTCTTCAGCGTGTGCAGGGGGTTGGGGGGCAACCGAAAGCTACTCCGACCTTCGCGGGCGACCAGCGTGAGGCGACGAAGAAGCGGTGGTTGGGCGCCGCGACGCCCGAGCATTCCGCATGGCTTCCGGGAGTGGGGGACCGTGCGGGTCATGCGGGAGGGGCGATAACGTGCGCGGACGCGGACGCGGGCACGGACGCGGACACGGACGCGGTCACGGACACGGACGCGGTCACGGACACGGTCACGGTCACGGCCGCGGGCGCGCAAACGCCCGACCCAACCTGTGCGAGGCGGCATGGACGCCGCCGGTCCCCACGCAGCCCTGCACCGCCGGATGGCGGTGCGAAAACTAGTCCGAACCCACGCCCAAATCTTCACTGACCAGCTCGCAGGATGCGAGCGTCATTTGAGACCCTCGACAACTGGGGTCGAGCCGCACGACGCGGCGTGAACAACGCGGCAACCGGCGCCCGGCAAGCACCACCACCGCCCACTGGCAGGATGCCAGCGCAAGGGTCCACGTCCGAATCTTCCCAGGCGAGGCGGCAGGACGCCGCCGGTCCCCACGCAGCGGGGAGAACTGGAACTGGAGCTGGAACTGGAAAGGGAAGGGGAATTGGAAGGGGACCCGGAGATCGGGGAGCGGGGAATGGGGAGCTGGAATTCCTGATCTCCTCCGCCCCACGAACGGTGCCACGGACAGCGAAGCGTCCGTGCCGTGCGTCCTCCATTGCGCAGGGGCGTTCGACTCCCCATCACAATGGACGCTGACGGCACGGACGCTTCGCTGTCCGTGGCACCGTCGAGATGGACACCGATCACGATCCGGACGCGTCACCGACACATTCCCGGACCTTCCCCACGCCCCAGAATCACCCCGTTTCCAAACTCCGACGCCAGCCACGCCACGCCCGTGCCGATTCCAGACACGGACACGCCCAAACGGGCCCGCTCCATAGCCTTGCGCGGATTTCGAGACGAGCGCCCGTGCGAGAGGAGGCATCATGCTGACGACCGGAACCAACCTGCTGCTCCGACTTCCGGATCCTCCGGACGAGCGGATCCTCCACCTGGGGCTGATCACTGAGCTGGACGGCACGCGTTGCGTCGCCGAGTTCGAGGAGGCCCAGTTCGCACCCGAGATCGGGATGGACGTGATGCTCTTCCTTCAGCTCGACGGCACGTTCTGCCAGCAGTCGGCCCGCGTCGAAGAAGTGGGCAAGATCGGCCTCGTGCCGTTGCTGCACATGACGTTGCGGGGAGAGCCGGTGTCGGCGGAGGGCCGAGCCGAGTCACGCGTCAGCACGGTTGCGAGCGAGCTCACCGCGATCATCGACGGCGAAGACTTCTGCCCGCTGCTCGATGTTTCGACGACCGGGTTCGCGGTCATGGCCAGCGGCGCCCACGCGGCGGGCAAGGTCGTGGACGCGCGGCTCTCGTACGAAGGCGATGAGTACACCGGCCACACCAGCGTGCAGAGCGTGCGTGAGATCTGGGAAGGCCGCTATCGCTACGGGCTCTACTGCGTGCACGAAGAGGGCGACACGTTGAAGGACGCGTTGCTGCGGATTCGGCGCGATATGCATCTCGACGACTGAGACGGACGTCCATGGCGAGGGGGTGGTTGACTCCCCTTTGCGCAGTGGGCGACGCACGGCCCCCATCTCGAAGGTGCCACGGACAGCGAAGCGTCCGTGCCGTCAGCGTCCATGGCGAGGGGGTGGTTGCCTGCCCTTGCGCAGTGGGCGACGCACGGCCTCCATCTCGAAGGTGCCACGGACAGCGAAGCGTCCGTGCCGTCAGCGTCCATGGCGAGGGGGTGGTTGCCTGCCCTTGCGCAGTGGGCGACGCACGGCACGGACGCTTCGC
>JABDLI010000236.1 GCA_013003065.1 Phycisphaerales bacterium | reverse complement strand
TCCATTGTGAGGGGGAGTCAAACACCCGTGCGCGATGGACGACCCACGGCACGGACGCTTCGCTGTCCGTGGCACCTTGGGGTTGGGGGCGTCCTCGCCCGCGCCCGTGACCGGCCCCATACAATCCCCCCCCAATGCCCATCCCCCGCATCGAGGATCTCCGCGACCGGCGTTCGCGCACCCACATGGGTTCGCGCCTCTGGAACCAGTGGTGCCTCGTGCGCGTGTGCATCGCCCACGCGAGGATTCGCCTGTTGGTGATGGCGGCGATCCTCGTGGTCGGCGCCGTGCTCTTCATGAAGCTCGAGTCGCACGAGTTCGGGCGTTCGCTGTTTTACACGTTCGCGCTCGTCTTCGGCGAGATCCCCGAGGAGTTCCCGAAGTCCGGTCCGCTGCAGGTGGTGTTCTTCCTGTTCCCGGTCCTCGGTCTGACCGTGATCATCGAGGGCATCGTGGACATCGCGCTCGTCGTCCGCGACCGGCGACGGGTCGAAAGGAGATGGTGTCAGATGCTTGCGTCCTCGTTCCGCGACCACGTGATCCTCGTCGGCTTCGGCCGGCTCGGGTTCCGCACGTACACGATTCTGCGCCGGCTCGATCAGCCGGTCGTCGTGATCGAACGCGATGCGAACGGACAGTTCCTGGAGGAGCTGCGACGCGACGGCACGCCATTGTTCATCGGCGACGCCCGCCGCGAGTCGTTGCTGGAGGACGCCAACATCAAAGCGGCCCGCAGCATCGTGATCGCCACCGACGACGACATGGCCAACCTCGAGACGGCGCTCGACGCGCGTCGACTGCACCCGCAGATCCGGGTCGTGCTGCGGATGTTCGATCAGGACATGGCGGACAAGATCGGCGACGGTTTCGACATCCACCTCGCCATGTCCCCTTCCGCGCTCTCCGCTCCCACGTTCGCGACCTGCGCGCTGGCTCCGGCGACGGTCAACAGCTTCATCGTCGGCGACACGCTCCTCGCGATGCAACGCTGGCTCGTGCGGCACGATGGCCCGCTCGGCGGGAAGACCGTCGCCGAGGTCATGCGTGAGCACGGGGTGATGGTCGTGCGGCTCGAGCGCACGACAGGTGAGCCGAACGTCTGCCCGTCGCCCGATCTCCGGCTCGAGCCCGGCGACGGCGTCCTGCTGCAGGGTCCGGTGGAGACGATCGAGCGGCTTCGGTCGGCGGCGTTGTCCGAGGCGGCCGGCGGGTCGACGCTCGCCTGACGCAGCACCCGAATCCGCGGATCGACCAGCCGCTTCCGGTGAAATGCTGGCTAGACTGGATCGCTCGGCACCTCCCGGTGTCGCTTCGCTGGTCGAGGAAGGAGACCGTCCCATGACGATCGCACCGAGGAATGCGTTCGTGGCCGCCATCGTGGCGTGGCCGCTCGCATCGACGGCGGCGGACTACGCCCGTCACGCCGAGCTGAAGCAACAGGTGAGCGACCTGAGCTCCGAGTACGCGGATGCGCGGTCGGTGATGATCGGCACGAGCCACGAAGGACGGGAGATCCCCGCCCTGGTGCTGGCCCGCGCGGGTGCGGTCGATCCCGCGCGGCGTCCGGCGTTGCTGCTGGTCGCCAACATCGACGGCGACCACGTCGTCGGCAGCGCCGTTGCGCTCGAGGTGGCGCAGACGCTGCTGGCACACGCCCAGGAGGGCAACGAGGCGGCCGTGGACTTGCTCACGAACCAGACGGTGTACGTCGTCCCCCGCGTCAACCCCGACGCGGCCGAGCGGTTCTTCGCGGGAGTGCGTGACGATCGCCGCCGGAACGCCCGCGCCGACGACGCCGATCGCGACGGTCAACTCGACGAGGATCCGGCCAATGACCTGAACGGCGACGGCCTCATCACCATGATGCGGGTCTACGACCCGGAGAAGGCGACGCACCGCGCGGACCCCGACGAGCCGCGGCTCGACGCAAAGCCCGATCGCGACAAGGGCGAGCGGGCCGAGTTCTATCTTGTCCGCGAGGGCGTCGATGACGACGGCGACGGGAAGATCAACGAGGACGAGCTGGGTGGCGTCGATCTCAACCGCAACTTCATGCACGGCTTCAAGGAGCACGCCGACGGCACCGGACGCTACCCGCTGTCGGAGCCGGAGTCGCACGCCCTGCTCACGTTCGTGCTCGAGCATCAGAACATCGCGGCCGTCGTCGTCTACGGCCGGCACGACAACCTGATCACGATTCCGGACGGCAAGGGCCGCGATCCGGCCGGCGCGCCGAAGAACATCGAGGAGGAGGACGTCGGTCTCTACAAGCAGATCGGCGAACGCTTCAAGGAGCTGACCGACACGGGCAGCACGCCCAAGCAGGCCGCGGACGGTGCGTTCTTCGCCTGGGCGTACGCACAGTTCGGCGTTCCCGCGTTCTCGACGCCGCTGTACGCCCGACCGGAACCACAGAAGGACGACGCCGAGGAAGCGGACGGTGAGGACGGCGGCGAGGACGCGGCGGGCGACGAGGGTGAAGAGGCGGATGCGGAGGGCGGGGGAACGCCATCCGGCATCGGCGACATTGCCCAAGAGACGATCGACGCGTTACGCGCCGCCGCCGAGGGTCGCGGATTCGAAGTGACCGACGAAATGCTCGCGCAGGTCACCCCGGACCAGATCGAGCAGTTTGCCAAGCAGATGGGCGTCGAGGTCATGCGGGCCAAAGAGGATGACGCCGGCAACGGTGGCAGCGGTGGCAAGAAGAAAGGTGGCGACAGCCCCGACGCGAAGTGGCTGGTGTACAGCGACGGGCTTGCCGAGCCCGGCTTCGTCGCGTGGCAACCGTTCGATCACCCCGAGCTCGGCCGCGTCGAGATCGGTGGCTGGAAGCCGTACTTCAAGAGCACCCCTCCCTTCGAGGCGGTGGCGGAGCTGGCGGAGAAGCAGCTGGCGTTTCTCCTGGACCTCGCCGACCGCATGCCGAGCGTGTCGTTGACCACGCCCGAGGTCACCCGTCTCGCGCCCGGGCTCTACGAGGTGAAGGCGGCGCTCGTCAACGACGGGTACCTGCCGACCGGCACCGCGATGGCCGTCCGCAACCGCCGCGCGCGGCCGCACGTCGTGCGGCTGGAACTTCCACGCGAACGCTTCGTCACGGGACAACGGGTGCAGCGGGTCTGGTCGGTGCCGGGCTCGGGAGGTCGCGTCGCCATGCGGTGGATCGTCGAAGCCGACGACGACGCCGACGTCGCGATCACCGTCTACAGCGAGAAGTACGGGCGGTTCGAGGTGCCCGTTTCGATGACCGACACGAATGGAGGTGGCTCGTGAACCACGCTCGCCGCACCACCGGAACCGCGCTGGCCCTCGCGATGGTCGCCGTCGCCGTCGTGACCACGCCCGTGCTCGCCCAATACTTCTACGAGAGCAAGGTCGACCTCCGTTTCGATCGTCTCTACGACTACACCGAGATGAGCGAAGCCTTGCGTGAGCTCGTCGACGCGTACCCGGACCTGCTGTCGCTCGAGTCGATCGGCCAGTCCGTCGGCGGACGCGAGCTCTGGCTCGTCACGCTGAACAACCCGCGGACGGGGCCGGACACGTCGAAGACGGCCATGTACATCGACGGGAACATCCACGGCAACGAAGTGCAGGCCGCCGAGGTCGTGCTGTATTCGATCTGGTATCTCACCAAGACGTACGGGAAGATCGACTACCTCACCAGGATCGTCGACGAGCGCGCCTTCTACTTCCTCCCGATGGCCAACCCCGACGGCCGCGAGATCTGGTTCCACGAGGCGGCCACGCCCAGCTACCAGCGTGGCGGCATTCGTCCCACCGACAACGACTATGACGGCGAGTACGACGAGGATGCCTACGACGATCTCGACGGCGACGGCCACATCACGTCGATGTGGAAGAAAGACCCGCTGGGCCGCTACGAACGCGATCCCGACGACGAGCGTTTCTTCATCCGCGTCGGCCGCGACGAAGAGCCCGGCGGCTGGACGAACCTCGGCTCCGAGGGGCTCGACAACGATGGCGACGGCCGCGTGAACGAGGACGGGCCCGGCGGCTACGACCCCAACCGCAACTGGCCGAGCGACTGGCAACCGAACTACGTGCAGCGGGGCGCCGGGGAATACCCCTTCAGCCTGCCCGAGACGAAGGCGGTCGGCGACTTTCTCATGGCGCATCCCAACGTGGCGGCGTTCCAGAGCTACCACAATTCCGGCGGCATGATTCTGCGTGGTCCCGCCGCGTCGTACCTGACCTATCCGGGGGAGGACGTCCGCGTCTACACGGCGCTCCAGGACATGGGCGAGAAGCTGCTCCCGTTCTATCGGGCCTTTGTCACGCACAAGGATCTCTACACGGTGCACGGCGGCGAGAAGGGCTGGGCCTACGAGGGCCTCGGCATCTTCGGATTCACGAACGAGCTGTGGACCAACGCGTGGATGTTCAAGAGCGAGCGTCCGAGTCAGGACGACCGCAAGCTCTTCCGCAAGCTGCTCCAGTTCGAAGAGGTCTACGTTCCGTACAAGCCCTACGACCATCCGACGTACGGAGAGATCCTGATCGGCGGCACGAAGAAGTGGTCGAGCCGCGTCGCGCCGCCGTGGATGCTCGAGGAGGAGTGCCACCGCAACTTCGCCTTCACCATGTTCCACGCCGACGAGATGCCGATGGCATCGTGGGGCCACCTTCAGGTGCGCCAGCGTTCCAGCGGAGTGTGGGAGATCACGGTGGCAGTGCGAAACGACAAGATCATTCCGACGATCGCCGCCATCGCCCGCTCGAACGGCATCGGCGCCCGTGACGCGCTCGAGTGTCGCACGCCTCCGGAGGCGACGGTGGTCGCGGGCGGCACCGTCCGCTCGTTCCTGCCCTGGTCGGAGCTGAACGCGACCGAGGACAAACGACCGCACCTTCTGTGGAACGCGTCCGGCGTGTCGGGCAAGGGCCGCCGGCTGTTCCGGTTCCTCGTTCGTGGCCAGGGCACGGTCGAGCTGGAGTACCGCAGCGAGAAGGGTGGGACGATCAGCCTGCCGGTCCCGCTGGAAGCACGCGAGGCGTCGCCGGTGGACGACGAAGGCGATGACGGTGCGTGACCGCTGCCGACGGGTGCTGCTCGCCGCTGCGTTGTCGCTCGCGTGGCTGATGCTCGCGCGGGTGGTCACCGGGGTGGTGCCGCCGGCTCCCGTCTCGCAGGCCACGCTGATTGCCGGCACGGCCCCCGCCGGGTCGCGGGCCCGGGGGGAGGGGGCGATCATGACCGCCGGCCCGCTCGCGATCGCGACCGCCTTCGCTCTGCCCGCCTGGCGGCGTCACCGCCGCCGCCGGTGCGGTCTGTGCCCGGTGTGCGGATACGACATCACGTTGGGAAACGCCGTTCCCCGCTGCCCGGAGTGCGGCGCAGCCGACGACGCCGAAGCGTCATGACGACCCGCGTCGCGATGTGGTCGGGGCCACGCAACATCTCCACCGCGCTCATGCGCTCGTGGGAGGCCCGCGGCGACTCGGCCGTGTGCGACGAGCCGCTGTACGCGTGTTATCTCCAAACGACCGGGCGGGATCACCCCGGCGCAGCGGAGGTGATCGCGCACCACGAAACGGATTGGCGCCTTGTCACCGAGGCACTGACCCGCGGCGTCGTCCCGGGCGCAAAGCCGATCTTCTACCAGAAGCACATGGCCCACCACCTGCTCCCCGCCATCGAGCGCCGGTGGATCACGTCGCTCGTAAACTGCTTCCTGATCCGCGATCCCCGTGCCATGCTCACATCGCTGGTGAAGGTGATTCCGAATCCGACGGTGGAGGAAACGGGGCTGCCGCAACAGGTCGAGCTGTTCGACGCCGAACGCGATCGGACGGGCCGCGTCCCGCCCGTTCTCGACGGGCGGGACGTGCGGACGGATCCCGCCGGGATGCTCCGGTCTCTCTGCGCAGCCGTCGGCGTGGCGTACACCGACCGCATGCTCGCCTGGCCCCCGGGTCCGCGTCCCACCGACGGGATCTGGGCCCGGCACTGGTACGATGCCGTCCACCGTTCCACGGGCTTCGCCCCGTATGCGTTGAAGCCCGACGCGGTCCCGTCCCATCTGGCCGCGGTGTTGGCGGAGTGCCAGGGGCTGTACGATCGCCTCGCCGAGTATCGACTCCGTCCCTGCCCTGCCGCGGAACCGTCGTCTCCGCCGAACCGAGCGTCGTGACATGCTTCAGACCTACGACGAACGCAACCGCGATCTGATCGTCAACATCGACGGGACGCTCGTCCACCGCGACGAGGCGGGGGTGAGCCCGTTCGATTCGACGGTGCAGAACGGCGACGGCGTGTGGGAGGGGCTGCGGCTCTACGACGGACGCATCTTCCGGCTCTCCGACCATCTCGCGCGGCTGCGTCACTCGGCCCTCGCCCTGGCGTACGAGGGAATCCCCGACGAGGCGGAGATCCGCCGCGAGCTGGCCCGGACGCTCGACGCCAACGGGATGCAGGACGGCGTGCACGTCCGCCTCACGCTCTCCCGCGGCCGAAAGTACACGAGCGGGCTCGACCCCCGGATCAACACCGCCGGCACGACGCTGATCATCATCGCCGAGTACAAGTCCCCGGTGTACGACAAATCCGGGCTTCGTCTGATCACCGCGGCCCACCGCCGGCCCCCGGCCGACGTCCTCGACCAGAAGATCCACAGCTGCAACCAGCTCACGTCGATCCTCGCCAAGCTCGAGGCGAACGCCGCCGGCGCCGACGATGCGCTGATGCTCGACACGCGGGGGTTCGTGGCGGAGACGAACGCGACGCACGTCTTCCTGGTGGCCGGCGGCGTCGTGGAGACGCCGACCACCGCCGCGTGCCCGGAGGGCATCACCCGCCGGGTCGTGTTGGAGCTGTGCGCCGAACACGCCATCCCCGCCCGCGAGCGTGACCTCACGCTCGCGGAGGTCTACCGGGCCGACGAGCTCTTTTGCACGGGCACGATGGGCGAGCTTGCGCCGGTGACCGAGGTGGACGGCCGGATGATCGGGACGGGCGGGGTCGGCCGCCTGACCCGCCGACTCTCGTGCCTGTTCGGGCAACGCACGAAGGCGGAGGGCGAGCAGATCCTCGCTCCGGACGAGCCAGCGCAAGAAGTGCGCTGAAGGGCGGCGAAATGCGATCGCGGGTAACCGCGTGCCGGCCCCCAGCGTCGTCACCGGCGTGACGGTTCATTTCGCTCACGGAGCAAGCCTGCGGGGCTCGATAAGAAGAGCGGTTCCCGGGCCTGCGTGGCCCTTTCCGACACGCTCTTGCGAGGGTGCAGCCAAACATGCGATCGTCGTCCTCCCCCGCCTCTCTGGTCGCGGCCGGCCCTGCCGCCGCCGCTCTCATCATCCTCGCGATGCCGGCGTCGGCCGACTTCATCTGGGACGGCGGCGCTGCCTCGGATCTGTGGACCGCCGGCGCGAACTGGGTGGGGAACGTCGCTCCGCCCTTCAACCTGGGGGGCGACAATCTGATCTTCGCCGCCACCGGGGGCGCCCAGTCCCCCGACGCGGGGGACAACACGTGGCGGGGCATCGACTCGCTCGCGTACACCGGCGCCGACGCGAAGCTCCGCATCATCGGCACCGGCCGGTTGATCTTCACCAACGGCGCGACGATCACGAACGACAGCACGTTCCGGCAGCGGATCGACGTCAACCTCGAGGGTCGCGGCGACGACCTGATCATCGACGCCGCCACGGGGGAATTTCGCATCGACGGCGCGATCGACCTCGATCACACCGACGGCGTGACGCTCACGATCATGGGTGCCGAGGACACCGACCTGAACGGCGTCATCAGCGGAACGGGCGGCGCGCTCATCAAGAGCGGCACGGGAACGCTGACGCTCACCGGCGCCAACACCTACGACGGCGGGACCGAGCTCAGCGGCGGCGTGATCATTCTCGGCAACAACACGGCCCTCGGCGACATCCGGTTGCGGGTCACCGCGGACGGGGCGATCCGATCCAACAACGACAATCGCTTCATCGACAACAACATCCGCATCGATCCTGCGGCAACGCTGACCGTTCGCGGCGGCAAGGATCTGACCCTGAACGGCATCATCTCACGCGACGGCGCGATGACGGTCAACATGTCCGAAGACGAAGACGAGGTGACGCTGAACGGCGAGAACACATTCACCGGCGGCATCACGCTGAAGCGTGGCACGATCGTTGCCGGCGACAACGATGCCTTCGGCACCGGCGATCTGACGCTGACGGGCGACGGCCGCATCGGTTCCAACGACGGGACGATCCGGATCAAGAACGACATTCTGCTCGGGGCGAACGAGCTCACGTTCACCGGCTCGTCGAACCTGAAGCTGACCGGGATCATCTCCGGTGCGGGCGGCCTCGTCGTCGACTCCGAGACCGCCACGCTCCGGCTGCTGGGCGACAGCACGTTCACCGGCGACACGCGGATCTTCGAAGGCGGCCTCCGGCTCGACGGCTCGGTCGCCGGTCGAGTCGTCGTCCGCAACAACGGCACGCTGAGCGGCGGCGGCCGAGTCGGCGGAAACCTGATCGTCCGGAAGGACGGCTTCGTCTCCCCCGGCGGCGGGATCGACACGCTCACGATCGACGGGAACTACACGCAGCAGAAGGGCGCAACGCTGCAAGTGACGCTCGGCACGGACGCGGCCACGGCCGACCTGCTCGACATCGGCGGAACGGCGCTCCTGGAACGCAAGAGCAACATCGCCGCGTCGGTCTCCGGTGACGGGTACATCGTCAGCGGCGAGGTGTTCACCGTCATCGACGCCGCCGGCGGCGTGACCGATGAAGGGGCGACGGTCACGAGCGAGTCGGCCACGTTGACCGTCGAGGTCATCCGCGATCCCGACTTCATGGACGGGGACAACGAGTACCGCCTGCAGGTGATTCGCGCCGACGACGCCTACGCGAACGCAGCCGAGGGCGCGAACAACCTGGCGATCGCCGCGAGCGTGGACAGCCTCGTGACAACCGCCAACGCCGCCCCGACCGGGGACGCCGCCGATCTCCTCGCCGGCCTCGACGCGTTGTCGGCCCCGGTGTACAACGAGGCACTCCAACAGCTCAGCCCGACGTTCTACGAGGCGTCGCCGCTGATCGCGTTCAACGACGTCCGCGCGTTCACCAACAGCCAGGCCAGTCACCTCCGCGCGACACGGGTGAACGCGGGGGAGTGGGCGGTGACCCGCCGCACGTCGAACGTCTCCGCTCCGCCGAGCGGCGCGACGCTCGGCCCCGGTCTGACGCGAATGGACCCGTCCCTTCTGGAGATCGACCGCCCCGCCCCACCGGAGGATCCGATGGCGGTCGACGAGCGACTCGGAACGTACGTCCACGCGCTCGGCCTCCTGAGCCGCCGCAACTCCGAAACCGACGCGCTCGGATTCGACGCCGACTCGCTCGGACTGCAGGCGGGCGTCGACTACCGCTTCTCCGACGGGTTCACCGGCGGTCTCGCGGTCGGCTACACGACCACGAACGCCGATCGCAGCAACAATCAAGGCGACCTCGATCTCGACACGATCCGGGTCGGGCCGTACTTCACGGCGTCCAGCGGCGCGTGGTTCGTGGACGGTTCGATCACGACGGCATTCCACACCTTCGACGGGCAGCGACGCATCCCGACGCTCGACCAGACCGCGAGCGGTGACTACGACGCGTTCGACCTCTCGGCCTACCTGGGCACCGGCGTGACGTACGAGCTCGGCAACAACCTCCAGTTCATTCCGGTGGCGTCGGTGCAGTTCACGACGATGGAGACCGACGGCTTCACCGAACGCGGCGACCCGAGCGTGACCCTGATCGTGGACGATCGGGACGTGGACGCGTTCCGATTCCAGGTCGGCGCGCACCTCGCGGGCTTCTACGACGCGGGCGTCAAGCTCGCCCCCGACCTGTTCTTCGGCTGGGAACACGATCTGGCCGACGAGGAACCCTACAACGCCCGCTTCACCACCGGCGGCGACGCGTTCAACGTGCGACCGCCGGAACGCGAGTCGGACCACTTCCTCTTCGGCGCAGGCGTGACCGCCCTGCTGGAGTCCAACCTCACCGCGTTCATCCGCTACGAGGCCATCTGGTCCCCCGACGACACCGTCAGCCAGATCACCGGCGGTCTCAGCTGGACCTTCTGAGAGCCGGGAACCGCGCCGACCCGCGTCGTCAGGGACGATCCTCCGGTCGCAGACTGCGGCCGCCGAAGTAGGCGTCCCGCCAGTCGAATCCCGCGGGGGGAGGCGATTCGGGATCCGGATCGCCCGCCGAACCGAGCCGATCCGTCCGCGGGAGGATGAGCACCGCGTTGTAGGGAGCCGGGCACACGTACTGGCACACGCCGCAGCCCGTGCATGTCTCGGCGTCGATCACCGGACGATTGTCGACGAGCTGCAACGCGCCGTCGACCGGACAACGCTCGACGCACACCGTGCAGAACGTGCCCTGGTGCGCAAGGCAGTACGGCGCCCGGATGGAGGCGGTGCCCATCTTCACCGGCGCGGTGGGCGACAGGACCCCCGGCTCGCACGATGCGATGCACGGAAGGTCGTCGCACATCACGCAGGCGCTGACCATCGGCTCGATCACCGGTGTCCCGGCGGCGGGGCCGGCGCGGTCATCGGCGAGTCGAATCGCGTCGACCGGGCACGCGTCGATGCAGTCCCCGCAACGCGTGCACTCGGCGACGAAGCGGGCTTCATCGACGGCCCCCGGCGGCCGGTGGCAGAGCGGCTGGGTGTCTCGAGTCGGTGTGAGCGACGACGCATCGGGGGTCGCGTCGGGGATCGCGTCGGGTCCTCGACTCCGCAGCCGGCCGAGCAGCATCTGGCGACGCGAGATCGGCGACTCCTGACGCCCTGGCCCGTCGTTCATCGCGCAACCGCATCCGACGACGCTTCGACCGGGACGCTCACCGGAATGACTCCGGACGCGTTGCCGGTGAAGAACGGCGACGTCTGGTCGAGCGTGGCCGCGACGCCGTGGCACTGCACACAGTTGAGTCGGTCGGGATGCGAGGTCCGGAGACCGGGGTATCCGTTGACTCCGTGGCAGCTCAGGCAATCGGTTCGCATCAGCAGGTTGTGCGGGACGACCGGCGGCGCTCCCGGCCACGCCCTCGCGCCGCCCTGCGGCTCCCGCGGACCGGTGAAGACGGCGTCCGGCGCGTCGGGGCGGGGCGGGAAGTCGAGATTCTTGCCCTCGACATGGCACTGCTGACAACTCGCCAGGACCGGATGGCTCATCTTCGGTCCGTACTTGGTGCCGATCCGGATGCCCTCCGCGTGGCAATCGAGACAGCTCATGGACTTCGCGTAGTTCCGCGAGTGGGGCATCACCGGTGGCGCGCCGAGGTACGCGCGACGCGACGCACGCTGCTCGAGCGATGCATCGCGGGCGGCCGGGGGATCCGGCGGGGTGGGCTTCCACTGCCGGGGCACGGTGAACGCGGCCTGCGGGCTCGACAGACGCCGCGCGGCGGAGCGATCGTCGTCGGTCGTGGGGGCGGCGGTTCCGGCGGGAGTGGTCTCCGTCGTCGGCGGTGTTCCCGGCCGCGCGCCGGTCGCCACTGCGAGCGCGAGCGCGCCGACCGACGCGACGAGCATCATCGGACGCAGCGTTTTCATCAGGCTCCCTCCGCCGAGGCCTTGCGGACCCGCACTGCACACTTCTTGTAGTCAGGCTGTTTCGAGAAGGGATCGTGCGCGTCGAGGGTGAGATCGTTGATGAGCAGCGTTTCGTCGAAGAACGGCACGAACACGGTGCCCTCCGGCGGCTCGCCGCGTCCGCCGATCCACGCGGGCAGCTCGATGCCGCCGCGTTTCGTCTCCAAAACGACCTTCTCGCCGCTCCGGATTCCCAGCCGCCTCGCATCGACACGGTTCATCTCGACGTACGCGCCGGGCATCGCGCGGTCGAGCTGCGGCACGCGTCGGGTCATCGTGCCGGTGTGCCAATGCTCGAGGACGCGGCCGGTGGACAGCCAGAGCGGATACTCGGCGTCGGGCATCTCGGGCGGTTCATCGTACGGCCGGAACCAGATCTGGGCCCGGTCGTCCTTCGTGGTCGAGTGATAGAACTGGAACTCGGCGCCCTCGGTGACGTAGGGATCGTCGAATTCGGAGAACCGGAAACGCGTCTCACGCCACGTGCCGTCCGCCTGCTCGACCACCGGCCAACGCAGACCGCGGTGCTCGACGAGCACATCGTACGGCGCAAGGTCCTTGTGCTTGAGCCGGCTGAACGGGCGGTACTCTTCGTACAGATGACGATCCACGTTGACGTCGTAGTAGTGCGCCCAGTCCCAGACGGGAACCTCCGCCCCGGTCTCGTCGCGCACCCCGAAGAGGAAACGCCCGTCCTTGTCCTTCATGCCCTCGTGCCCGAGCTCCATGAGACGGTGGGCGACGGCGATCGTCTGCCAGCAGTCGTCGCGGGCCTCTCCCGGCGGCTCGACCATCTTGAACCACTGCTGGGTCCGCCGCTCGGAGTTGCCGAAGATGCCGTTCTTCTCCACCCACATCGCGGACGGCAGCACGAGGTCGGCCAGACGCGTCGTCGCGGTCGGATAGACCTCGGAGACGATCAGGAACTTGTCGTCGAGACCGGCCTTGGGATCGAAGAGCTTGCCGAGGTTGGGCAGGGTCTGGCCGGGGTTCGTCACCTGCACCCAGATCGTGTCGATCTCGCCGTCGGGCTGACAGAAGCTCTCCCACATCGCGACGGTGTGCTTGCCCGGCTTGGGGTTGATGCGACCCTCGGGCAGGTTCCAGTACTCCTCGGCGTGCTTCCGGTGCGCTTCATTCGCAACGAGGCGACCCCCGGGCAACAGGTGTGCGAGCGTGCCGGCCTCGCGGGCCGTGCCGCAAGCCGACGGCTGACCGGTCAGGCTCGTCGGGGCATCCCCGGGACGTCCGAAGTGCCCGCTCAGGAGATGGATGCCGTGCACGAGCGTATTGATCGCCGTGCCCCGCGTGTGCTGGTTCATGCCCATGCACCAGAGGCTCGTGATACGCGTATCGCGGCGTCCGAAGAGATCGGCCAGCATGCGGAGGTCGTCGGCCTTGACGCCGGAGATGGCCTCGACGTACTCCGGCGTGTACGGCTCGAGCAAACGCGCGTACTCCTCGAACGTCGACGGTGCGCCGAAGAGTGCGGGCGGATCGGAGTCCTTCCGGAAGCTGCAGTGCCGCTCGACGAACGCCTTGTCGTAGGTGCCGTTCTTGATCAGCAGACGCGCAATGCCGTTGGCGATGGCGAGATCGCTCTGAGGCTTGAACAGGATGTGGTGATCCGCGAGGTCGCTCGTTCGCGTACGCCGGGTCTCCATGTCGATGATGGTCACCTTCTCACCACGTGTCTTGCGGTCGAGGACACGCGAGAAGAGCACGGGGTGCATCTCGGCCGGGTTGTTTCCCCAGCAGATCAGGACGTTGCACGCGTCGAGATCGTCGTAGCAGCCCGCCGGCTCATCGACGCCGTAGGTTGCGAGGAAGCCCGTGACGGCGGAGGCCATGCAGAGCCGCGCGTTGGGGTCGATGTGGTTGTTCCCGAGTCCGCCCTTGGTGAACTTGTTTGCGGCGTAGCCCTCGGGGATGGTCCATTGCCCGCTGCCGTAGTAGGCGAACCCGGCGGGATTGCGGTTGATGCGGCGGGCGACGATGTCGATCGCCTCATCCCAGGAGATGGGGACGAGCTTGCCGTCCTTGCGTGCGAGCGGTTGGGTGAGGCGATCCGGACCGTAGAGGATCGATCCGACGTGGTAGCCCTTCACGCACAGCAGGCCCTTGTTGACGTCGGCCTTCAGGTCGCCCTGGATGGCGACGACCTTGTCGTTTTCGACGCCGACGAGCACGTGACACCCCGTACCGCAGAAGCGGCAGGGTGCCTTGTTCCACGTGAGCGTCGCGTTCGGCTCGAGCACCGGAAGGGGCACGGCGCGACTCTCGCGGCTCGAGCCGAACGCCGCCGTCGTGGCGGCGCTCATCGCCGCGGTCTTGATGAAGCTCCTGCGATCCACCGTCATCGTCTCGCTCCTTCAGAGTCTTCGCGTGTCCCGCCGCCGCCCTCGTCGGGTTGACGATCGACGGTCGTATCGCTGAAGTCGTGGTAGGCGACTTCAACCAGCGCGACACCGGGCAGTCCTTCGAGCCATCGTACTTTCGCGCGATCTTCCGCGACAGATTTTGTCTCGAGCACGACGGGAAGCCGCCCGTGGACGGGGCCCTCCCCGATCTCGCAACACGGGTCGGCCCGGATCGCCGCAAGAACGTCGGTGTTCGAGTCGGCCAGCACGATCACCAGTCCACTCACGGGCATGACTTTGTGTCCCGGGGATTTCACCCCGTTTCGTTGGGAACGCGATCGACGCGATACGGACTCGGTACGCTGCGTGCCGATATCGTACTGACCACCTTTCGGCATGGACACCGGATGAGTCAACCGTTTTTCGCGTGTCGCGACCGTTCCCTTCGGAGACGATCGACGCCTCTGATGTGCCGGCGCATTCAGGGCGGGACCCGGCGCGAGCCGCGCTCTGGACCGCTGGTGTCCGATGTTGCCCACAGGGGCAGTTCACGTTCTGATCGAGTATGCTCCGCGAGGTCTTCTCGAGGAAACGCGGCGTCGTGACCCGACCCGGATCCCCAATCTCCCCGCCTCCCTCCCGCGGTTCCGCCGACTCGCTCGTGGCCTATCTCATCGGCCCGCTCTTCGTCGTGCTTGCCGCGTGGTTCGTGCTGGGGCCCGAGACCGCGAGCATCCCGTTCTCGGAACGCGTCGCCGTGAATCCCGCGGACCTCGCGACGGCCCCGATGCGGGAGACCATGGCGGATCCCCCGACGATGATGGTCGCCGGGTTCGAGAAGAAATGCCGCGAGTGCCACACGCTCTTCGGGTCGAATCCCGACACGCCGCTCCGCCTGAACCAGCATGCCAACATCGTGCAGGCGCACGGGATGAACGACCGGTGCTTCAATTGCCACGACCAGGAATCACACGACACGCTCGTGCTGGCCGGCGGCCAACGAGTTCCGTTCTCGGAGACCCCCCTGCTGTGCGCCAAGTGCCACGGCACGACCTACCGCGACTGGCAGGCGGGCATTCACGGCCGCGCGCTCGGGTACTGGGACGAGACACGCGGTGAGCGGATCCGGCTCGAGTGCACCCAGTGTCACGATCCGCACGCTCCGGCGTTCGACCCCATGACGGCGCTCGCCGGACCGAACACGCTGCGTATGAGCGTCACGAAGTCCGAAGGCACGCACGAAGCCGGGAAGCACAATCCGCTCCGGCGGTGGTCGAGTGGACTCGACGAGCCCGCGTCGCCCGCGGATCACTCCGGGGAGGAGCACCACTGATGCGGCTCCCGATCCTCGATACGACGTCGGAGACCAGTGCCGGATGCTGCGGCGGTGGCGACGACGCGTCCACCGACACCTGCGGTTGCGGCCGCCCCACGCCCGGGCCGGCGGCCCCGCGTCGGGGTGTCGCCCGGAGGAGCTTCCTCCGCACGGCGACCGCCGTCACCGGCGGACTCGCCGCGTTCGGTGCCGCCCTCAGCCCGCTGCGTGAGATCGATCGCGAGACCGACGACACGTTCGCCGGCTTCTTCCAGAAGCACTACAAGGAAATGACGCCGGAGGACAAAGAGGCGGTGTTCGCGCGGATCCGCGAGCGGGTGCGGACGCAGCACGGCGTCGACGCCACGATCGCGGATCCGCCGCCGCTCGACGGCGTGGAGTTCGTCTACGCGCTGAACCTCAGCCGATGCAACGGCAACCGACGCTGCGTGCACGCCTGCGTGGCGGAGAACAACCAGAGCCGCAGCCCGGAGATGCAGTACATCCGCGTGATCGAGATGCCGAACGGCACCTTCAATCTCGAAGAGGGCGATCACCACTACGACGACGCGACCGTCCCGAAGGAAGGGCACTTCTATCTGCCGGTGCAGTGTCACCAGTGCAGCAGCCCGCCGTGCACGAAGGTGTGCCCCGTCGAGGCGACGTGGCAGGAGCCTGACGGCATCACGGTCGTGGACTACGACTGGTGCATCGGCTGCCGTTACTGCGAGGCCGCCTGCCCGTACTGGGCGCGTCGATTCAACTTCACGCAGCCGGAGATTCCCTCGCAGGAGATCAACCCGGACATGGGCTATCTCTCCAACCGCCCGAGGACGAAGGGCGTCATGGAGAAATGCACGTTCTGTCTGCACCGCACGCGGGTCGGCCGGATGCCCGCGTGTCTCGAGGCCTGTCCGACGGGCGCCCGAAAATTCGGCAACGTCCTCGATCCCAACAGCGATGTCTCGCAGATCCTCAAGAACAGTCGTGTGTTCGTCCTCAAGGAAGAGGTCGGCACGCTCCCTCGATTCTTCTATTACTTCGACGAGCGACATCCGCGGACCGGGGCCGACGACCAGGCCGCGATTCCCGCCGACCTCCGCGAGGTGGTCACGTGAGCCAGTACGTTCGATTCCTCTGGCGCTGTTTTCGCATCAGCTTCGTCGGCGGCTGGCGGTATCACCTGTGGATGCTCTTCCTGACGGCCGTGGCGCTGTTCGGACTCAACGCCTACTGCAAGCAGCTCGTTCACGGTCTCGGCGTCACCGGCATGACGGACCAGGTGTCGTGGGGGCTTTACATCGCCAACTTCACGTTCCTGGTCGGCATGGCCGCAGCCGCGGTGATGCTCGTGATTCCGGTGTACATCTACCGCAACAAGGAGCTGCATGATCTCGTCATCTTCGGCGAGTTGCTCGCGGTGGCCAGCATCATCATGTGTCTGCTGTTCGTCACCGTTGACCTCGGGCGTCCGGATCGCTTCACCCATCTCTTCCGGCGGTTCAACTTCCCGTTCTCGATGCTGACGTGGGACGTCATCGTCCTCAACGGCTACCTGCTGCTGAACCTGCACATCACGGGGTACATGATCTACTGCCACTACATGCGCCGGGAGCCGCGTCGCGCCCTGTTCGTGATCCCGTTCGTCTTCGTGGCGATCGTGTGGGCCATCAGCATTCACACGGTGACTGCCTTCCTGTACGTCGGCCTCGGGGCACGACCGTTCTGGAATTCTGCCATCATCGCGCCGCGGTTCCTCGCGTCGGCGTTCTCGGCCGGGCCGGCGTTCCTGATCCTGACGCTTCAGGTGATTGGCCGCTACACGACGTACCACGTGCCGCGGCCCGCCCTCATGACCCTGCGCCGGATCGTCGTCGTCGCGCTGACGATCAACACGTTCCTGCTCCTCAGCGAGCTCTTCACCGAGTTCTACACCGACTCCCAGCACGTCGCCTCGGCGACGTACCTCTACTTCGGGCTGCACGGCTACACGGCGCTCGTCCCCTGGATCTGGACGGCGGTCGCGCTCAATACGATCGCGCTCATCATGCTCTACTTGCCGCTGGCCCGGAGCCTGCGGTTCCTCAATCTCGCCTGCGTCATGCTGATCGCGGGGATCTGGATCGAGAAGGGCATGGGCCTCATTGTTCCGGCGTTCATTCCCTCACCGTTGGGCGAGATCGTCGAGTACGTCCCGACCCTCAACGAGCTGCTCGTGTGCGCCGGCATCTGGGCGTTCGGCCTGCTGCTGTACACGATCTTCGTCCGCATCACCGTGCCCGTGCTCTCGGGGCGGTTGACGTACGACACCGATTTCGACCCGGAGACGGAGAACCACCCGATCGCGCGGGGGGCTCCCGAGGGATCAGTCACTTGACCGAGGAAAAGATGATGAAACTGGTCGCAGGCATCGTGATCCCCGTGGCGATCATCGGGATCGCACACGCGAGTCATTCCCTCAACGGCGGCCTCGCGCCGACGATCGCCTTGTCGACTCCCGCCCTCGCTCCCGAGGATCCACCCCCCGGAGGGGCCATCGGTCTCGCTCGTCTGAGCGACGCGTCGTTGGAGTGCATCGACTGCCACCGCAAGGACAACCCCGGTCTCTACCAGCAGTGGGGCGGCTCGCGACACTACCGGGCCAACATCGGCTGCTACGAATGCCATGCGGCCGATCCCGACGATGCGGACGCCTTCCTCCACTATGACCGGACGATCTCGGTCATTGTCAGCCCCTCGGACTGCGCGCGTTGCCATGCGTTGCAGGTCGAAGAGTTCGCCGGATCGCACCACTCGAAGGCCGGTCGCATTCTCGGATCGCTCGACAACATTCTCGCGGAGGTCGTCGAGGGCAACCGGGGCATGGTCACCCCGATGTTCCCGCAGGGGAATTCGGCCGCCGCGGTCAACGGGTGCTGGCAGTGCCACGGCTCGGAAGTGAAGGTGCTGGAGGACGGCAAGCTCGATCCGGCCACGTGGCCGAACTCCGGCATCGGTCGCATCAACCCCGACGGCTCGGAAGGATCCTGCGCGGCGTGTCACCAGCGTCACGACTTCTCCGCCGCCCAGGCCCGGCATCCCGACACCTGCGGCAAGTGTCACATGGGCCCCGATCATCCGCAGAAGGAGATCTACGAGGAGTCGAAGCACGGCATCTCGTTCTTCGCGAACCAGCACAAGATGAATCTCGACTCCCCGAAGTGGATCGTCGGTGAGGACTACCACATCGCCCCGACGTGCGCGACCTGTCACATGTCGGCGACGCCGAACCAGAACGTGACGCACGACGTCGGACTCCGCATCAGCTGGAACAACCGGCCCGCCGTGTCGATCCGGCCCGAGGTCGCCGACGCCAAGATGGGCCTGCCCGGGGCGGAGATCGGCTGGGAGGAGCGTCGCGACAACATGAAGGATGTCTGCCTCAACTGCCACAACATCAGCTGGGTCGACAACTTCTACGTGCAGTACGACGCACTCATCGAGCTCTACAACGAGAAGTTCGCGAAGCCGGGACTCGAGCTGTACGCCCTCGCCGCCCCGCTGAAGCGGCCCGTGAAGTTCGGCAGCAAGCTGGACTTCGTGTGGTTCGAGATCTGGCACCATGAAGGTCGCCGCGCGCGGCACGGCGTGTCGATGATGGGTCCGGACTACACGCACTGGCACGGGACGTACGAGGTCGCGAAGCATTTCTACAGCGAGTTCATTCCCGAGCTCGAAGAGCTGGTGGAGAAGGGGCGCGCGTCCGGCGATCCGGCGAAGGAAGCCGCGGCGGAGAAACTCCACGCGAAGCTCGAGGAGGTTCTCAACCACGACAACCACAAGTGGTACCTCGGGAAGATGACGCCCGAGGAGGCGGCCGCTCGCAAACAGGCGGCCGAGGAGTTCAGGAAGCGGTATGAAGACTGACGCGATCGAGATCTCCGAGGCGAGCGCCCGCGAAGCGTTCCTCGGCCACCTCGTCGACAAGGCGACGGCGGCCCGGATGAAGTACGGGCTGTACATCGACGCCGAGGCGATCGTGAAGATGCTCGCGGATTCCGACGTGCTGCGGTATCCGGCGTCACTGGTGTTCGACGCCGGCCCCCTACAGCCCCACGAGTTCGCGTGCGTTCAGCCGCTGGGCTTCCACGCCGCCGACGGCTACGCGATCTGCCTGCACCCGGCGTTCCGAGACCAGCCGGAGATCTGGCCGCTGCTGATCTCGTACCACGTCCCGGCGATCAACTACGGCCAGATCGTCGACACCACGGCCGCGGAGATCTACGGCTCGACGCTGATCGGACTCGATCGGGAGGCGTATTACCAGGCGCTCTGCGAGCTGGCGGACAGCATCGGCTGCGCGCCGCTTCACGAAGCCGCCGGGTGAGAACGGACGCGGGACGCGGACACGGATACGGACGCGGACACGGACGCGGACGCGGACACGGACGCGGCCACGGACGCGGACGCGGACGCGGTCACGGTCACGGACACGGACGCGGACGCGGTCACGGACGCGGCCACGGACGCGGTCACGGACGCGGCCACGGACGCGGACGCGGCCACGGACGCGGGCACGGACGCGGACACGGACGCGGACACGGCCACGGCCGCGGACGCGCCCGCGTCTTACCGCGTCTCCACGCGAACCCGCATCGTCACTTCGACACCGTCCCGCAGAACGACGGCGACGACCTCCTGATCGGGTTCGAGCGTTCGGAGATGTTGCGAGAACGACCTCAGATTGGCGATGTCAGCGTCATCCAGGCGAATGAGCACGTCGCCGCCACGCACCCCGGCCCGCTCGGCGGGTGAACCGGGAACGACCGAGTCGACCCTGACGCCCGGGCCCGCGAAGTCGAAGGCCGGCACCGTCCCGAAGGACACGCGTCGTCCACCGCGCGACGCGGCACCGGCGCCGGCGGACGCGGGATCGATGCCGTCGATCCGGACGTTCATCGGCTCCTCGCGTTCGAGGAGGTAGACGAGCGCTTCCTTGACGAACGTCGCCACCTTCACCAGACCGGCGTCGTCGACTTTGTCGACGGTGTCCGTCGGTCGATGGTAATCGGCGTGCGCCCCGGTGAAGATCTGCACGGCCGGCACCCCGGCGTCGATGAAGCTGTCCTGATCGGATCCGCCGACGCGAGCGGCCACGTTGCGGCTGGTGATCCCCGTCACGAAGCCGACACCCCGGAAGATGTGCTGCCACTCGTCGGCGGTCCCGGTGGCGTGCACGGCCAGGTTGCCGTCGCGCAGACGGCCGACCGTGTCCAGGTTGAGAACACCGCGGATGTGCGACGTGGGAAAACGCGGTTGCGTCACGTAATGGAGGGAACCCAGCCGCCCGGCTTCCTCGGCGGAGAAGGCGATGACGACGAGGTTGCGGGAACCGCCCCCCTCGGCCGCGAGGGTGCGGGCCACCTCGATGAGGACCGAGACGCCGCTGGCGTTGTCATCGGCGCCGGGGTGGATCATCCCCTCGTCGCCGGCATGAACATCGGGCCATCCGAGGCCGAGGTGATCGTAGTGGGCCCCGAGAACAATCGACTGATCACGCCAGTCGTCGCGGGATCCGCGGAGGATGCCGATGACGTTCCGGGCCTCGACCGGCGTCTCGTCCGGTCCGTCGTCGACCGTGAACCGCTGGAACCACGTGCCGTCGTCGCCGCCGGGCTCGAGGCCGGCGGCGGCGAACTGCCGCGCGATGTAGTCGGCCGACTCGTCCAGCTCGGGCGTGCCCAGCCCGCGTCCCCGACGCTCCGGCGCGGCCAGCCACGCGACGTGCTCGCGCAAGACGCGGCGTGAGAACACGGGCGGCAGCTCCGCCAGCGCGACACGCGGTTCGGTGGTGAGCGTCGCCTGGACGCCCGCTTCAAGATCGATGACGAGCGGCGAATCCGTCGCTTCCCACTGTCCCTTCACGGTGTTGGTCGGCTCGTCGCCCTCGAAGGCGACATACGAGTACTTGCCGTAGTGCGGCAGCTTGCGGGCGAGCCCCGCCCACGCGGCGTCCGGTTCGATCGAGATCCAGCCGACGGCCTTCTCGGCGTTACCGGGGTGACGCCGGACGACGACGATCGAACGATCGTCGATCGGCACGCGGTCCTCCCCCAGGGTCAGGCTGTCGGCGGGCCAGGTGGCGGCCAACGCCCCGTCGCTCGCGAGCAGGTCGCCGGCGAAGCGGTTGTCACGACCAAGGATCCAAATTGCGCGGTCGTCGGGCAGCGTGCGAAGCTCCGTGTCGCGAACGACCTCGATGACGTGGTCGTCGGTCTCCCACCCCAGCGCGAGGTCCCGGTAGGCGTCGGTGTCGCCGCCGGCGGGAAGCACGGCCAGGATCGCCGGTTCGCCGAAGATCTGCCCGATCGAGCTCGGCGTCTCGCGGGGATCGAGCTGGCGGAAGACGTCGAACGACGGATCGACGGCCAGCAAGCCCGGGCGGGCGTCGACGGTGAACGCGAAGGCCTCCGCGTGTTCGTTCATGTCCACGTCGAACGACCGCGACCCGCTCTCGGTCGCGATCACCACGGGGACGGTGAGCGCGAACGAGGCGTCCGTCTGCGTCTGCTCGATGGTCCCGGTGATCGCATAGCCCGCTCCGGCCGACGCGACCTCGACGTCGCGCACGACGAGATGCGGCGCCCCGGCGCGTCCGATCCACTGCGCGAAGAACGGCGACAGATCCTCACCGGTCACCGACTCGAAGCTCTCCCGGATGTCGTCGAAGGATGCTCGTGACCCCCGGTACCGGCGGTAGAACTGCGCGAGCGCCGCCCGGAACGCGTCGTCACCAACGCGGCGTCGCAGCATGTGGTACGTCATCAGGGCCTTGCCGTACCCCACCGCCTCCGTCGCGGCGCTGTGCCGATTGCGGAATTCCGTCAACGGGAAGTCACGCCCCGCCTTGACGTAGTCACGATACTTCTGCAGCGTGCGGCGGCGGTATTCCGTGCCGGCGCCGCGTTGCTCCTGTATGAGGTGATCGGCCATGTAGGCGGTCAGCCCCTCGCACCAGTTGCCGGTCTCGTACTCCACGAATACGGAGTTGCCCCACCAGTTGTGGAGGATCTCGTGCGGATACGAAGAGTGCAGGATGAACGGAAACCGGATGATCCTCTCGCCGAGCAGCGTGAACGACGGCATGCCGTAGCCCGTCTCCCAGAAATTCTCCACGAGCGCGAACTTCTCGTAGGGATAGGGGCCGATGAGCTGCCGGTACATCTCGATGTAGCGGGCCGTGGCGTCGAGGTACTTGCGGGCCAAGGCGTCGTCCGGCTCGTGGAGATAGACGAGCACCTCGACGGCGCCGGCCATGTCGCGTTCGACGGACAGCGGACCCCCGACGAGGTACACCTGCTCGAGATCGGCGCCGGAGTCCCAGCGCGCCACACGCCGGTCGTTGGCGCCCGCACCGGCGGCATCCGACGTCCCGTTGCCCTGGCTGATGACGTGCCAGTCGGCGGGCGCGTCGACCTCCACGGTGAATCGAACCATCTCATCGCCGAACCGCGCGATCCACGCGCTGCCGCCGTCGAGATAGACGCCCTGCGGTCCGAGGATCCCCCGGGTGTCACGCATGCCGCGGGCGTACTCCTCCTTCTGATCGGAGAGTCCGAAGTCGACGATGCCCTCGTAGGTGAGACGGATGACGCCATCCGGCGGCGCCGATGCGAGCCTGTACCGGGCGTCTCCCCTGCCGTCGTCGCCACCGCCATCGACCCTCCGGACGGCCGGCTCGCTCTGCGTAATCGTGAACACGCGGTTGAGCGTGAACTCGACGCCGGCCCGACGCGTCCCGGTCGGAAGCGTCATCGTGTCGTCGACCGAGAGGTGGTTCGCGGCGGGGCGGAGCCTGACCCGCAACGCGTGGTTGACGGCCGCGATCCGATCCGCGGTCGCGCCGGCGGGCGTCTGCCCACGGACCGGGGAGTGAAGGCCGGCCACCACCACGACCGAGACGACGACGGCGGCGGCCACGCAACGGTAAATGCGTCGGAGCATGCTGACTTCCTCGAAGCCTCCGGACCCGCGCGCGGCGGAGGCAGGATCACGATCGACGATGGCCCCGCGGTCGCGGGCGTGACGATTGTAGGGCGACCGGAACAGCCTCCCCACCCGAACGAGACCCCGAGACCAACCGACGCTACGATCCCGCGACCACCATGCCCGACAACACGAATCCCCAAGCCGAGCAGATGGCGCACGAATCGATGGTGCGCAACCTGGCCGCACAGGCGAACGCGATCTGGCCGCAAGAGCGGCCGCTCTTCGACCGGTACGAGCTCCCGGCCCGGGCGAGCGTCGTCGATGCCGGGTGCGGGCCCGGCGAAATCATCCTGCGGCTCGCGGAGACGTGGCCGCAGTCATCGTTCCACGGGATCGACGTCGATCCGGCGCACCTCGAGCTCGCGCGACGCCGATGTGCGCCCCTGGGGGATCGGGTGCGTTTCACGCCCGGCGATGCCTTCCATCTGCCGGTCGACGATCGCACCTGCGACCTGGCCATGTGCCGCCATCTTCTCCAGGCGGTGCCCGAGCCGTGGCGGGTGGTGGACGAGCTGATCCGCGTCACCCGCCCCGGCGGCATCCTGCATCTCGTCGCGGAAGACTACGGGATGATGCACTTTCACCCCGTCCGTGGCGATAATGACCAGTTCTGGCGAGACGGACCGATGACGTTCGCCGAACGAACCGGCAGCGACCTTCGGAGCGGCCGGACCATGTACACGATCCTGGCGGAACGCGGTCTGGCGGACGTGCGGGTGGACTACGTCGTCATCGACCCGGTCCGCGTGCCTCGCGACGTCTTTGCGAACATCTGGGTCGCGTGGCGCGACGGCTACGCGGACGCCATCGCCACCCATTCCGAACTCGAACATGCCGCCATCCTCGAGCAGTTCGAGGACATGATCGCCGCAATCCGCAGCGAGAAGGGCTACGGCGTCTGGTTCCTTCCCGTGATCAGCGGCCGCGTCGTCTGACGGCATCGACAACGCTGCGACGCCGCCGGGAGATCAAACATGGCCTTCGACCTCGCCCGCTCACGGCAGATCCTCGAGCGCACGCCCGCCGTGCTTCGCGCCCTCCTGACCGATCTCGACGACACGTGGATCACGACCGACTACGGGCCGAAGACGTGGAGCCCGTTCGACGTCGTTGGCCACCTCGTCCACGGGGAGAAGGCGGACTGGATCGACCGCGCCCGGATCATCCTCGCGGAGGGACCCGATCGACCGTTCGATCCCTTCGACCGCTTCGCCCAGGAGCGGGACAGCGTCGGCAAGACGATCGACGATCTTCTGCAGGAGCTCGCCACGCTCCGCGCCGAGAACCTCCGGACGCTCGACGGCTTCGGGCTCACCACCGCCGACCTCGACCGACCCGGCACCCACCCCGCTCTCGGCCCCGTCACCCTCGGCCAGCTCCTCGCCACCTGGACCGCCCACGACCTCCACCACATCGCCCAGATCTGCAAGTGCATGGCCCGCCATCACACCAACGCGGCCGGTCCGTGGCGGGCGTACGTCTCGATCCTCGGGTGAGTCGATCCGAGGATGGTCGGGGACGTCACGGCGCGGACACGGGCGCGGTCGCGAGCACGGACACGGACGCGGGCACGGACGCGGGCACGGACGCGGGCCCGGACGCGGACACGGACACGGACGCGGACACGGACGCGGACGCGGACACGGACGCGGACCCGGACACGGACACGGGCGCGGACACGGACGCGGACACGGACGCGGACGCGGACCCGGACCCGGACCCGGACGGGCCTCGCCGTCGCGCAAATGAGGCCGTTTTCACCCGCGCTTCATCCCCGGTTTGCGCGGCCGGCCGATTCTGCTCCCCATGAAGATGACCAAACGACGGTGGTGGATGGCGGGCGGGCTGCTCCTGGTGGCGGGCATCGGAGTGCTGCTCTACCGGCCGAACGCAGGCGCGAGCTACCACATCGAAGCCTTGGGGTACGGACTCCACGACCCCGCGTTCGAGCGGACGCTGACCGGCGTGCTCGGCAGTGTTCCCGTCGGCGGGAATTCGATCGAGGTGTTGCAGAACGGCGACGAGATATTCCCCGCCATGCTCCAGGCGATTCGAAGTGCCGAACGGAGCGTCAACTTCGAGACCTACGTGTTCGGTGACGGCGAGATCGCAAGGACGTTCACGGATGCGTTGAGCGAGCGGGCTCGAGCCGGCGTCGATGTCAATGTCATTGTCGATGCGTTCGGCGGGATGCCCATGCCGTCGTCGTTTCGCACGAGCATGGAATCGGCGGGAGCCAGGTTCTGCCTCTTCGAGGAGCCGTCCGTCTTCGTTCCGGATCCGATCGCGGAGGCGAATTGCCGCACGCACCGAAAGCTGTTGATCGTGGATGGTCGGGTGGCGTTCCTGGGTGGGGTCGGTATCGGTGACGCCTGGCGTGGCGACGCCCGCGATCCGTCGGAGTGGCGGGATGTTCACTTTCGCGTCGAAGGCAACGTGGTTGCGTTGCTGCAGGCGGCCTTCTGCGAGAACTGGATGGAAGCGGCCGGCGAGGTCCTGCACGGCGAGGTCCACTATCCGGCGTTGAGCGATCGGGGTGACGCTCGTGCGATCGCCGTCTACAGCTCGCCGGAGGGCAAGAGCGGCGACGTCCAGAAGATGTTCCTGCTGGCGATCGCCGGCGCCCAGAAGTCGATCCGCATTGCCACCCCGTACTTCGTCCCCGACGAGCTGACGCTCGATCACCTGTGCCGGGCTCGGGAGCGGGGCGTGACCATCGACATCATCGTCGCCGGACCTCACACGGATACGCCGGTCAGCCGGCACGCCTCACGTCATCTCTGGGGCGATCTTCTCGCGACGGGTGTTTCGATCTACGAGTATCTCCCCACGATGTACCACTGCAAGTACATGATCGTGGACGGAGCGTGGACCTCGATCGGATCCGCCAACTTCGACAACCGGTCCTTCAAGCTCAACGACGAGGCGAACCTGGTCGTGCTCGACGCCGACTTCGCGACGCAGCTCGAACGCACGTTCGACGCGGACTGCGGCCGAGCCCGTCGCGTGACGCTCGCGGAGTGGAAGCAGCGTCCGTGGCCAGTGCGGTTCAAGGAGTCGGCGGCGGCGTTGCTCCGGGAGCATCTGTAGCGGTCGCGTGGGATTCGAGGTGGAGGTCGAGGGAGAGGTCGACCGGGACCGCGCGATCGTGACCCGGAGAGTTGGATCGCCGTGCAAGTCGGAAGTGGAGCGGATGACGCGTCAGGTCGTCCGGTCGTTCTTTGCGCGGGACGCCCACCCCTCCGCCAGCCGCCAGCACCGGTGGATCCTCTTGTTCCGAACGTCCTCCGGGATCGACCGGTGGCTGATCTCGTGGACGCCGAAGCCACGCGGGACGCGTTCTGCGTCGAGGTCGAAGCGGCGCGCGTTCGTCGAGAAGAAGACCTCGCCGCCGGGCGCGACGAACGGGGCGAGGTCGGCGAGCAGCTCCGGGTAATCACGCTCGATCGCGAACGAGTCGGCCCGCATCCGTTTCGAGTTGGAGAACGTGGGCGGATCGCAGATGACGAGGTCGTACGCCTCGCCCGGGCCGGGCCCGTCCGCCAGCCATTGCAGGCAGTCGGCGTGCACGGTCACGTGCGCGTCGGTCGCGGTCATGCCGTTGTGGGCCAGGTTGCGTTCGAACCACTCCAGGTACGTGCGGGACATGTCGATCGTCGTGGTGCGGGTCGCCCCGCCCGCCCGGGCGTGCACGGTGAACGCACCGGTGTACCCGAAGAGGTTGAGGACCCGCTTGCCCGCCGCCCGCTCCCGCACGGCGCGGCGGGTGGGGCGGTGATCGAGAAAGAGGCCGACGTCGACATAGTCGGACAAGTTGACCTCGAACCGCGATCCGTGCTCCGCCACGAGCTTGACGACGCCGCGGGAACCGAGCCGCTCGTACTGCTCCCGCCCGCCTGCGCCGTCCCGCTGCCGGCCCCGGTGTTTGGTGAACAGCCGCTCGGGGTCGATCCGCAGTCCGGCGCAGATCGCCGCCTCCGCCGCGCGGCGGTAGGCGATCGTGGCATCGAGCGTCTCGTCGCGGGTGCGATCGTGAAACCACGCCACGGCGTCACCATCGCGTGCGATGTCGGCACCCTCGAGATCGGCGTACCAATCGATGACGACCGGAAAGTCGGGGATGTCACGCTCGTAGAGACGGAAACAGCCGATCTGCTGCTTTCGCGCCCACTTGGCGAGGTGACGCATGCGTTTGGCGAGGCGTTCGGCGAGCATGGACGTCGGCGCTCCTGCGGTGGGCATTGTTGGGGGTCGCCGCCCCGGTGTCGAGCGTCGGCGGCCCCCCCGGGTGCCCCGGGGCGAGTGGCCGAGGTGCGACCGGCCGATGACACTCGGGGTTCGGCGGGACGACGACGCACGGGGGAGTGGGGCAACCGAAAGGGAGCAGTCGCATGTTGAAAGCCGTTGGAGCGGCAATCGCCGGATACGTCGTCGCGGTCGTCCTGGTGTTCGCCGGGTTGAGCCTGCTCTGGGTGCTCCTCGGACCGGCGGGCGCGTTCGAGCCGGCCGTCTGGGAGACCTCCCTGACCTGGAATCTGACGAACCCGCTCGTGGGTCTCGCGGCCTCCGTCGCGGGCGGGTACGTCTGTGCGTTCATCAGCCGCGGCCGTCGCGCGATCGGAATCCTCATCGGGTTCATCGTCGTGCTCGGCATTTTGAGCACGCTCGCGGCGACGGTCGAGCCGGCGGCGGCCGAGCCGCGACCGGAGGTCGTGACCCTGTTTGAAGCCATGAGCAACGCGCACGCGCCGCTGTGGGCGATGGTGCTCAACCCCATCGTCGGCGTGATCGGCGTCCTCATCGGGTGGCGTCTGCGGGGCCGGCCCGCGGCTTCCCGTTCGAGCTGACCCGCCGGTCACTTCATGTCGTGGCTCATCTCGATCGTATGGGTCTCGCCTCCGCGGTCGACGGTGAGGCGAATCGACGCAGCGCGGAAGGCGGCGCCTCGTGCCGTCATGTCCAATTCGTCGACCGGAGTGCCGTTCACGGCAACGATGACATCGTCCGCGCGGAGGCCGGCCCGCTCGGCGATGCCGCCCGGGACCACTCCCCGCACCGGCACCGGCCCGGTCGGCCCCATCGCCAGCATGACGCCGTAGGTGGGCCGCCGTCCGGACATGCGAACGGGTTCCTGGGTTGCAACACCGGGGCTGAAACGAATTCGTTTCGCCCGCTGGTCGATGGTGACGGCGAACTGAGACAGCACGACGCCGCCGAGGTTCGCGTGCGGGAACATGTCGTTGAAGTGAAGCTCGGGATCGGACAGCCGATGCGGACCGATCGCGGCGACGCCGTCGAGCGTGGCCCGGCGGATCTCGAACGCACCGCTGGCCGTGCGGCCGCGGCCGACGACGAAGGGCGGCGTCCGGAGGGGAAGCTCTTCCTCCAGCCGCGCCGGAAGCGTGATGCCGCCCATGCTCCCGCTGTCGATGTGGCAATCGATCTCGATCCCCGCGACGTCGAGCGTGATCGTCGGCATGTCGTACTGGTCGAGCCGGTAGGGCATCGAGCCGTCGCCTTCCGTGAGCGACCCGCGTGCGATGACGAGCTGCCCGGCCGGATAGTCGATCGTGACGAGGCAGTCGGCAAACGTCGGGAGACCAATCACGCCGCGTTCGGCGCCGAGGGCGTTCCGCATCATCGCGTCCTCGTGCGACATGCCCGGCAGCCGCTGGAACGTCGCCGGTCCGATCCGGATGCGGTCGATCGTGTGCTCCTTGACCGGCATCGTCTGGGGGCCGCCGGGGGCCCCGACCATCGAGGTGCCCTCGATGGCGAGCTCGAGCTCGCGCGCCATGTCCCCGTGCAGGAACACTACCGGGGAGCCCGTGTCGAAGACGAATCCGTACGGACCCGCATCGTTGATCCGAGCGTCGATGACCGGACGCCCGTTGACGATGCGAAGGGGCACACGCACCGCGTCCGCGGGGACGTGCGATCGCGTCTTCGGTGGGGTGTTCGCGTCGTCTCCACCCCGCGCCGCGACCGGGGCGGCGGCGAAGACGGCGAGCCCGCAGGCGAGAAACGTCGAGCGCATCTTCATGGTTGATCTCCTGATAGTCCGAATCGTACTATATGAGATCCGGGCTGCCGCGATCTTCCCGCGATTCCCGGAATCGAGCCCCTCCCGATGCCCGACCGCCCGCTCTCCGACCTCGAATCCGTCATTCTGGGCTGCGTCGCCGTGAGCGGACCCGCGACGGCCTATGCCGTTCGCCGAATGTTCCTCGACTCCCCCTCGGCCCGGTTCAGCGGATCGGCGGGAGCGATCTACCCGGCGTTGCGCCGGCTCGAGCAGCGGCGGTTGGTGCGTTCGGCGGCGACTCCCACGGGAGCCCGCCCGGCGCGGGCGTACTCGATCACCCCCGCCGGTCGCCGGGAATTGCGGGCCTGGCTGCAGACGCCGCTGACGCCGGAGGCGGGCTTTGCCGACGATCCGCTCCGCACCCGCATGCTCTTTCTGTCGGCACTGTCCCCCGCGGCGCGACGGACGTGGCTGGACGAGGCGGAGGCGTGCATCCGGGCCCAGACCGGTCTCGTCGACGACCACGACGCCGCCCATTCCGATGATCCGTGGATGACGCTTGCGCACGACAACACGCGGCGTCTCAACCGAGCGCGGCTGCGGTGGATCGCCGAGGCCCGCAAGCTGATCTCCGGCTCGTGAGCGGAGCGCGTGACGGGGCACGCCCGCCGCCCGGGCCCAAATCGGGGTGATCTTCCGGGCGTCGCGGCCTTGAAGGTTGGCGATCCTGGGGACATGACGCTTTCTTCCACCAAGGCGGGGCCTTCCCCGCATCGACCGGTGACCGAACCTTCCCCCATCGACGCGATCAGCGCGCTCATCGGCGGAACCCCGCTCGTGGAAATCCGGTACCGCTTCGACGGTCGGTCGCGGCGTCTCTACGCCAAGTACGAAATCGAGAACATGACGGGGAGCATCAAGGATCGCATGGCCGCGTACATCCTCCGCCGCGGCTACGCCGACGGCGACTTGCGACCGGGCATGACGATCGTCGAGGCGTCGAGCGGCAATACCGGTATCTCGTTCGCGGCGCTCGGGAGCGCCTTGTCGCACCCGGTTCGCATCTACATCCCGGACTGGATGAGCCGCGAGCGGATCGAGCTGATCCGCAGCTTCGGCGCCGAGGTGGTGCTGGTCTCGGCGGAGGAGGGCGGATTCATCGGGGCAGTGACGCGAGCCGAGTCGGATGCCGCCACGCACGATGACGTCTTCGTCCCTCGGCAGTTCGACAACCGGGCGAACATCGAGGCTCACGAGCAGAGCACCGGTCCGGAAATCGAGCGTCAGCTTGCGGCGTTCAACCGACGCGTCGATGCGTTCGTCGCCGGCGTCGGCACCGGCGGAACCGTCATGGGCGTGGGTCGTTACCTTCGTCGCGTGGCCCCCGCGGCTCGCATCCACCCGCTCGAGCCCGCAAACTCACCCACGCTGCGCACCGGGCACCGCGTCGGGCACCACCGTATCCAGGGGATCTCGGACGAGTTCATTCCGTCGATCGTCGATCTCGACGAGCTCGACGAAACGCTCGACGCTTGGGACGGCGACGCGATCCTGATGGCGCAGTATCTGTGCCGTCAGCTCGGTCTTGCCGTGGGCATCTCCTCGGGCGCCAACTTCCTCGGGGCCGTGCAGCTCGTCGAGGAACTCGGGCCGGAGGCAACCGTGGTGACGATCTTCCCCGATTCCAACAAGAAGTACCTGTCGACGGCGCTCTGTCACGACGAGCCGGTGCAGCCCTCGTATCTCCGCCCGCGGATCGAGCTCGAACGCATCCACGCCGTTCGTTGACCCGTCGCCTCCGAACCCGCACGCGCGTGTGACGTCCGCCTTGAAAACCGGCTGGTCGCGAGTAGGCTGGAGCCGGCCGGTTGCGGCCCGATCGGCAAAACGCACGCGGTGTGGAGAAGTGCTCAAAGTCTCGAAGGGCAACGCGTTGGTGCTGATCGCCGTCGGCGGGGCGGTGGTGGCGTCGACGGGGGCCGTGCCGCCGCCAGTGTCGTTCAACCGCGACATTCGACCGATCCTGTCGGCGAACTGCTTCCAGTGTCATGGTCCCGATGCGGCCGCTCGGCAGGCGAACCTGCAGCTCGATGATCGCGTCGCGGCGTTGCGTCCGCGTCGGTCCGGCCGCTCGGTCATCGTTCCCGGCCACCCCGAGCGGAGTCTGCTGCTGGAACGGGTCGAGGCCCACGAGGCGGTGGATCGCATGCCGCCGCCGGAGACCAACAAGCGGCTCACGGCCGATGAGGTCGCGCGGCTGCGACGCTGGATCGACGAGGGGGCGTCGTACGAGACGCACTGGTCCTTCGTGCCCCCCGTGCGTCCGGCGGTGCCCGTCCGACCCGGCACCGACGCGCACGCGAACCCGATCGACGCCTTCGTGGGCCGTCGCGTGCGGGCGGCCGGGTTGACGCCAGCGTCCCCGGCCGAACCGGCACTGCTCCTGCGTCGCGTCACGCTCGACCTCACCGGGCTGCCGCCGACGCAGGAAGAGCTCGACGCCGTCGACACCCACGCGACGCCGGCGGCGGCGTACGAAGCGGCCGTCGATCGCCTGCTCGCCTCGCCGCGGTTCGGCGAACGCATGGCCGTTCCCTGGCTCGACGTCGCACGGTACGCGGATTCGTTCGGCTACCAGTCCGATCAACTGAGCCCGACCTGGCCGTACCGCGACTGGGTCGTGCGGGCGTTCAATCGCAATCTCCCCTTCGACGAGTTCATCCGCTGGCAGATCGCGGGCGACCTGCTGCCCGGGGCGACCCGCGAGCAGCGGCTCGCGACCGCCTTCAATCGACTGCACCGCATGACCAACGAAGGGGGCAGCGTCGAGGAGGAGTGGCGGCTCGAGTACGTCGCGGATCGCGTGCAGACGTACGGCACGGCGTTTCTCGGCCTCACGTTCCAGTGCGCGCGGTGCCACGATCACAAGTTCGATCCGATCACCACCCGGGAGTACTACGGCCTGACTGCGTTCTTCAACAGCATCGACGAGTGGGGGATGTACCTCGATTCGGCCCGCGTCCCGACGCCGGCGTTGCTGTTGCCGACCGAGGCGCAGAGCGCGCGGTTGGCGACGCTCGAAGAGACCCTCGCGGAGGCGGACGCCACGCTGCGGGCCGTCCACGAGGAGCGTCAAGCGGCGTTCGCCGAGTGGCTGGAGTCGGGTCCGACCCCACCGGCGCCGCTGCCGGGTCTGGTGGGCCGGTACCCGCTGGACGCGATCGGTCCGGACGGGCACCTTGCCAACGACGTCGACGCCGGCAACCCGGGGACGACGGCGGCGGTGAACACTCTCGTCGCGGGCGTCCACGGGTCCGGGTTGCGGTTCACGGGCGACGACGCGGCGTCGTTTCCGAAGGTGGCCGGCGGGCTGAAGCCGTGGGACGCGTTTACGATCGGGTTCTGGCTCCGCGTGCCGGCCGGGATGCCGGACTGCATCATCGCTCACCGCAGCGCGGGCACCGACGTCGGCCGCCCCGGGACGGAGCTGTCGCTGAAGGACGGTCGTCTGTTCTTCGGCCTGATCCGGTTCTGGCCGGGGAACGCCATCGCGATCGGGGCCGTGGAACCGCTCGCGACGGACGCGTGGGCGCACGTGGCCGTCACGTACGACGGTTCCGGTCGCGCGGCGGGCATCCGACTCTTCGTCGACGGGCGGCCGGTGACGACGCGGGTCGTGCGTGATCGGCTCACGAAGGATCCGGGCGTCGGCGGGGACGGCATCACGTTCGGGCAGCGATTCCGCGACCGGGGGCTTGCCGGCGGCGTGATCGACGACGTCAACGTGTTCGATCGGGCGCTCGCGTCCGTCGAGGTGCGGCACCTCGTCGATGGCGTGACGCTGACCCGCGCGCTCGCGGACGGCGAGACGGCGGCGTTGCGCGCGTACTACGCCGCTGCGATCGATGACGAGGTGGCCGCCGCCCGCGTCGAACGCTCGGAGGCCGTGCGGGCGCTGCTCGAACACCGAACCGGGTTTGCCGAAACGATGGTCATGGAAGAATCCGCCGAGCCGCGGGCGGCGTACGTCCTTCCCCGCGGGGCCTACGACGCGCCGAAGACCGCCGCCAACCGGGTCGAGCGGGGGACGCCGGCCGCGCTCCCGCCGATGCCGGACGATGCGCCGCGCGACCGGCTTGGTCTCGCCCGGTGGACGACCGCCGCCGATCACCCCCTCACGGCCCGCGTCATCGTCAACCGCCTCTGGCAGATGTTCTTCGGGCGGGGACTGGTTGCCACCAGCGAAGATTTCGGTGCGCAAGGTGTCTACCCGGACGCGCCGGAGCTCCTGGACTGGCTGGCCGTCGAGTTCGTCGAGTCGGGGTGGGATCTGAAGGCGCTGTGCCGACGCATCGTGATGTCGGCGACCTACCGGCAGTCGTCGGCGCTGCGTGGCGACCTGGCCCGACGCGATCCGGACAACACGCTCCTGACGCGGGGGCCGGCGCGGCGGCTCTCGGCCGAGATGTTGCGCGATCTGGCATTGTCGGTGTCCGGTCTGCTCGACGAGACCCGGGGCGGCCCGCCGGTGAGCCCGTACCAGCCGGCGGGGCTGTGGCGCGAAGCGAACACCATGAGCCCCGCCTACCGGCAGAGCGTCGGGACCGCGCTCTACCGGCGATCGCTCTACACCGTCTGGAAACGCACTGCGCCGATGCCGAACATGATGGCGCTCGACGCCACGACCCGCGAGGTCTGCACGCCCCGGCGGGAGACGACGAGCTCGCCGATCCAGGCGCTCGTGCTCTTGAACGATCCGCAGTTCGTCGAGGCCGCGCGGGTGGCGGGAGAGCGGATGGTGCGGTCGGGTGGCGACACCGACGCGACGCGGATCGCGTTCATGTTCCGGCTGTGTACGGGACGCCGCCCCACCGCGGCGGAGGCGGCTCTGCTCGCGGAGCTCGCTCGCGACCAACGCACGCGTCTGGCGGCCGATCCCGACGCGGCCGCCGGGCTTCTCCGCGTGGGCGATCACCCGGCGGATGATGCGCTCGATCCGGTCGAGGTCGCGACCGCCGCCGTCGTCGCCCAGACCATCTTGAACATGGATGCCACGGTATGGAAGCGATGAACGACGGCCTGCCGCATCCCCTGCAGATCACGCGGCGTCATTTCTTCGGCTGCTCCGCCGCGGGGCTCGGCGGCCTGGCCTTGTCGAACCTGCTGTTGGCCGAGAACGCCGGCGGCGGCGGGTCGGACTTGGTCTCCGCGGGTGTCCCGCACTTTGCTCCGCGCGCCAAACGCGTCATCTACCTCTTTCAGTCCGGCGGTCCGGCGCAGCAGGATCTCTTCGACTACAAGCCGCTTCTGAACGAGAGGAACGGGGAGCAGCTCCCGGCGCACGTCCGACGCGGACAGCGTCTGACGGGGATGTCGGTGAACCAGGCGTCGATTCCGCTGGCGGGCTCGCAGTTCACCTTCGCGCAGCACGGTCAGTCCGGGGCGTGGATCAGCGAGCTGCTCCCCCACACCGCCACGATCGTCGATGAGCTGTGCATCGTGAGGTCGATGTTCACGGAGGCGATCAACCACGATCCCGCGATCACGTTCTTTCAGACGGGCTCCGAGATCGCAGGGCGTCCGTCGTTCGGATCGTGGCTGTCCTACGGGCTCGGTCCGGCGAACCGGGACTTGCCGTCGTTCCTCGTGCTGATGAGCGCGGGGCAGGGGGGGCAGCCGCTGTACGCGCGGTTGTGGGGGTCCGGGTTCCTGGACGGCCGGCACGACGGTGTCCCGTTTCGCCCCGGCAAGGACGCGGTCCTGTACCTGAGCAACCCCGACGGGATCTGCGGCTCCGGCCGCCGCGCGATGCTCGACACGCTCCGGCGTTTGAACCGCATCCAGTTCGATCAGCAGCTCGACCCGGCGATCGAATCGCAAATCGCGCAGTACGAGCTCGCCTACCGGATGCAGACGAGCGTGCCGGAGGTGACGGATCTCGCGGGCGAGCCGGACGAGGTCTTCGAGCTCTACGGCCCGGCGGCCCGCACCCCCGGGACGTACGCGGCGAATTGCCTCCTGGCCCGCCGGCTGGCGGAGCGTGGCGTGCGGTTCATCCAGCTCTACCACCAGGGGTGGGATCAGCACGACAACCTGCCGGCCGCCATCCGCGGTCAGTGTCTGGAGACGGATCAGCCCACGGCCGCGCTCGTCAAGGATCTCAAACGCCGGGGCATGCTCGAAGACACGCTCGTCATCTGGGGTGGCGAGTTCGGCCGGACCTCCTATTCACAGGGCACGCTCACCGCCAGCAACTACGGGCGCGACCACCACCCGCGGTGCTTCACGATCTGGATGGCCGGGGGCGGCGTGCGGCCGGGCGTGACGTACGGCCGCACCGACGACTACGGGTACAACATCGCCGACGCGGACGGCAACCCGATCAACCCGTCGAAGCACGCGTTCACGCCCGGCGCGGTGCACGTTCACGACCTGCAGGCGACGATTCTCCATCTCCTCGGTCTCGACCATCGCCGGCTCACGTATCCGTACCAGGGCCGCGCGTTCCGGCTGACCGACGTCCACGGTCATGTCGTCGATGATCTCATCGGATGACGCGAAGTCTCGACCGGGCGAGCGGCAATCGACCGGTCGCGGAAGACGGAAGCGTGCGTCAGGCGACTCGCCCAGGCCGTCCCGCGGCCACCTCCGAGATCTCCAGGAACGCGTCTGCCTTCAACGCGCTCGGGCGCGGCTCGGTCGATTCGGTCTGCGTGGCGGCGTCGCTTCCGCCCACCGACGCCGCCGTCGTGGTCAGCGGCAGCGCGATGCGGCAGACGAGCCCCTCCGGCCGGTAGTCGATCGCGACCTCGCCACGCAGCTCATGTCGAACGAACCCCTCGATGAGCTGCGTGCCGAGGCCGAATGTCCTGGGTTCGCTCACGGCCGGTCCGCCCTGTTCGACCCACGACAGATGCACGATGCCCTCGTGCGTCTCCCAGGAGATCGAGACACGCCCGCCGGGCACGGCGATGGCGCCGTGCTTGACGGCGTTCGTCGCGAGCTCGTGCAGGACGAGACACATCGGCATGGCCGCCCGGGCGGGCAGCGAGACGGACGCTCCCTCGATCGTGATGCGCGGTGGTACCGCGTCGAGATGAGACGCCAAGGTCAGCGACGCGGCGCGCGCCAGATCGATGCCTGACCACGTCGTCCTGGCCAACGCTTCGTGCGTCCGGGCCATCGCGACGATCCGCCCGGTGAACGCCTCGTCGAACTCATGGAGGCTGGAGGAGGTGCGGACGGTCTGACTCGAGAGCGACAGGACGGCCGCAAGGTTGTTCTTGACCCGATGATCCAGCTCGGCCTGCAGAAGACGCCGGCGTCGGTCGGTCACCTGACGCTCCCGCATCGTCGCGATGATCTGCCGCGTGGCGATGACGATCGGGATCAGCCCGGCGGCCGCCACGATGATCGACAACAGCGAAAACCGGCGCCACCCGGCGGCCCGTGCGGCGGAGCTGTCGTGCGCGAGGTAGGCGTTCCAGTGCAAGCCTCGGAACTGGCCGAGTCGGAGCCTGATCGAATCGAGGCGTGCGACGATCATCTCCGCATCGTTCGTCGCCCGATGCGTCGCGACCTCGTGCGCGAGTCGATCGCACTGCACGTACAAGCGGCGCAGCGGAGCGTCGAAGGAGGGATCGGCGTACAGCCGCTGGCTCTCGGCGAGGGCGTTCATCTCGTGTTCGAGGAGGTAGACGATGCGTGACAGCACCGGCGCGCCGCGGGGATCGGTGCCGGCGAGCGTCGTCCCGTCCGGCCGCCGTTTCACCTGGCGTTCGGCCTTCCGGAGGTGACGCTCGATCGTTGCCGCGCGAACCGTCGAGGCGAGGTGATAGTCACCAGCGATCTCGGCGGACCGAAGCAGTTGGCCGTGGCTGCGGGCGAGCAGCAGGAGGATCGTGATGCTGACGGCGATGATCAGCCCGATGATGGCCAGCGTCCAGACGGCGATCGATCGAGATGCGGCGTCGAGACGGTTGGCCAGATCCATCAGCGTGCGTCCTCGAATCCGGCCATCCGTTCCACGGTCAGCGCGATGGCATCGAACTCGTTCGGTGCAGCCGGAAAGTAGGCGCTGGCGTCGACCGCACGCAGGATGGCGTGGTGGTCATCGCGTTCCGGGTCCAGTGCGAGAAATGCGTCGGTGAGATCGCGTTTGACGTCATCCGAGATCTCCGGCCGGACGGCCCAGACGTAGTCCGTGTACGGAGGTGTTTCGTACAGGACGCGAATGTCATCCTCGGCAAGACGACCGTCGCGCAGCATCGCGTCGATGATCAGAGCATTGGCGTAGCCGACGTCGACCTCCCCGTCGCGCACCGCTCGCGCCGTGGCATCGTGCGAGCCGGTGTATCGGATTTCACCGAAATGCTTCTCGGGCGTGACTCCCTCCTGGTCCAGGAAGTAACGCGGCATCAGGTGCCCCGACGTCGACAGCTTGGACCCGAAGGCAAGACGCGCGCCGGCCAGATCGTCGACCGAGGTCGCCGTGCTGGTGCCCGCCACGAGGCAGTAGCTCACGAACTGGCGGTCCTCCGGACGCAGCACGAGCGGGACGGCGCCGATCTCCTCGCGAGCAACGACGAACGTGTAGCCGCCGAAGTACGCGAAGTCGATCTCACCGCCGATGAAGCGGGACAGCAGAGTTTCGTACGAGTCAGGCGTGATCAGCTCGCACGGAATCCCCGTGGTCGCCTCGAGGTAGGCGCGCATGGGTTCGAATCGCCGCGCGAGGATCTCGCGTGATTCATCGGGCAGAACGCCGATCCGGAGCTTCGTCATGGACTCGTCGGCGTCGCTGGTGCGGCCGCAGCCGGCGAGGATCATCGTCCCGATGAGGCCGAGCGTGAGCATGCCGCCGACCCCAGCGCGGCGGCCCGGTGTCCTGGCCCCAAAGGGCACCGCTCCGCCCCGGGGGGGGCGGGGACGGACGACCGCGGAACGTGTGCGTCGATCGATCATTCGGCGGATACCCGGGCCCGGCCGGCTTTTCGCGGTGGCCCCTGCCTTTCGACCCCACTCGCAGCCGCTCATCGTCTCGATCGGCGATTCACCACGGCGGTCTCGAATCATCGGGCCGCTTTGTCGGACCGGGGTCGGATCCCTGGTTCGCGGACGGGGCCCGCACGCTACCGTAAATCAAGACGCCGGCACTGATCACCGGTCAGGCCCAGGGGACAGCCATTGTCTCGCGAGCATCCGCGAGCGGGTCGTCTTCCCCGCGTCCGGTCCGGTGTTCTGCGCCGACGACACGGGGCAGCCTTTCGGGGTGAACTCCTCTCCCCGGGCCCCCGTGCACTCGTAGGCGAGGCGCAGCCTCATGGCGTACAGCGGGACCAATGGCGGGGTCGCGGAACGTGACGGGACGAACGCTCGCACCGTCCGCGAGCACATCGTCGAGATCGTCAGCGACTCGGGCGAGGGCGCGCAGAAGGCGGGACAGATCTTCGGCACCGTCAGCGCGAAGATGGGCAATGGCGTCTGGACGGTCGAGATCATCCCCGCGGAGATCAAGCCGCCGGCGCGCTCGCGCGCCGGCGCGAGCGGCATCCGGATCCGTCTCGGGGCGCACACCATCACCAACATGGGCGACTCGGCGGATCTGGTCGTCGCCTTCAACGAGCAGGTGCTGCACGGCCGGGTCGAGCAGGATGCGTATCGCCCCGGCACCGTCGTCCTCCTGGACGATCGCTGGGCGCGTGATCCGAATACCGAGATCCAACGGCTCTACGCCGAGGCGGTCGACGACTTCCGCTCGCGCGGATTCGTCGTCCACGAGCTGCCGATCCACGAGGCCTGCCAGGAGCTCGTCAGCGACCCCCGGCTCGGGAAGAACATGTTCGTCGTCGGGATGCTGTGCTGGATCTACCAGCGTGATCTCGAACTCGCGCTGGCCGAGATCAAGACCCTCTTCGGCCGCAAGGGCGACAAGGTCGTGGCGGTGAACCAAGCGTTGCTGGAAGCCGGCGTCGAGTTCGCCCGCACCCACCTGACGTACTGCTTCGCGATCCCCGCGATGGAGGTGAGAGAGCCGCTGGTGGTCATGAACGGCAACCAGGCCGTGGGCGCCGGCATCATGGCCGCGGGCATGGAAGTCGTTTCCATGTACCCGATCACGCCCGCGACCTCCGCGTCGCACTATCTCGCCGGGGTGTACCACAAGCTCGGTGGCGTCGTTCATCAGGCGGAGGACGAGATCGCCGCCATCGGGTTCGCGATCGGCGTCTCGTACGCGGGCAAGACCGCGTGCACCATCACGTCGGGGCCGGGGCTCGCGCTCAAGACGGAGTTCATCGGTCTGGCGGTGATGGGCGAGCTTCCGCTGGTCATCGTCGACGTGCAACGCGGGGGGCCGGCCACGGGGCTGCCGACGAAGGTCGAGCAGGGCGACTTGCTCGCTGCGCTCTACGCCTCGCCGGGCGACGCGCCGAAGGTGATCATCGCTGCGGCCACGATCGAGGAGTGCTTTCATTTCGTCATCACCGCCCGCCGGCTGGCCGAAGCATTTCGCACCCCCGTCATGCTGCTGACCGATGCCAACCTCGCGACCGGTCAGCAGCCGTTCCCCCGTCCGCGGGTCAGCGCCGACTGGATGGCGCCGCCGATCGACCAGACGCCGTGGCCGGACGACACGCCTCCGTACGCGTGGGATCCGGAGACCGGCTTGTCGCGGCGACCGATCCCCGGGCAAGTTGGTGGCGAGTACGTGCTGACCGGCTTGGCGCACACACCGCGAAGTCAGATCGCCTACGAGCCGACGGCGAACCAGCGGGGCTGCGAGATGCGGAGCCGCAAGTTCGCGGCCCTCGCCGCCACGCTCAAACCGCCGATCGTGCACGGTGAACCGGAGGGCGATCTGCTCGTGATCGGATGGGGTTCCACGTTGGGGTCCATCGAAGAGGCCGTCGATCGCGCTCGCGGCGAAGGCCACAGAGTGTCGTCGCTCCATCTGCGGTTCCTCTGTCCCCTCGAGCAGGGACTGTCCGAAATCCTCGATCGGTTTGGTCACGTCATGACGATCGAGCTCAACTACAGCGATCCGGCCGACGGGCTGGCGGGCGGCGCGCCGGCGCGCCCGTCGCAGCTCGCGCTTCATCTGCGCAGCCAGCTCCGCCGCGACATCGACTACTGGTCCGTGACGCCCGGTCAGCCCCTCCGTCCCGATCAGATCCACCAGGTGATCCTCGATCATCTCGAGCCGTCGGGCGGCGTCGGCGTCCGGTCGCCTCGCGCGACAACCCTTTCCCGGAGCGAGTGATGTTCGGGTTGAAGAAAGATTGGTCGCTCGACGTCCTCCCGCGGTACTTCACGCTCGAGGACTACGAGGGTGGCGTCGCCCGCTGGTGTCCGGGCTGTGGCGATCACGGCGTGCTGGCCGCGGTGCAGCGTATCTGCCGCGACGAGCAGCTACCGCCGGAGAAGACCATCGCGGTCTCCGGCATCGGCTGCTCGAGCCGGTTCCCGCACTACATGCACACCTACGGCTTTCACGGACTGCACGGGCGGCCCTTGCCGGTCGCGTGCGGCATCAAGTCCCGCCGCCCCGATCTGTTCGTGTGGGTGGCCACCGGGGACGGTGACTGCTGCTCGATCGGCGCCGGGCACTGGATCCACGCCGTCCGCTACAACATGAACATGGTGGTGATGCTCTTCGACAACAACGTGTACGGGCTCACCAAGAACCAGACCTCGCCCACGAGCAAGCAGGGGCAGGTGACGAACACCAGCCCGCGCGGCGCGTGGCTGCCGCCGCTGAATCCAACGCTGACGACGCTCGGCATGGCCAACGTCTCGTTCGTGGCGCAGACCGTCGATTGGAATCCGGTGCACGTCCACGCGACGCTGCTGGCGGCGTTCCACCATCCGGGCTTCAGCTTCGTAAGGATCTTCCAACGCTGCCCGCAGTACACCTCCGGCGTCTTCGAGGCGGCGCAGCGAGACCCGTCGTTGATCCAGCTCGTTGAGCACGAGCGTGGGATTCAGGCCGACCCGGCCGGCACGAAGATGTACACGACCCGGATCGAGCACGATCCGGGCGACATCGAGCAGGCCCGGCACATCGCCCACGGCGAGAACGGATGCCTGTCCATCGGCCTGCTCTTCCAGGACCCGGAGCGTCCGCGGTACGAGGACATGACGACCCAGGGTCTTGACATGACCACCGAGGAGAAGGTGCGAGCCTTGGAGGCGGAGTTCGACCGCTTCGCGATCTGAACCATGGGTGTTCGAGACGACAGCACCACGCACGGCAACGAAGGGCGGGGCGAGGCGACGGCCGCGCCGCCCGGCGCGGGAGATCAGCTCGAGCGTATTCTCGTCGACTGGGCCGACGGGTTCGGCCGGCGTCCGGGCGCTGACCCGGCGGCGGATGGGCTGCCGATCGTGTCCGCCGTCGTCGCGCGCGACGGGACCGACGAGCGACGCGGGCTCATCCGACGCTTCCACTTCGACGATGCGGACACCGGTCCGGATCTCCAGACGCCCGGCGACGACGTCCTGCCGGCACTGCTCCATCCGTTCCGCGATCCGGCGCGGGTTCGTCACGACTATCCGCTCGTCCTCGGTCCGGTCGCGCCCGGCCCCGGCGAGCGGAGCGTCACGCCCCTGGGTGAGCTGCTCGGCACGCTGACCCGCGCGATGGGTTCAAGCCCCGGCGACACGCGTCTCCTCGAAGACAACCTCCCTCGGCTCGAACGCAGCGTGCGGGAGACGATGAACGGGTCCGCCCCCACCCTCGATGCGGTGGACGTGCTCACGCGGGCGGCCCGGACGACGGAGGCGGCCCTCGGCCTGCACGGGGAGAGCGGGAAGCGGCTCCACGATGATCTCGCGAAGCTGCTTCAGGCGATGCCGGACGGGGGGACGCTGGTGCCGCTCGGGACGCAGACGCCGTTGTGTCTCTACCTCTGCGTCGCCGCGGAGCACGCCGGGACGCGTCGCGCGCGGCTGCGAGCCGAGGTCGAATCGCTTCGCAATCGTCTTCGTGACCTCCTGCGTCTCGATCTCGCGACGAGCTCGGAAGATGACCCTTCGCAGGCGCTGGCGAGCAGCCTCGGCGCGGGGCAGGCCTACCTCGATCCCGACGCTCTCTCCCGCGTCGTGAAGACGGCCGGGCGGGGAACGGTCTTGCCGCCGGAGCGTCGCGCACGCATCGGCGAGGCCATCGCGCGGTTCGATCGGTATCTCGACGACCCCGACGAGCCGCTCGTCTTCGTCGTGCATCACGAGGCCGTGCCGGACGACTGCGCCCAGATCGACGTCGCTTGGCACGCGGTGGGGCCCGCGGACGGATGCCGGGAGGGATCGGCGTGTTTCGACCGGGCCGCGGCTCGTCTGGCGCCGTTGTTCGGCGCGGTGCGGTTGGCGCGGATGGAGCTGGCCGGAACGTACGACGCCACGCGGCACGACCGGTTGCGGCATGCGTTCGATTGGCGCGGGTTCGCGGAATCGGAGCTGCTCGATCTGCCGCCGGTGCTCGTCCTCGAATCGGCCGAGGCCCTGGCCGGGGCCGGCATGATCGATCTGTCGCGGCTGCTGCGCTCGGGCCGTCCGGTCGACATCCTCGTGACCGTCGCGCCCGCGTTGAACCCGGGTCACGGCCCGGGCGACGATCCGCTCGGCGGCTACCGGTTCGAGCTGGCCTACCTGGGCTTGAGCCATCGCGAAGCGATGGTGAACCAGTCGTCGGCGGCGCGGCCCGATCACCTGCTCACCGGTTTCCGCCGCAGCCTCGGCGGAACGCGGGCGTCGCTGCACGTCGTCGCGTCCGGTCTCGCCGCCGGCGGCGTCGATCCCCCGCTGGGGGCGTGGTTCCACGGCGGGGCGGCGCTCGAGGGTCGCGCGCACCCGCTCTTTCACTACGACCCGGAGGCGGGTGCGACCTGGGCGCGTCGCCTCGACTTCTCCACGAACCCGCAGCCCGAGGCCGACTGGCC
>JABDLI010000180.1 GCA_013003065.1 Phycisphaerales bacterium | reverse complement strand
GACGACGACATGCGGTGGCGGGGCGAGGCGACGCGAGCCGCCCGCATGAACAACCCGGAGATGCACACGATCTATCTGCCGGTCAGCCAGTGGGTCTTCGGGGCGATCGGCAAGACGCTGTCACCGGCGGGCGATCCCGCTCGGGCGGAACGTCGCTTTCGCCTTGCCTTCGTCCTCTTCGAAATGATCGGCATCGGGCTCGTCCTCCTCGCGCTCACGCGGGCGGGCCGCTCGCCGTGGTGGGCAACGTTGTACGCGTGGCACCCGCTTGCGTTGATCGAGATCGCAGGTTCGGGACACCAGGACGCGATCGGTCTGCCGCTGCTCGTCGCGGGCCTGCTGCTCGCGAGCGCGAAGCCGGAGCGGTGCCGCCGGTGGGTCTGGGCCATCGCCGCGGCCGCGCTCATCAAGCCGTTCGTCGTCCCCGCGGCCGCGTTCGTGCTGCGTCGTTCGCCGCCGGCAGCCTGGGGGCGGGCGCTGGTCATCGGGATCGTTGTCACCGGGGCGCTCGGCGCCCCGCTGCTGCTTTCCGCCGGCGGCGCTCCGGTCGAGAATCTCCGGGCGACGAGCGAACGCTTCGCCCTCAAGTGGGCGCACTTCGGGAGCGTCTACGAACCGCTGTTGACCGCGATCGAATGGCGGACGCCGGCGTGGGGCAACGATCCGCAGGAGCAGCTCGCCCGCGGAATCTGTCTGCTGGCGTTCTTGATCGCCGGCATCATCATCTGGATCCGCTCACGCGACGCCTGGCGGGGCATGTCGGCGCTGCTGCTTGCGATGATCTTGCTCTCGCCGACGGCGCACCCGTGGTATCTGCTGTGGGCGTTGATCCTCCTCCCGATGACGCGAAGCCGCGCCGTCTGGGTGGCGTCGCTGACGCTGCCCTGGGGGTACGTGGTGCTGGCCGATCCCGTCGACTGGACCGTGCCCGCCGGCGTCATGGTCGCCGCCTACGTGCCGATCTACGCGGCACTGCTGCTCGACGTGGGGCCCGGCCGGCCCGGTCGCGGCGATCCGTCCCGTACAATCGCCGCATGAACGTCACCGACGTCCTCGCCGCACTCGAGTCGATCGCGCCGCTGCGGTACGCGGCGGAATGGGACAACGTCGGGCTGCTCATCGGCTCGCCGAAGTGGCCCGCCACGCATCTGCTGCTGACCATCGATCTCACCGAGCGTGTGCTCGAAGAGGCGATCGAGCACGAAGTGGACATGATCGTCGCGTACCACCCGCCCATCTTCCGGCCGATCGCGGCCGTCACCGACGCGAGTCCGACGCAACGCATCGCGCTCGAGGCCGCCGCCCACCGGATTGCGGTCTATTCGCCGCACACCGCGCTCGATGCGGCCCCCGGTGGCGTCAACGATTGGCTGACCCGAGGCGTGGGCGACGGTGACGTCCGCGCGCTGGAGGCGCAAAGCGAGCTGCCGGAGTCGGAGAATCACAAGGTCGTGACGTTCTGCCCCGCCGACGCGGTGGACGAGCTGCGGAAGGCGCTCGCGGCCGTCGGCGCCGGGCAGATCGGCGCGTACCAGCTGTGCTCGTTCGAGATGGAAGGCACCGGTACGTTCCTCGGCGGCGTCGGCAGCAACCCGACGATCGGACGACGCGGCGTCCTGGAGCGCGTGCCCGAGACGCGTCTGGAGATGGTGTGCCCGGGGCCGGCGCTCGGTCTCGTGGTGCTCACGCTCCGCGAGTTCCATCCCTACGAAGAGCCGCCGATCGAGATCCACCGTCTGGAGCCCCGCCCGGAGCGGCACATCGGGATGGGTCGCCGCGTCGTGCTCGACCGGCCGTGCGGGCTCGACCAGCTCGTCGAGCGGCTGAAACACCACCTCGATGTGCCGCAGCTTCGCGTCGCGATCGGACGCGATGCGCCCGAGCAGTACCAGACGATCGGATTGTGCGCGGGCGCGGGGGGCTCGCTCGCCCCCACCGCGGTGACCGAGCGGTGTGAGCTGTACCTGACCGGCGAGATGCGACACCACGACGTTCTGGCGGCCCAGGCCGCCGGCTGCACGATCATCCTCGCCGGACACACCAACACGGAACGCGGATACCTGCCGCACCTGGCCGAACGCGTGTCGGCGGAGACGGACGGCGTGCGTCTCACGATCTCGCGACGCGACGCGGATCCATTGCGCGCAATGTAGGTGCGGGCGTCAGCCGTCGCTCTTGGCGCCGCCGATCAGATCACCCAGCAAGTCGCCGAGCTTGACGCCTTTCCCCTCGAGGAGCTCGTTGAGGGCACCGCGGAAACCCGCTTCGGCGGCCGCGCCCGCGAGATCGAACGACGGATCGACGTCGGTCTTGATGTCGCCGATCGTGCCCGTCGTGACGAGGGGGACGGTGATCTTGTCGACGTACCCGGCCAGCTCCTCGAACGTCAACGCCAACGCCTCCAGCGGCAGCTCGGTGCGCAGGTCGACTTTCTTCGTCACGAGATCAACCGTGCCCTGATACCGCAGCGTGTACTTGCCCAGCTGCACCGAGAACTGGTCGTACTCCACGACCCCGCGTCGGATCCGCGCGACGATGGGGTCGATGCGGCCGGGGATCGTCCGCTTGGGCGAGTCGTTGAAGAGCGCGAGCACGCCGAGGAACGCCGAGCCGCTGTCGAACTCGACCGCGCCAACGCCTATCTGCAGGTCCGCTTTCATGCGGCGGAGGTTGCCGTCGAGCGGGATGAGGGCGTTGGAGGTGATCGCGAACTCGATCGGTTGTGCGGTCGTGCGCACATCCTGAAGAATCGGATTCAAAGGCGTCAGCAATTGACGCCGGAATGCGGGCGTGAGCGTCAGGGCGCCCCGCACCGGATAATCCGCCACGGTCCGCAGATCGCCGCGGCGTCCGCGGATGCGGCCTTCGAGGAAACCCTGGGCGGTGTCGATGCGGGCCTCCAGATAGCCGGTCTCGGCCGAGAAGTTGCGTGCGCGGAACGTCGCTTTCATCTCCGGACCCACCGCCGCAACCAACGCTCGGTTGAAACCGAGCAACGCGTCGGCGAGCACCGTGGGCACCTTTGCGCTGTTCGCCTCCATCTCCAGCTTCGCCCCATCGGTGTCGAGCGTGCCATCGTCGGCCACGAGGCCGACCACGGTGCCGCTCACATCGATCCGACCGGCGTCCGACGCGTCGGGGGTGTCGACGGTCGCGCCGAGCTTGAACACGAGTCCGTCGGCGAGGTTGCTCGTCCCCGCGGTGACGGTCAGGTCACGCACCGTCGAGAACGGTCCGGCCGTCGTCGCCAGACCGAGCGGTCCGCCTTCCAGCTGTGTTTGCAGCCGAACGCTGGCGGGGTCGAACGGAGCGCCCTTCGCGAGCGCGAGCGGCACATCGAGGGTGCGGAGCCGGGCGGTGAGGGGCACGGGGCCGGTCACCCGAACGGGATCGGCCGCGGCGCCGGTCGCCTCGGCCGACGTCTCTTCCGGCGCCGGATTGAGCCACGACTCCAGCAGCGTCGCGTCCACCTGCAACGCGAGCGTGTCGGCGGTCGCGGTCAGTCGATCCTCCGTGACCGCCACGCGGGCGACGCCGGTGAGCTGCTCGAAGTTCAGGTCGAGCGCGAGCTCCGAGGCGGCTTCCGCGTCATCGAGACGCACGGCCAGGGCGCCCCGGTCGCCGATCCAGCCCGAGAGCATGCCGGCCGTGAGGCCGGCGACCGATTCGAGCGTGGCGACGGAGACGCCGTCCAGTCCGATCATGCCGCTGACGCTGCTCGTCTCGCCGGTCTGGAGCTTCACGTCGTAGGTCATCTGTCCGAGCGCGACGTCGGCGCCACGCAGCTCGGCGTTGCCGTCGGCCACGATGATCGGGCGTTCGCCGAGCGTGGTTTCGACGCGGCCGGTCAGCGTCGAGACGGTGACCGGCAGCGTCAGCGATTCGTGCGTCAGCGTCATGTCCGCCACGCGGATCCCGCCCTTGAGCGGCTCCGCCGGAAGCTCGTACCCGCCGTCGGCGGTGGCGGGAAGCGTGAACGGATCGGTCCGGAGCGTCACGGTTGCGGCGTCCGTGAGCGTCACCGGGAGCGGCTCGTCGGTCGCGAACGCTGCGAGCAGCTCCGGGGTAGCGGTGAGCATCGCCACCAGCGAGGCGACGTGGAGCTCGTTCGCCCGTCGCCGTGACTCGGTCTCCAGGGTCAGGCGGCTCGTCCGCACGTCCAGAGCGATCCGCAGCTCCTCGTCGCTCGGGCTCGTACTGACGACGACACCCACCGCGTCACCCGCCAGCGTCCTGATGGCCGTGCGGGCCGCGCTCGATTCGACCCAGCGTTCGGCAAGCGTCGCCACCGCAGCGCCGTCAACGCCGTGGAGCCGGATCCGTCCGCTGGGATGGGCCGTCCCCAGTGCGAGATCGCCACTGGCGTCGAAGAGTTTCGTCAGCGTCTGGTCGATCTCCAGAACGCCGCCCGCGATCTTCCCGCTTCCTCCGACCCGGACGCGTTCGCCCAACGCGGGTGACTCCACGGTCACCTCGATCGCCTCGAAGGCGATCGGCGATGCGTCGGAAGCCGCCCCGACTTCGCGCACGACGGCGGTGCCGGGCATCGCCACCTTCCCCGTCACCGCGATGGCATTCACGGGAAGCGTGCCGTCGGCGTTTCGCGCGGGGAACGCGAAGCTCGTGGCATGCACCTGAACGCGGGTCGGCCGGGTCATCGTGAAGTCGGTCAGGTTCTCGAGCAGCGCGGGCTGGACGTTGAACTGCGCCCGCGCGTCCTCGCCGCGGACCGCCCCGTCGGGGGCGACGCGGGCGGCCAATGCGACGCGGGCGTGGGCGGCGGTCACGTCGAGGTCGATCTGCCGGTCGCTCGCGTCCGATTCCGGCGCCTCGAATCGCGCGGTGACGTCCACCGCCGGTCCGACGTCGCGGCTGAGGACGATCGGCGAACCGGCGAGCAGCGGCTGCATGATCGCGGTCGGCACCCGCGCGCCGGTCACGGTGCCGGTGACGGAGTCGAGCCCGACGTTCAGCCCGCCCCCTGTCGTCAGCGGCGCGCGGACGGCCAGATCGCCGGTGAGCACGCTGGGTTCCTCGCCCTCGAGCTCCGTCTTCAGGTTGAGGTCGAGCGTGAGCGAGGTCGTCAGGTCGGTGGACACGCCACGCACATCCAGCGTGTCGATGGAAGCGGGCGTTTCCGCGTACGGCACGGGAATGCGACGCGCCGTCAGGGTCGCATCGAGCGTCGCGCCGTCCGGGGTCATCCGGCCGGATGCGTCGAACAGGTTCCGGCCCGTCGCGGCGAACTCGAACGAGCCCGACTCTCCCTCGCTGACCACGGGGCTCCGCAACTCGAGGATGGTTGCGCCGCCCGGCTCGTAGACGAACTGACCGGCGACGCTGGAGAGGACGAGCCCGGCCGTGGTGGTGGATCCGGGGAACGCGAGATCAACCGTGACCCCGTCGACGGTGATCGCCATGGGCAGCACACCGTCGAGATCGACGAGGGCGTCGGAGGCCGGTTTCGGCGCCGGGCCGGGTGCGCCATCGCCGGATGCGGCGGGCTCGGGAGTCGGCGTCAGATCGTGGAAGCTCGTCGTCCCGTCGTCTCGAAGCTCGCCGGTGAGCACCCCGGCGACGGCGAGGTCGTAGCGTTTGACGGTCCCGAGGATGATCGGGAACAGCGTGGAGTCGAGCTGGAGGTCCAGCACCGCCGCCTCCCGCCCGTCGGCGTCGACGAGGTGCAGCCCCTCGATGCGTTGTGGTCCGAACCAGCTGAGATCCAGACCGTCGATCGTCGCCGTCGCATCGACCTGGCGCTCGATCGCGGCGGTGAACCGGCCCCGCGCGAGCCCGCGGTTGATCAGCGTCGGCAGGAGCGCGACGACGACGACGAGGACGAGCACCCCGAGCCCGAGCAGCCAGACGATCGTTCGACCTGCGCTTCGCTTTGCCATTGGTGTGATCCCGCGCCGGCGGCCGGCCGTGTTCGTTTCCCGGAAGAAGTGCGAATGACTCGAGGAGGAGACCCCGCCGGCGTGCGTTCAGTCCACCAGGGCGGGAGCGGGCGTATTTTCCACCCGCGCGAGCATCCGGTCCAGCGCCAAGCGGGCCAGATGAGCGGCCTCGGGATGCACCTGAATGCGGTTCACGACGGATCCCTCGGCCAGTTGATCGAGGACCCAGAGCAAGTTCTTGGGCTCGATCCGGTACATCGTGGTGCAGAGACACTGGCAGTCGCTGAGCATCGTGACGTTGACCCCTCGTTCCCGAGCGTCGGTGGCGAGCCGGTTGACGAGGTGGACCTCCGTACCGACCGCCCAGTTCGATCCGGGCGGGGCCGACTCGATCTGGCGGATGATGAACTCCGTCGATCCGTTCTGATCCGCGAGATCGACGACCTCCTGAGCGCACTCGGGGTGAACGAGCACGGTGACGCCGCCGGCATCGGCGAACCGGGTCCGGGCCTCGTCGACGTGCTCGGGGCGGAAGAGCTTGTGAACCGAGCAGTGTCCGGCCCACAGCAGCACCTTCGCCCGACGCACGTCCTCCGGTGCGACGCCGCCGTGGTCCTTCCGCGGGTCCCAGAGAAGCGTCTCCGCCGCGTTGGCGTCCCCGGCCGCATCGATCTCGGTCACGAAGCCGAAGCGTTTTGCCGTGTTGCGACCCAGATGCTGATCGGGCAGGAAGAGGATCTTGATCTCCTCGTCCGCCCCGCGTGGCTGCGTGCCTCCGGCGAGCGCCCACTCGAAGATCTGCGCCGCGTTCGTGCTCGTGCAGCACGCGCCGCCGTTCTGACCCACGAACGCCTTGATCGCGGCGCTGGAGTTCACGTAGGTGATCGGAATCACCCGACCCGACCACGAATCACCCAGTGACGCATGCACGAGCTCCCACGCCTCGACCGTCTCGTCGTAGCTGGCCATGTCGGCCATCGAACAACCGGCCGACAGATCGGGCAGAATCACCGCAACGTCGTCACCGGTGAGGATGTCCGCCGTCTCGGCCATGAAGTGCACGCCGCAGAAGACGATCCACTTCGTGCCCCGCCGCTTGGACTCGGTCGCCGCCATCTGGCTGAGCTTGAGGCTGTCCCCCCGCAGATCGGCATGCCGGACGACGCTGTCTTGCTGGTAGTGATGGCCAAGGATGAGCAGATCTTTGCCAAGCTCCTTCCGGCGCATAATGATCGCGGCGGCGAGCGCGTCGTCGCTCATGTCGTGGTAGCGGTCGGGAAGGCTGGGTTGCCAGAGCATGGGGTTGGGATCATAGGCGCAGACGCGGTCGCGGACGCGGTCGCGGGCACGGACGCGGGCACGGACGCGGGGGTTGCGTGCGGGCGGAGGTCTTCTTCGCGAGTTGGTGAGCGTTCTGCGCGCGGGGTCGGTGCGCGCTGGAGCTTCTCTCGGGGCCCCCCGAGCCGGTGCCACGGACAGCGAAGCGTCCGTGCCGCGCGTCGCCCGTCACGCAGGGGAGTCAGACACCCCACCGCGATGGACGCTGACGGCACGGACGCTTCGCTGTCCGTGGCACCGGTGAGTGTGGAATCGGTCCCGGAGGGCGCCCCGCCCCCATCACCCTCAGCACGCCCCCCACCGACTCAAGATCATCAACAAATCCGCAAACCCCACATCCCCACTGCCATCAAGATCCTGCGGGCACGCCGCGCACGGTCCCCAGCTCGCGACCACCGACAGCAAGTCGGCGAACCCGACGTCGCCGGAGCCGTCGAGATCGCCGAGGCAGCCGGTTTCGCATTCGTCCGGGATGCCGTTGCCGTTGTCGTCGAGGCTGGTGCCGGCGGCGATGTCGCACGCGTCGGGAAGGAGGTTGAGGTTGCAGTCGACCTCGAAGCCGGGGACGAAGTCGAACCCGGTCGGGTGTTCGAGGTTGGAGTTGAGGCTCTGCACGAACGCCTTGACCATGTTTCCGGTCGTCGCGTCGAAGTGGTAGATGCGGGCGTTCGTGAGGTGGAGCGTCGCGGCGTCGTCGCCGCCCGGGCCCGCGAGCGGGTCGTGGTCGTGGGCCCGGCTGACGTAGACGTCGCCGTCGGGGCCGATGCGGATCGTCCACGGCTGGTCGAGCGTCATCACCGTCGCGGTGCCGTTGCGGTTGAACTTCTCGATGAACGCTCCGGTCTCGCCGTCGTACCGCAGAACTGCGCTGGTGCCGCGGCTGGCGACGAGCAGGTCGCCGCTGGGCAGGAAGGCGAGCCCCCGCGGCTGGTTGAGACCGCCGTTGTCCGCAACCGAGACGAAGACCTCGAGGAAATCACCGGTCGCGCCGTCGTACCGCAGCACCTGGTTCTCGTCGCTCGTGACGTAGAGGTCGCCGTCGGGGCCGAAGGTGAGACCGAACGGCCGCGTGAGTCCGCCGGAGCCCGACGACACGAACACGCCGGCGGGAGTGCCGTCCGATGCATACTGGAGGATCTCGTGGGTGCCGCTGCTCGCAACGAGGATGCTCCCCGCCGGGCCGAACTCGATGCCGGCCGGCTTGTCGAGCCCGCCCGCGCCGTCCGGCACGAGGTCGCCGGTGGACCCGCCGGTCAGGTCGAAGCTCGCGATGCGATCGTCGTCACGGCTGGAGACGAGCACGCGTCCGTCGGGGGTGATGCGAACATCCTGGGGGAACGCGAGGTTCACGTCTTCCGAGACGCGGGTCTCGGTGCCGGTGATCCAGAGGTACTGCCGCATGAAGTCCAGCGACTGGTCGGCGATCCACACGTTGTGCGCGCCGGCGAGCGTCTCGAGGTCCGGTGTCCCGTCGCCGTCGCAGTCCTGACAGTCGTCGAGACGCGCGTTGCGATCGAGATCGCGGGTCATGTCGGCCTGGATCTCCGTGTAGTCGCTCGTGCCGTTGTCGTTGCAGTCTTCCTCGCACTCGTCGGGGATGCCGTTGCCGTACGCATCGGTGCTGTCGCCCAACTCGATGTCGCGATCGTCGGGTACGTCGTTGTCGTTGCAGTCGGGTTCGCACTCGTCGGGGTAACCGTTGAAGTTCAGATCCAGGCTTACCCCGCTCGAGATGTCGAACGAGTCGAACTGGCCGTTCGCGTTGCAATCCTGGCACTCATCGGGGACGCCGTCGAAGTTGTCGTCGTCGCTCGCGCCGCTGTCGATGTCTTCGGCGTCGTCCACGCCGTTCAGGTTGCAATCGTTTCCGAGGCAGTCGTCCTCGACGAGCGCCGAACGCATGATCTGCTGGATCAGCGTGTGGAAGCGAAGATCGTGGTTCGCATCACCCCCGGTGAACGTCTGGCCGCAGTACGACATGATGGACCCCCGTTGCGGGTCCGTGAACGCATCCTGGCACGTGTCGATGCCGATGCCGTGGGTGTGCGGGGCGGCGACGTTGTGACCGAGCTCGTGGCCGGCGAGGATGATGTCGCGGTTGAAGACGCTGGGCACGGCGGGATCGCCGATCGAGCCGAGCATGTAGCCGATCACCGAGTAGCCGTTGTCGTTGCACAGCCCGTCGAGGAACGCCACGCCCCCCCACGGCAGATCCCGTCGCCCGCTCGCGAACTGCGCCACCGCCCGCGGCACGTCATCCATCTGCGATCGCCAGAAGTCGGCGAACGGACCGAGCGGGCTCTCCTGGTTGAACATGTCGTCCGGCGAGTCCCAGAGCCGCACGAAGGTCAGCAGGAACGTCGCGTTGGAGTCGCGGATGTAGATGTCGCTCACGGCGCCGTACAGCGTGACGATGTACGCGCACGCCGCGTCGAGGTCACCGAACAATTCGAAGTACTCGTAGTCGGTCTCGATCGCAAGCTCGATCTGCTTGACGGTCGGCGGGTTCAGCGTGCCCCCGGTGGCTGCCGCCGGCGGCGTTGCGGGGGCGCCGCACCAGGCCACTTCCAGCCCGTTCCCCGCGCTGCCCCCAGTCGCGTCGACCGCCGGAAGGCGGGTGACGGTCAGCGTGGCCGGGTCGCCCGGACGCGACCTGATCGCATACCGCGTTCGGCCGGGCCCGAACTCGATCGTGCCCTGCCCGCCCCGGTCCCAGAGCGCCAGGAACACATTCGAGCCGGGCACGCCCGGCACGTCTCCACGCAGCAACGTCACCCGATCGGCGTCGAACGCATACGCACGATCCGCCGCCCCGAGCGTCCCGAGGACGAATCGGGTGCCGGGGTTCGTCACGCGAAAACGCTCCAGCCGCAGTGGCAGGGTCGCGTCGCCGGGCACCGGCAGCTCCACTTCGAGGTGCGGGGTGCGGGCGAGCGTCGCCGCGAGCGTGGCCCGATCGACGGCGACCACGCCGGGATCGGCCCCTCGGGTGAACACGGCAGCCGGGGACGTGGTTTCCGACGCGACGGCGGGGGCGGCGATCACGAGAAACAGACCGGCCAACCCGCTCAGACGACGACCCATACGCATGACTGCCTCCTCGGGCTTCCTCAGGCTCGTTCGTTGCACCCTTCAAGCCAAGCCTAGCGGCGATGGCCGGTGAATCCAGGGAAACAACCAGACCGCCTCGTCAACCCTGACCGCCCCGGTGTCCATCCCCTCCTCCCGGACATCCGGATCGTGACTACGCTCCACGCATGAACGCGACCCTTGATCTGATGGCCCGTCACCGTTCGATCCGCCGCTATACGGCCGACCCGATCCCGGAGGAAGACGTGCGGCGAGCCGTCGTCGCGGGCCAGGCGGCATCCACCAGCTCCGCGGTGCAGGCGTACTGCCTCATCCGCGTGACCGACGTCGCGACGCGACAATCGCTCGTGGGGCTCACCGGCGGGCAGGGGAAGGTGGCGGACTGCGGAGCGTTCTTCGTCGTCGCCGGCGACGTGCGGCGTCATCGCCTCGCGGCCGCGCAACACGGCGTCGACTACGAAGCACACCTGGAGGCGTTCCTCCTCGCCGTCATCGATGCGACGCTGTTTGCGCAGAACGTCGCGCTCGCTTTCGAGTCGATGGGGTACGGCATGTGCTACATCGGGGGCCTGCGCAATGATCTCGCGCAGGTCGACGCGTTGCTCGAGTTGCCCGAGGGCGTCTACCCGCTCTACGGCCTTTGCGTCGGCCGGCCCGACGAGACGCCGACGCCGCGGCCCCGGCTCCCGCTCGACGCCGTCTTGTTCGACGACCGCTACCCCGACGACGCGACGATGACCCGCCGCATCGACGAGTACGACGAGGCGTACGTCGAGTATCTCGCGACGCGTGGCGTGGAGCCGGCCAAGCAGCGCTCGTGGTCGGCGTTGATGGCCGCCAAGTTCTCGGAGCCGCGACGGGACGACCTGGGCGTCTACTACCGGGCGAAGGGCGCCGACCTGCGGTAGCCGGGTCTCACGCCGCGGCGGCGTGGGCCGCCGGCGTTGCCTGCGGGAAGTGAACGGCGACGAGCGTCTCGCCGCCCGCCATCGATCCGGCCCGCACGACCGTGGCCTCGACCATCTCGTCGGCGTGCAGCAATGCGTGGCGGCGGGTGCGGGCGATGCCGACGTACACCCGGTCACCGGGCTCGAGGGGCACGACGCGGTCCAGCCGCAGCATCAGACCACCCGGCGCGACGTCACGGGTGCAACCGGCGACGTACTTCCGCGCCCGCGGATCGAAGATCTTGCACGGACGCTCGATGACCAGGCGGGGTTCGCAGCGGCGTTCGTGGTCGATGTCGAGCATCGCGGGCCTCGCAAGTGCGTAGTCTCCCCCCGTTCTGTCCATCGGATCAACGGGCGGTGGACTTCGAGTCCGTCCGAGAAAGTTGGGGGGTGAGACGGCTTATCGGACGGGGGTGTGCGGGCGCGGGCTTGGGGGGTCTACCCTGGAGGGAGGAGACATCGATCATGCGTGTGCCCATCTTGTCAGCGTTTGTCGTTGTTGTGGGAGG
>JABDLI010000128.1 GCA_013003065.1 Phycisphaerales bacterium | reverse complement strand
CGGCGTCCATGCCGCCTCGAGCAGGTTGGGTCGGGCGGTGGCGCGAACGGCGCGTTTGCGCTGACACCCCGCGATCGCTCGCGAACGCCCTCGCGAGCGCCCCCGCGTCCGCTACTCGGCCGCCGCGGCGGACATGACCAGCGGCACCCGCACCGGTTCCATTCCCTCGAACGAAAACAGCATGTCGACCGTGCGTTTCTTCCCGGCCTTCTTCGGCGCCGATGCGGCGATCGGGAAGCGGGTGGCTTCGCCCGGGGCCATCGTGCGGGGCTCGGCGTCCACGAACGTCGTGCATCCGCAGCTCGAGCGGGCGCCGGTAAAGGCGAGGGGCTCGGTGCTCGTGTTGATGAGCCAGACTTCGGTCTCGACCTTCGTGCCCGGGGACAGCGGCTTGTACGCGATGCGAGACGGCACCGTGCGGACGCGGGGCTCGGCGACCGGCTCGACGCGAAGCGTCTCAGCGGTGGCGTCCGTGGTGATCGTCACCGGGACCTTGATCGGTGGCGCGCCGCGCACGGTGAACGTCACGTGCTTGGTCTTCGTGAGGCCGTCCGCCTTGGGGGCGAGCATCGTGAACGACACCAAGTGAGCCTGATTCGGTGCGAGCGTGACCGGGCGAAATCTCTTGAGACCGATACAGCCGCAGCTTCCCTTGGCGGAGCGTACGGTCACGGGAGCGTCGGTCGGGTTGACGAGCCACAGCTCTCCCTTCGTCGTCTCGGCCGGTACGACGGCGCCGAGGTCGAGCTGAGCCGGGAGAACGATGGCGGAGGTCGGCGGGGCCGGTGCCGCGTCTGCGGTCGACTGCCCGGCCGCGTGCGGCGTGAGCAGCAGGAGCGCGAGCGTCATTCCGGCGGCGATGGTTCTCATGCGGTGAATGGACATGGTGGGATCCTTCCTGGTTGACACGCCGATCGCCGGACGCGAATCAGACGCGGTCTTGAACAGAACGAACGTATACGAGATGCGTACTTACGTCGACGCGGGCGTCGACGCGGGTTCGGTAGCGATGAAGATCGGGACCTGCAGGGGCTCGTGGTCCTCGATCGTGAAGGTGATTTTCTTGGTGCTTTTCACGCCGGCGTCCTTCGGCGCTTCCATGGACAGATCGACCCGCATACGCTCGCCCGGCTCGAGGTCGGTCGGCGCGAACGCACCCACCGTCGTGCAGCCGCAGCTCGCCCGGGCGCTCAGGATCCGCACCGGCGCGGCCGCTTCGTTGACCAGCCAGATCGCGCCGTACACGGTGCCCCCCGGGGCGGACACGCCCAGGTCCAGCTCGCCCGGCACGGCGGTGAGCGCGCCGCTCGAGGATGCAACGCCGGGGGTGGCCGGAACCGGGGGCTGCGGGGAAAGCTCCAGGACGAGCGGCGGCACCGGCACCGGTGCCCGGCGTTGGGCGAGCGCCGTGATGGTCATGCCGAGCCCGGTCACCGTCACGGCGGCGAGCGCGAACATGCGGCCGCCCCGCGGCGTGGTGACGGGCGTGCGGAGTATGCGGTCAATGCGGGCGACCACCCCGCGACGTCCGCTCACCGCCGCGAGCGCGAGTCGCGGCGGAGGAGACGTCGGGATCAGACCGATCAACGCATCCGCGTAGCGGTGCGCCGGGACGCCGGCGGCCAGGACCCAGGCATCGCACGCCTGCTCGCTGAGTTGGCGGAGCCGGCGGCGGGTCACCCACGCGAGCGGGTGCCAGAAGAGCACGCAGCTTGCGATCTCCGCCACCAGGGCGGTCACGTGATCACGACGCTGCAGATGGGCGAGCTCGTGACAGAGGATGCCGAACAGCCGATCGTCCGCGGCCGGGCTGGGTGCGGCCGGGAAGAGAATCGTCGGCCGCCGTCCCCAGCACCAGATCATCGGGCTGCGGACGTCGGGCGTGCGCAGCACGACCGGGGGCACGCCGACGCGGAGCGCAGCGCACGCGGCGCGGGTCGGGGCGGCGATCGCGTCGTCGCTCCACGGCGTGGCGTTTCCGATCATCGCGCGCGCCCGGGCGGCGGCGACGGCGAGTCGTGCGAGCAGCAGTCCCGATCCGAGCAACCACCCGCCGGCCAGCATCAGCATCATGCCGCCGCCGGCCGGACGCGCCGCTCGTCCGGCCGCGCCGGTTGGCGACACCGGCTCGGGGATTCCGCTCAACGACGCGGGGGCGGGGAGGAGCCCCCAGCCGGCCCGTTGGAACAAGAACGTCGCGATCGGCGTGAGGAGCGCGGCGAGGAGTGCCGCGACCAGCACCGCGTGGCTGCGGGCGGGGTGCCGCCGCATCAGGGTGGCCGCCACGAGACCGGCGAGCAGCCAGAACGTGGTCTGCCACAGGAGCGTCAGGATCGATTCGGTCGCCAGCAGTGATTCAAGCTCCATCGGTGTCCCGCTCCTTTCGTCGCGTCTCGATCATCGCCCGCAGGGCGGCGAGGTCCCCATCGCTCAAACGCTCGTCATCGATGAGATGCTGCAGCAAGAGCGCAGGATCGCCGCGAAAGACCCGGTCCATGAAGGTCCGCAGGGCGTTCGATCCCTCCTGCTCGCGGGAGCGGAGGGCGGAGTAGATGTAGCTGCGGCCGGACTGCCGGTGGGTGACCCAGCCGGCCTTCTCCAGCTTCTGGAGCACGGAGAGAACCGTCGTGTAGGCCGGGTTCCGGCCCGCCAGGGCATCTCTGACCTGCTGGACCGTCGCCTCACCCTCACGCCAGATGACCTCCATCACGTCCTGCTGGAGGTGTCCGAGCTCATCGAGCCTCTTTCGGGCCATGGGAGGGTCTCCTACGTACCAGGCACCGTAGTACTACGAAGCATAGTAAATAAGATCGGCGGTTCGTCAAGGGGCCTTTTCGAGACGAGTTCATTTTTTCGATCGCGACGCCCGCGGCTTGGTTACGCCGCTGGCGTGCCCCAGCTCGGTGAGCTGACGTTTGGAACGCTTGAGGACCGCCTCGAAGCCGTCCTGGGCGTGGTAGACGTCGTTGAGCATCTCGGTGATCACGTCGATCAGGGCGCGCATGAGCGACTTCTCGCGGATCACGCGGGCGCTGGCGAGCGCGGCGTCGTCGTCCACGGCCGCGTCCCGCATCCCCCGGATGCCGTCGAGCCCGCCCAGGGTGGTCAGATGACCGCCGGCCTCGAGCGCGGCCAGCATCGTCGCGGAATCCGGAGCATGGCCGTTGGCCCGCGCGGCGAGGATGGCCCGGTAGAGCCGCCCGTGCTCGGGACGAAAGAACGCGTCGGGGTCGGTCACGATCGCCGCCACGGCGTCCGTGATCTCCGGCCGCTCGAGCATCGAGCCGACGAGGACCTTCTCGTCGTTCACCGAGTAGGGCGGGATCTTGTAGCCACCGGGCGTGGCGGGGCGTGCGGTCACGGCAGTCCTCCTCCCGGAAGCCTCAGCGTACCACGTTCGCCTCCCCGGCCGGAAGCGTGACCACTTCGCGATATCCGGGGATCGTGACGGCGACCCCGAGCGTGCCGATCCGCCGGGCGAGCGTCTGGGCCGCCGAGAGCTCCCCGTGGGTCAGGAAGACCTGCCGCGGACGCGGGTCGAAGTGGCCGATCCACCGCATCAGGTCGCCCTGATCGCCGTGCGCGCTGAACCCGTAGATCTGGGCCCGCTCGGCCCTCACGGGGTACCACTTGCCGTGGATCCGCACTTCGTTGGCGCCTTCGAGAATGATGCGACCCAGCGTCCCGTGCGCCTGGTACCCGACGAACAGGATGGTCGACTTGGCGCGGCCGATGTTGCGGCGAAGGTGGTGCTTGATCCGTCCCGCGTTGCACATGCCGCTCGTCGAAAGGATGAGCTTCGGTCGGTCGTCGGCGTTGATCGCGCGGGACTCCTTGACCGTCCGGCTCATCCGCAGACCGGGGAAACGCAGCGGCGACTTGCCGGCAGCGAGCAACGCGCTCGTTTCGTCGTCCATGTAGTCGCGGTGGCGGCGGAAGACGTCCGTCACGTCCACCGCCATCGGGCTGTCGAGGTAGACGGGCACCTTCGGAATGCGTTTGGCGTGCAGGAGGGTCGAGAGGTGGAAGAGCAGATCCTGGGCGCGTTCGATCGCGAACGTCGGAATGACCACGTTGCCGCCACGGTCGATCGTCCGGTTGACGACACGCTCGAGCTGCTCATCCACGTTGCCGCTCTCGCGGTGGTGACGATCGCCGTACGTCGACTCGAGAACGACGGCGTCGGCGCGACGCAGGAGCTTCGGGTCACCGACCAGCGGCTTGTCCCACTGTCCGAGGTCGCCGGAGAAGACGAGGTGATGCTGTCCGTTCGGACCCGGGCTCTTCACCTCGAGGATGGCCGAGCCGAGGATGTGACCGGATTCGTGGAACGTGACGCTGACGCCATCGCCGAGATCGACCGGCTGCCCGTAGGGCACGCCCCGGATCATCTTCGTCGCCCGTTCCGCATCGCCGGTCTTGTACAGCGGCAACGCCGGATGCCGCCCGCGTCGTCCCTCCTTGCGGTGACGCCGCCGCTTGTACTTTGCATCCTCCTGCTGGATCCGGGCGGAGTCGAGCATGATGATCTCGGCGAGGTCACGCGAGGGCTCGGTGGTGATGATGGGGGCGTTGAATCCGCTCGCCACGAGCCGCGGAACCAGCCCGCAGTGATCGAGGTGCGCGTGGGTGAGCAGCAGCACGTCGATCGACCGCGCGTCGGTGATCGGCATCTCCCAGTTGCGGTCGAGATGCTCGCGTTCCTGGAAGAGACCGCAGTCGACCATGATCCGCTTCCCGGCGACGTCGAGCCGGTAGCGGGACCCCGTGACCTGACGGGCGGCGCCGAGAAACTGGATGTCCAAGGGGCGATCCTCCGGGGTCGTCGTCAGCCGGCGTCACCCAGATGGACGGGCGGCAGGTCGAAAGCGCGACGCCACGCGGCAAGCCGCTCTCGCCACAGGTCGGCGGTGGCCGGGTCGGGCACGATGCGTCCCGACGGGACGAGCGTCTGGCGGCTGCCGGGATGCGTGGACTCGGCCCACTCCAGGAACATCTCCAGTCGCTCGGGATCGCCGTCTTTCTGCGGGAGGAACCGGATCGCCGTGATCTCCCGATGCTCGTTGAACTCGAACTCGACGTCGGTCTCGCGAGCGTCGCCGTCGAGCAGTCGGTACAGGTCGTTGATCGTCCGCCTCCGCACGAGGACGGTCGAGCCGGCCGTCGCAAACGACTCGTAGGTGGTCGCGGCGTTGAGCGCGCGGTCCCAGGTCGGGATCGGACCGCCGTCGTCACGCGTGTGCGGGCCCCCCGGGTCGCTCGCGCCGAATGCGATCCGGGCGTCGACCGCGAGCAACGCGCGCATCGTCGAGAAGTCGTCGCGCTCGATGGCGTCGAGGTACCGGCGAACGCGTGATTCCATCGGATCGATGACCGGCATCCGAAGCTCGACGGTCAGCGGATCCTCCCCGTCGATGACGAACGTGACGTGCTTGACTTGAAGCTGGCCGATCGCGCCCTTCCCGAGCATCGCGATCGTGACCGGCATGACGCGGTCCCGTTCCAGACGCCGGGGGCTGAAGTCCGGCAGCTCGACGCAGCCGCACGTGCCGCGGGCGGCGATGACATCCAGGTCGCGGCGGCCGGTGTTGATCAACCACACCGTGGCCTGCCGCCGCTCGCCGGGGGCGGCGGCGGGGAGATCGAGCCAGTGGGGGGCCACGCGGACGGGCGCCCATGCGTCGTCACCGGCCGTGGCCGGCGCGAGCCGCAGGTCGGGATGCGCGGACGCCAGCGTGATGGTCAACCGCAGCGATTCGACCCCGGTCCCCGTGAACCGCACCGACGCTCGCAGGCGATCACCGGCACGGGGATCGGCCCGAACGGTCAGCTTCAGGGGACGCGCGGCGTGGGGCGGAATCGACAGGGGGACGGCCGTCGCGAGCTTCACCGCCGGCGTCGCTTCGATGCCGGTCACGCGCGCGGTCGTGTCGGTCGCGTTCACGATCCACGCCGCGGCTTCGGTCACGCGCCCGGCGGGCCACTCTCCGAGATCCAGCCCGCTCGGAACGACGTGCACCTCACCGCCGTGGGCGGCGGGAGCGAGCAACCCGAGCATGACGAGGCACAGGGCCACGGCGGCGGTGTCGAACCGGTGATCGGCCATTCCGCCAGTATATCGAACGCCGCCCCCGAAGCCGAAGGCGACGCGGCGAATCGAGGCCGCCACGGGCCTCAACAGCCGCTGCAACGAATGTCGGTGAACAAGCGAGCTTCTTCCGCCGGCTCGTGCATCGCGAAATCGACGAGCACCCGCACCGCCTTGCCGACGTCGGGCAGGTCGTACTTGTCACGCATGCGTTCGAGATACTCGTGCTGGCGGTCGTTGAGCTCGATCGTGTAGGGCTCTTTCAGCATTGCTTCGTGTCCTCCCGGTGGGAGGAGAGTATAGCCCAACGCGTAAGTCATGTTTGATAGCTCAGCATCCGCGTGAGTGCGATCATCTCCGCTGTGGACTTCGTCGTCGATACCTCGCTGTATCGCAAAATACGGCGTCGGATCGACTCCTCGCCACAACGAAGAGCATCGCACTCACGCGAATCCTGAGCTATCAAACAGGACCTACGCGTGATCCGAGTTCCACAGCTCCGCGAGCAGGCGGTGGAAGTGGTGAACGCCCGTCTCGCGTTTCGGGGAATACCGACCGCGGTCGTAGTGTCGCGATGCCAACCCGCGGTGCACGGCTTCGACGATCGCCTCGTCCTCACGCTCGACGCGATCGAGCGCAGCGCCCGCCCCCTGATCGAGCTGGGACGGATCGGCGACGAACGTGAGATACGACACCCGCGTGCGATCGACCGCGAGCGGCTTGACGATGTTGACCGAGATTCCCCACGGATAGAAGTTGAGCATCAGGTTGGGGAAGAGCCAGAAGTAGTAGCCGCCGATCTCGGAGCCGGCATCGGGCGAGCCGGGCGGCAGCACGAACGCGTTCTCCGCGCCACGGGTCACGCCGATCTGGACGTTGCCCCACGCCGCGAGCTCGGTTCGGTACGAGCCGTAGTCGATGACCTCGTTGAGGCCGGAGTGAACGAAGGGGATGTGAAACCCCTCCAGGAAGTTGTCGCAATACAACGCCCAGTTCGCCTGCACGAGATAGTCGCGAGAGCGGGTGGCGTCGAAGCGGAAGGCAGCGTCGGCGAGCCACTGCATCCGCGTGCGAACCGGCGTGATGAAGTCGTCGAACGACCACCGCGGGTCGAGCGCCGTGAACGAGAAGGGGCCCCACGACTCCAGAGGCAGCCGCGTGAGGTCGTCGGCCGGGCGGGGAAAGCCCTCGGCGTCCTCGAACTCGGGCATGTGTTCGAAGCATCCGTCGAGGCCGAAGCGGCGCCCGTGGTACGGGCACCGCAGATGAGCGCACCGACCGGGCGCGGCGACGACGGGCATGCCGCGGTGCGTGCACACGTTGGACAGGCACCGCACCACGTCGGCCGCGTCACGCACGAGCAGCAGCGGCTCCTCGACGAGACCGGGGAGAAAGTCGAACGGCAGCACCTGTTGGGGAACGGTGACGGTGTCCGCCTGCTCCACGAGCTGCCAGCTCCGTGCGAAGATCCGATCGCGGGCCCAGGCGAAGACCGCGTCATCCCGGTAGAACCACCCCGGGAGCGTCGCGGCGCGGCGGATGTCCGCGTCGACGTCGAGCCGGGGGCCGGGGGGGGTGGTCGTCAAAGCTGGAGATCTCGCGTGAGCGGGAGCGACGCGCAGCGGAACGACCCGCCGCAGTCGGGCGTTCCGTGGAAGGGGAGCTCGATGACCTCGATGCCGCGGTTTCGCATCTCGGCGTTGACGGCGTGGGAAAGGTCACGCGAGACGACGAGGTCGGGAGCGATCGACAGCACATTCGTCGCCAGCTCGTGCTGTTGTTCGCGATCGACCTCGATCCAGTCATACTCCGCGCGCAGACGCGGCGGGATCTCGCGAAGACCGGGCGGGTAGATGATCGCGCTGCGTTCTCCGACGGGGACGAACGCGCAGTCCAGATGCAGGACGTCCTCGCCCTCGGCCGTCGTACGCAGCGGGACGGGCACCACCTCGTACTCGTCGCCGAAGGTCTCCGCGAGGAAGGCGGCCCCGCCGGATGATGTCCGCTCGCTCAGACCGACGTAGAGCACGCCACGGTCCAGCACGACGTCACCGCCCTCCAGGGTGACGTCCGCCGGAGGGCGGACGATGCGTTCGGGGGACATCGTGGAGAGGATCGACTCGATGCCACGCCACTCCTCGCGTCGGCACGGCGTCAGCATGTTGGCGATGACGAAACGATCGCCGACGACGAAGCCGATGTCGCGGGGCGTGAGCTGATCGGGGACGCCGTCGAGGGGCGACGGCTGCATGACCTCGACGCCCCGGCTCTCCAGCGCCGCCCGAAGAGCGGCGAACTCGGGTATGAGCGTCTCCTGCGTCGGCAGATCGCCGGCGCCGAGGGCAAGCCGCTCCAGCTTCGGGTTGATCGGTCCCGCGAGCTCGAAGCGCTCGGGGTTGCCGATGATCACCTGCCGGAGGCGGGAGGTTTCCGAGTTGACCCAGAGCCGTCGCATTGCGTGGTCCACCCCGTTCGGCGGTCACCGCCGCCGGAGGAACGGCCTCGGGCCGGGCGGTCAGCGTGACGAAGGGGGGCGGGGCGGACTGATCATAACCGCCCGGCGGCCGCCGCGTGTCAACTCGCCTCGGCGCGGGGGTGCGCGTCGTCGTAAGCGTCACGCATCCGCTGCGTGGTGAGGTGGGTGTACACCTGGGTGGTGGACAGCGACTGGTGTCCGAGAAGCTCCTGCACGGACCGCAGATCGGCGCCGTTGTCCAGCAGGTGCGTGGCAAAGCTGTGCCGCAGGGTGTGGGGGCTGATCTCGGGATCGAGGCCGGCCTTGGCGAGGTACTTGCTCACTTTGCGTCGCACCGAACGCGTGGAGAGCCGGCCGCCGTGCTTGTTGATGAACAGCGGCGCCTCGGTGGTCTCCCCGCTGAACGACGACCGGGGATCGGCGTCGAGCATCGTGGCGTAGTGCTTCAGGGCGCGGAGCGCATGGGAGCCGAGCGGCACGATCCGCTCCTTCTTCCCTTTGCCCCGCACGATCATCGCCTGGCCGCCCTCGTCGATGTCGCCGCGATTGACGCCCACCAGCTCGCTCACGCGGATGCCGGTCGAGTACAGCGTCTCGAGGATCGCCCGATCACGCGCGCCGAGCAGGTCGCTGTCGTCGGGCGCCGAGAGCAGCTTCTCGACCTGACCGACATCGATCGCCTTCGGCAGACGCTTGTTCTGCCGGGGCGTCCGAATGAGCAACATCGGATTCGTCGGAACGAGATTCGTGCGGTCGAGCCAACGGTAGAACGAACGAAGCGTCGCGATCTTCCGGGCCATCGTCGCGGAGGAATACTGGTGCTCGTCGAGCCGGGCGAGAAAGCCGCGAATCGTATTGACGTCGGCGGCGAGCATCGTCCCCGTCACCGTCGGGGGGCCGACGATCCCGACGACGTCGCCGTCGCCCGCCTGCCGCTGCTCGAGCGCGCTGCGCTCCTGGTCCTTCGTCGCGGTGATGTTCCCCGCGTCAACGAGGTACTCGCCGTACTGACGCAGATCGACGCCGTAGCATCGGGCGGTGTACGGGCTGAAGTGTCGTTCGTCGAGGAGGTAGCGGATGAACGCTTCGACGATGGGGAGCTTATCCGTCATTGGTTTCACTCTCTGCGGCATCGGTGGCTTCGGCGAATCGCGGGGGGCGTCGGCTCTTGGCCGGGGCCCTATGCGGTTCGATCGGCGATTTCGGGACCGGACTGAGGCATCACTGCGGTTGGATCGAGGTTCGCCACCTGTCGAGACAGCACGTGGGCGTGGTCCCCGTCGAGGGGAGCCGCGGGATCTCCGGCCAATTCGGCGATGCGACGCAACAAGTCGGCTCCGTCGCCGATCTTGAACAGGAATGACCAGTGGTGGCCCTGGTGTTCCAGGGTCACGCGGTAGACGTCGTCAGGGCTCTTGGGGTGGGGTCGTGAGGGCGGCATCGGAGTCTCGACACGATGGGTCGAGTCCCGCGGTGCGGGGCGCCCATCAGGGGGAAGCGTCTGCGACCGGCATGAGTTGCGCCCGTTCCTGCGCAAGCAGATCAGCGAGCAACCGGTAGCACACGAAACGTGCGTACACATCCATGCTGACGAGGTAGAGATCCGAGCCGTACGCGCTGTCGGGTTCGGAGCGTCCCGCCGTGTATTCGGCGAGGTCCAGCAGCGTCTGGTGATTCGAGGAGTCGAAGACGTTGCCCGACTGGGCCACCGGGCGACCCGCCGTCGCGCCGCCCCACGTGTCGCCGACCGGCGAGTCCGCAAGGTCACGGACGTGCTGTCCGTCCCACGTGTTGCCACCCGCCCGGGTGTAGAGCTGGACGGCGATCCCGAGCTTGAGCGGCCGGTACGGCTCGTACACGGTCACGCTTCCCACGACCAGGCCGTCGAGATCGAGCAGGTTCATGACGCTCATCGCGTCGTTCACCGTGCGGATGTCCGCCATCTCGAGCGTTCGCATCGCGTAAATCACGCGATTGACGGGGAGCATCGTGATCCCGTCGACCTGCGTCGCTTCGATCATGAACGAGTCGGCGAAACGGAAGGGGTCGACGATCGACACGCCCGACTCATTGGCGAACGGCGCGACCGCCCAGACCTGCTCTTGCGTGTACGGCACGTCGAGCGTGGTCGGGGGGACCAACGACTGGCAGCCGGCGGCCAGGGCAAGGACGAGAAGGCCCGCACCGCGAGCAGCTCGAACCAGCATGGAGTGTGCACTTGTCATGGCGTCCTGCCAGAAATGACGAGCTCCGCCCGTCGAGCCAATCAGCGTTGCCACCCGTCAGGGTTGCACGCCGTCGGACGCCGTCGGCGTCACCGTGACCACGGGATCGAGTCGGGGCTCCCGCCCGTTGAGGTCGATGGTGCGCCCGGTCGCGAGCGCCCAGATGTTGTCGTTGCCGGAACGGTTGGACAGGAAGTACACCGATCCATCGGCCGCCCACTCCGGATAGAGGTTGCGGGCCTGGCCGTTCGTGAGATTCGTCTTGTTGGTGCCGTCCAGATTGATCACCCAGAGGTCCGACTGGATCGGCAGCTCCCGTTGCCGATCGGGATCGACGACGGTGACGAAGGCGATGCGGGTGCCGTCGGGAGACCAGGCCGGATGCATGGCGGCGGCGTTGGCGGCGGAGACGATCTCGGTGGGATGCATCGCTTCGCCGTTGACGTAGTCGATCGTCCAGATGCTGAAGAGCCGCGTGCCGCGAGCGCGGGCGCGTTGGAAGAGGATCTTGTTGCGGGACGGGTCCGGATTCCACTGCGGGAAGAGCCCGTACTCGATGCGGTGGTGCAGGCCGGTGGACAGATCCGCAATCCAGATCTCCCACACGCCCGACTGCCGGTTGTACCGCGAGTACGCCAGGTGCTGCCCATCGGGCGAGAACGTGGGGTGCAGCTCGTGATCGGCGTCGTTGGTCACCTGCACGGCGGGATTGGCGTTTGTCGTGGTGAGATAGATGTTCCAGTCACCGTCGCGGTTGGAGGCGAAGGCGATCTGCTTGCCATCGGGATCGAAGGCCGGCATCACGTCGTCGGCGGGGTCGGCCGTGATCTGGGTGATCGTGTGACCCGTCGTCGATTTGATGTAGATGTCCGCCGTCGGCCGGTGCTGGGTCGAGGCGAACGCGAGGAGATCGCCCGCGCGGTTCGTGGTGGGGTCGAAGCACGACCCCTCGGCCGCGGCGGTGATCTGCGAGAGGTTGCCCACGCCGTCGAAGGGGCCACCCGTCGCGGCGCTCGCCGCGTTCAGCTCGCCGAACAGACCGACCAGACGCTCGTGCCGCCCGCCACGGGTCGACGCGGTGACCGGTCGATCCGGCCGCTTCCCGGGGTCGGTGAAGGTGACGTCGTCCGGCCCGGCTCGTCGCGGGGCCCGATCCTCCCGGTAGACCACGCCCGAGGGCCCGGTCGCCGCCGGAGTGCGCTCGGCGGTGCGGGTCGTGCGGGCGGGCGTGGCGCCCGTCCGCCGCAGTCCTTCGAAGGTGCCGCAGCCGGCCAACGCGACGGTCGCGAGGCCGATGAGAAGGAGACCGCACACGCGGTGAGCCGGAGTGCCGTTCGTCGCGTTGAGGGAGGTGGTCATGCGTGCTTCTTCGGGGCCGGATGCATCACCCGCCGGGGTCGGGTTCCGGTCGGGCGTGCCGGGTCCAGGTCGAACGAAGGTGCGGTTCGGAACCCCCGATCTGGGTCACGATCGCACGTTCGTTATCGGCAACTTGCCCGGTCGCCCTGAGCGGATGTGACAGGAATTGAACGCGGCGCACGATGCCCTGGCGGGGGATTAGAAGATGATCTCGCGTGGACGCCAGACGGCGCAAAGCTTGCCGGCGTTGGCGATCGCGTCCCAACGCTCGACCCCGGTGAACTCGACCCACGCGATCGCGCCGGTCGGCATGGGCTCGTCCGCGTTGGTCAAGTCGGTCAGGAAGTCTTCGATGCCGGGGTTGTGCGCCACGATCAACGCGATCGTCACCGGCGGCGGCAACGCGGCGACGGCGTGTCGAAGTGCCGCCGGGCCCGCATGATAGAGAGACTCGTCGATGTGCACGGGCGCCGACAGCGACGCGTGTCGCGTCATTCGCCGCGCCGTCTTGCGGGCGCGACGCGCCGACGAGGAAAGGATGACGTCGGGCGCGAGCCCCCGGGCCACCAGCCACCGGCCCATCGTCTTCGCGTCGCGTTTGCCCCGGCCGTTGAGCGGGCGATCGTGGTCATCGCGATCGGGATCGGCCCAGCTCGATTTGGCGTGCCGCATGATCAGGAGGGTCTTGGTCATGAGGAATGGCCATGGTTCGCGGCCGCCGGATCGTACAGCCCGGGCGGGGTCGGGTGAAGCGGGGGGGCGGCTGAGCCGACGAACAGGGCTATGAGCCGATGCCCAAAGCTCCTGCGGTGGATCGGATCGGCAGTTCTTGCGCTTGCCGGCTCGCCCTCTGGCGTCGCGGGCCCACACGCCGGCGAAGCGCACATTCTGCCGAGCGGGTCGGTCCGGTCCGAGGCGGCCCGAACGGTGCTGCCGACGCGGTTCGTCCCCTATGAGACTCGCCGGTTCGTCGTGTTCTCCGACGCATCGCCGCGGTGGACGCGTCTGCAGATGGCGCGTCTGGAACGAGCGCACCACCAGTTTCATCGGTTCCTCGATCGGCTCGGGACGACGCCCGGCCCGTTGCGGCACAAGCTCGTCTGCGTGCTCTTCGCCACCCGCGACGATTTCATCGAGTTTGCCCGCAGCCACGATGGCGTGGTCGCCAGCTGGATCCTGGGGTATTTCTCGCCGCGGAACGACCGCATCGTCTTTTACCACGGGGCGGAAACGCTGGAGGAGGAGGACGAGTTCGCCGACCTGCGGGCGACGGCCACCACGATCCACGAGGCCGTCCACCAGCTCTCGTTTCACACGGGCCTCCAGAGCGTGCACATCAACTACCCGCTCTGGATCTGCGAGGGCCTTGCCGCCGCGTTCGAGACGGCGAACCCCGATGCGGCGTTCGGCCCCGCCTACGAATTCGCGCCGCGGCGGCACCGGTTCGAGCAGATGCTCGCCGGCAACCGGCTCATGCCGCTCGATCGTCTGGTCCGTCTGGACCATTTCCCCGACGAGCGAGCGGAGACCGTGCAGACGATCTACAACCAGAGCTACGCGCTCGTCGTCTGGCTCGCCCGCCACCGACGCGACGAGCTTCGCGCGTACTTCGCGGCGATGCGGGCCGAGACGCCGGGACGTCCGACGGGGGACCGGCACCACGCGATCTTCACGGCCGCCTTTGGTCCGCCCGCGCAGCTTGAACGCACGTGGCTCCGACACGAGCACGCGCGGGTCGGCCCCGGCGCCCCGCCCCTCGACGGAGCCCTCGCCGGCGTGGTGTGCCAGCGGGTGGAATTCCCGGAGATGATCCCATGAGCGAGTCTCGAACGCGTCGCCGATGGACGTGGCTCCTGCCGCTGCTGCTGCTCAGCGTGGCGGGTTGTTCGACGTACCGTGCGTATCCCGGACCCCGACTGCCTGCCACCGAGGTGGCGTTGCTCGAGGTCCCCGTTCATCCCCGGGCGATCGACGGCACGACGTTGCCGCGCCGCGGCGACGTGGCCCGGGTCGAGCTGTTGCCCGGCGCGCACGAGGTCGAGTGGCGTTTCGTCTACCCGAACGCGTTCGTGCAGGATCAGCGTCTGTCGTTCTACGCCGAGGCGGGGGGCCGGTACCGATTGGGTGAGCGGTTCTTCGCCGACCCCCACGCCGGGGGGCCGATCGGTGCGTTGCTGGACGTCGCGATCGACGCGTCGCTCGCGCCGGTGCGTCTGCTCATCGGCTCGGAACCGCCCGGTGAACCGACGCCGGGTGAGTACTTCTGTTGGGTGATCGACACCGATTCGCAGGCCATCCTGGCCGGGGTTCCCCCGAATGTTCCCGCGGCGCACTCCCCCATCGGGTTCCTTCCCGTCCAGACCGAACTCGTCGAGGTGACCGAGTAACGCCCCCGGCGCGGGAATCCGCGTTGCGTCGCCCGCCCGCCTGCCGGGTCAGGAGCTACAATCGGGTTCCCCGCCAGCGTGACGCGGCGGAAAAGGAGCCTCCCCATGATTCTTCGAACGCTGTCCGTCGCGGTGCTGCTCGTCTGTCTTGCCGCGTGCCAGAGCGAGTCGGACTCGGCCGAGCCGGCGACGCCCGCCACGGCGCCCGCGGACGCGCCCGCCGACGCGCCCGCCGACGCGCAAGGTGCAGCGGATGCCGCTGTCCAGACCGTCGCGTTCAACCAGAAGCCCGTCGAGGTCGGTTGCGGCATGTGCATCTACAAGATGGACGGTGTCAATGGCTGCCTGACGGCCGCGGTCGTCGACGGAACACCGCATCTCGTCACCGGAGCGGGCGAAAACGCGCACGGGCTCGGTCTCTGCTCGACCGCCAAGCAGGCGGTGCTGACCGGCCGGCTCGAGGGCGGCACCATCGTCAGCGAGACCATCGAGCTCCAGTAACGCCGGGTCCCCTCAGTCGATGCGGATCGAAGCCGGATCGAAATCCGGCTTCGGTGTCCGCATTTTGAGCTTCTCCAACGCGTTCACCGCGGCCTGGGCGACGACCAGGTTGCGATACCACCGGCGTTCCGCCGGCACGACGTACCACGGCGCGTGGGTGGTCGAGCAGCGACGGAAGACCTCCTCGTAGGCCGTGCGGTACGCACCCCATCGGGCGCGGTCCTCCAGATCGCCGACGTTGAACTTCCAGCGTTTGTCGGGCCGCTCCAGCCGTCGCTCGAATCGACGCTTCTGGTAGCCCTTCGAGATGTGCAGGTAGAACTTCAGGATGGCGACCCCGTTGTCCGTGAGCAGCCGCTCGAACGCGTTGATGTGATCGAAGCGGGCCTTCCAGACACGCGGCGACGCCAGTTTCTTCACACGGACGACGAGCACGTCCTCGTAGTGCGACCGGTTGAAGATGCCGAATGAGCCCAGCGGCGGGACGGCGCGGTGGACGCGCCACAGAAAGTCGTGTCGCCGCTCCAGTGACGTAGGCACCTTGAAGCTCGCGACGCGGCACCCCTGCGGGTTCACGGGACCGAAGACGTGCCGGATCGTGCTGTCCTTCCCGGCGGCATCCATCGCCTGCAGCACGATCAGCAACGCGTGCTTGCCCTCCGCGTACATCAGCTCCTGCAATTCGGCGAGACGCTCCGTGAGGACGGGAAGACGCTTTTTTCCGTCCTCTTCGGAAAGGCCGCCGTCCTGCTTGGTGTCGATGCGTCCGAGCCGCACCTCGGTGCCGCGTCGCACGCGGTGACGATCGACATTGACGCGGGGCATCCGGGCAGTGTAGCGGATCGCGTCGCCGCCTTTTCGGGGGCGGAGACGGGTGTTTTTGCGTGCCGTCGCCGACCGCTTGGCCATCGAGTACACTCTTCTCCTTGGCCTTCGACCGATCGCGTAGCTCAGTTGGTAGAGCAACCGCCTTTTAAGCGGTAGGTCCTGGGTTCGAGTCCCAGCGCGATCATTCGTCGGCGTTGACCGACCTGGACCGGGAGACTTTCCAACCGATGCTCGTCGTGCACGCGAACTGGACCGCCGGCGCCTTGCGACTGTGGGCGGAGTCGCTCGAAGCGTGGCAGCAACACGCTGATCACGCGACGGGCGACAGCGTACACGCGAACGCCGAGGGTGGCGTGCTGACCGCGTCGGCCACGACCGTGCAGCCGCATCCCTTCGCTGCCGACGCGGCCACGCTGAGGGCGGCCATCGGTGGCGAGGCGATGCTCGACGCATCCACGTCGTTCCAGGTGCAGTTGCCGGCGACCAGCAACGGCGACGGCGTCGTGGCGCTCGCGAGCGAGGCGATCGCCGGGCTCGTCGGCGACACGCGCGACGACGCCGAGGTCGGGCTCGCGGCGTTCGAGGTCCCCGGCGTGACGGTGGGCGCCGCCGATGCGATCGCGTTCCTCCTCCGGTACGAAGGCACGACGACGCCCGGTGAGATCGAGCTTGGCCACGGTCTTCGCTATTGGATCGAGGTGGCGCGGTTCGTGCTCGAGCTGCTCGTCGATCAGCGGTTCATCCCGTCGCTCGTCCAACGACGGGCGGACGACCTCCATGCCGCCTGGCAACCGTGGCTGCACGACGAGGAAGCGCGGCGTCGCGTCGGGCGTCTGATCAAACGCATGCCGCCGGTCGTCCGCGCGGTCGTCGATGACAACGAAGGCCGGCCGTGGCCGATCCTGGAGGAAGCGCTCCGCACCCTCACGGACGCGACCGTGCGGGCGGCGTTGATCGCCGACGACTTCGGGGATGCCGTGGCCGATCGCGATCCCGGCGAAGATCCCCACGTGGCGTGGCTCGCCGGTCTGCTCGACCGCGCGACCGGGATCGAGGTCGGGCCGGAGCCCGCCGCGGAGATGCTCCGCGATGTGGGCCGGTGGATCGGTCAGCTCGACGATGTCGGCCAGGACCGGCTCCTGCGTCTGGGCTTCGAGCTCTCGGAGCCGCAGGACGACCCCGACGCGCGGGACGCGACGTGGCAGCTCGACCTGTTCCTGACCGCGGCCGACGGGGCCGCTCGGGTCGGGGCCGAGCAGGTCTGGCGGGAGCCGGGCGCCGTGCGGGCCGCCGTGGGGGTGTTCGCCCGCCATCCGGAGGAGCTGCTGCTCGCCGAGCTCGGACGGGCCGCGCGGATATACCCGAAGCTCGAATCCGCGCTCTCCGAGGCGGAACCGGCCGACGTCACGCTGACGACGGCCGAGGCGGCGGCGTTCCTCAAGGAGTACCGCGAGCTGCTGGAGGAGTCGGGGTTCGAGGTCATCACGCCGGGGTGGTGGGGGCGTCCGTCCGCGCAGCTCGGCGTGCGTCTGCAGCTCGACGCGCCACCGCTCGAAGCCGACATGGCCGTGGGCACCGGGCTCGCCACCGCCGGCGACAGCCTGCTCGGCTTGAACAGCCTCGTGCGTTTCGAATGGCAACTGGCCGTCGGCGAGCAGCCGCTCACGATGGAGGAGTTTCACGCGATCGTCCGCGAGAAGAGCTCGCTCGTTCGCCTGCGTGGACAGTGGGTCGCGATCGAACCCGATCAGCTCGAGCGTGCGCGCACGCTTCTGGAAGAGCGGCCGGCGGGCGAGATGACCCTCCTGGAAGCGGTGCATCTCGCGCACGGGGCCGGCGAGGAGCCGCTCGGGCTGCCGGTTCTCGGACTCGATGCAACCGGTTGGGTCGCCGACCTCCTCATGGCGACCGAGGAAGAGAGCGTCATGCCCCGGCTGCCGCAGCCGGACGGTTTTCAGGGCACGCTGCGTCCCTATCAATCGGTCGGTCTCAGCTGGCTGGCCTTTCTCGATCGATTCGGGCTCGGCGCGTGTCTCGCCGACGACATGGGTCTCGGCAAGACGATCCAGCTCATCGCGCTCCTCCTGTCCGAACGCGAGCACCGCTCGAACGGGCATCGGCTCGGACCGACGCTGCTGGTCGTGCCGACCTCGGTCGTGAGCAACTGGCAACGCGAGCTGGCGCGGTTTGCCCCTACGCTGACCGTTCACATCCAGCACGGGCCGGATCGCCCGTCCGGTGACGGGTTTACGACAATCGCCGAGGAGTCCGACGTCGTCATCACCACGTACACGCTTGTCAGCCGTGATCGAGGCACGCTGTCGCGGGTGACCTGGCACCGGGTGGTCCTGGACGAAGCGCAGTACATCAAGAACCCGCCGACGAAGCAGACGGCGACGATCCGCGCCCTCGACACCACCCGACGCATCGCGCTCACCGGTACCCCGGTCGAGAACCGGTTGAGCGAGCTGTGGTCGATCATGGAGTTCTGCAATCCGGGCTACCTCGGCCCGCCCGCCGAATTCCGCCGGCGTTTTTCGATACCCGTCGAGCGGCACCGCGATCAGGATCGGGCGGAGCAGCTGCGGCGGCTCGTGCGTCCCTTCGTGCTCCGGCGTCTGAAGACCGATCCGACCGTGATCGACGACTTGCCGCCGTGCGTGACCACCCGCGAGTACGCAACGCTCACGCCGGAACAGGCGGGGCTGTACCAGCAGGCGGTGAGCCGCATGCTCGGTCAGGTGAACCACGCCGAGGGCATCCAGCGTCGCGGGCTCGTCCTCGCCACGCTCGTCAAGCTCAAGCAGATCTGCGATCACCCCGCGTTGCTGGAGATGTCCAACGACGCGGGTTCGCATCGCGCCGTGATCGCCTCCGGCGGCGCGGCGCGGCTCGCAGCGCGTTCGGGCAAGTGCGCCCGGCTCATGCAGATGCTCGAGGAGGTCGTCGCCGCCGGCGACAAGGCGTTGCTCTTCACGCAGTTCCGGCGGATGGGTCACCTGCTCGCCGCGATGATCCAGCACGACCTCGACACCGAAGTCATGTTCCTGCACGGCGGGACCCCGCCGCCCAAACGCCAGCAGATGCTCGATCGATTCCAGGATCCGAAGGGTGGCGTGCCGATCTTCGTGCTCTCCCTGAAGGCAGGCGGAATCGGCGTCAACCTGACGGCGGCGAACCACGTCTTTCACTTCGACCGCTGGTGGAATCCCGCGGTGGAGAACCAGGCCACCGACCGCGCCTTCCGCATCGGCCAGACCCGCACGGTGCACGTGCACAAGTTCGTCTGTCTCGGAACGCTCGAGGAACGCATCGACCAGATGATCGAACAGAAGTCGGAGCTGGCACGCAACATCATCGGTTCGGGCGAGCAGTGGCTCACCGAGCTGTCGACCGGCCAGCTGCAGGAGCTGCTGCGGCTCCGCGACGGCGCGATGGAGGCGGACGCATGAGCGAGAAGCCACCCGTGCCCGCCGATGGAGCGCCCGTGTCCGGCGTCGACCCCGAGGCGGTTCCCGCCGACGCGTCGGCCTCGCCCGACACGCCGAGCCCGCCAACCACGCCCGCCAACGCCGGCACGCCCGGCGGGACACCGCCGTCATCCGGCGCTGCGCAGTGGGAACGTCGCAACGAGGGTCCGCGTCGCGTGCGGGGTGGGCAAAAGCTGCGGTGGCGTGACACCGACCCGCCGATGACCGGTGTGGCCGGACGCATCATCGATCTGCTGGACGCGTCGGTCACCCCCGCCGTGCGTCAAGAGGGCATCGAGTACGCGCGGCAGGGACAGATCCTCGTCCTCGAGATGGACGGCGGCGCGGTGCGTGCGACCGTGCAGGGACGCCGCCGCGCCCCGTACGACACCCGCCTGCACTTCGATGTCATCGCGCCGGAAGACTGGGACCGCATCGTCGATGCGATGGCCTCCGAAGCGGCGTACCTCGTCAGCCTCCTCGCCGATGAGCTGCCCGACGGCATCGACGAGCTGCTGGAGACGCTCGACCTCCGGCTCGTGCCACCCGCGCCGCTGGCGACGGAGTGCGACTGCGCGGACGCCGCGCCCTGCAAGCACGCTGCGGCGGCGGGTCTCCTCGCAGCCGAACGCCTGCAGGCCGATCCCGCCCTGATGCTCGGTCTCCGCGGCATGCCGCTCGAGCGATTGCGGGTGCGGCTGCGTCAGGCCCGCGCCCTGCAGGCGCACGGTGTCGCGTCCGCGCACGTCGATCCGATGATCCCGGAGTCACAGGTGGATCCCCCCGCGCTCGAGACGTGCCTGGATGCCTTCTGGCGTCCGCCCCCGGGCGCCGCCGATCCCCCGCCCCCGACGAAGCACCTCTCGCACGCCCTCCTCCGCCGCCTCGGCCCCTCACCGCTGACCGGCAAGTTCCCGTTCGTCGGTCTGCTCGCGTCGATCTACGACCACGTGGCCGAACACGCGCGAGAGCTCGAGGACCGGTTGGAAGAGTAGCGGGGACGCCGCCGGTCCCCGCACAGCCCGACCGCCAGGATCGCCCATCACGGCAGGTGCCACGGACAGCGAAGCGTCCGTGCCGTGCGTCGTTCGCTCGCGCAGGGGAGTCAACCACCCCACCGCGATGGACGCTGACGGCACGGACGCTTCGCTGTCCGTGGC